>CP107216.1:1283750-1646875 GCA_025757645.1 Clostridiales bacterium
CGCATCGAGCGCATGCTCGGCCCCGAGGCCGCGGCGGACATCTGGGCCTCGACGTTCCACTCCGCGTGCGTGCGCATCCTGCGGCGGGACGCCGACAAGCTCGGCTATCCCAACAGCTTCACGATCTATGACACGTCGGACAGTCAGGCGGTCGTCAAGCGCATTCTCAAGGAGATGAATCTCGACGAGAAGGCGTTTCCGTACCGCGCCGTGCTCACGGAGATCAGCCGCGCCAAGGATTCCGGCATCACGCCTGAGCAGTATCTGGCGCGCGCGCAGGCGACGCACAACCCGCGCAGCATCCGCATCGGCGAGGTGTACCAGACCTACTGGCAGCGCCTGTTTTCCGCCGGGGCGATGGATTTTGACGACCTGATCTACAACACCGTCCGCCTGCTCGACGAGCACGAGGACGTGCGCGAGCACTGGCAGCGCCGCTTCCGCTACGTGCTCATCGACGAGTATCAGGACACGAATAACCTTCAGTACCAGCTCGCGGCCCTGCTGGCCGACGGCTGGGGCAATATCTGTGTCGTCGGCGACGATGACCAGAGCATTTATAAGTTCCGCGGCGCGACGATCGAGAACATTCTCAACTTTGAAAAGCAGTACAAGAATGCCCGCACCATCCGCCTCGAGCAGAACTACCGCAGCACCGGCCGCATCCTCGACGCTGCCAACCACGTTATCGCCAACAACACCGGCCGCAAGGGCAAAACGCTCTGGACGAAGGCCGAAGCCGGTGACCCGCTCACGCTCTACTGCGCCACAAATGAGAACGACGAGGCGCGCTATGTCGCCACGAAGATCATGGACGACTTTGGCCACGGCATGAACTTCCGCGATCACGCCGTGCTCTACCGCATGAACGCGCAGAGCAACCAGCTCGAATATGCCTTCAAGCGCAACGGCATCCCGTACCGCATCATCGGCGGCACGCGCTTTTTCGACCGCGCGGAGGTCAAGGACATGCTGGCCTACCTGTGCGTCATCCAGACGCCGGGCGACGACCTGCGTCTGACGCGCATCATCAACACCCCGGCCCGCGGCATCGGCGCGCGCACGGTCGAAACGGCCGCGCAGCTCGCACATGAGCAGCAGACGAGCCTCTTTGAAGTCATCCGCCACGCGGACGCCTATCCCGAGCTGCAGCGCAGCCAGATGCGCCTGCGCCAGTTTGCCATCCTGATCGAGGAGCTGCAGGCCGCGGCCAAAACCATGCCGCCGGACGAACTCTACGACCTCGTCGTGGAGCGCAGCGGCTATGTCCGCGCGCTCGAGGAAAAGAACACGGCCGAGGACGCCGCCCGCATCGAGAACGTGCAGGAGCTCAAGTCGAACATCATTGCCTTCGCCAAGGAGGCCGATAACCCCACGCTCGCGGGCTTCCTCGACGAGGTCGCGCTCTATACCGACCTCGATAACTACGACCAGTCCATGGACTGCGTCACGCTCATGACCATGCACGCGGCCAAGGGCCTGGAGTTTCCGACGGTGTTCATCGTCGGCTGCGAGGAGGGCATTTTCCCCGGCCTGCGCTGCATCGGCGAGCCGGATGAAATGGAGGAGGAGCGCCGCCTGTGCTACGTCGCGCTCACCCGCGCGCGCGAGCACCTCATCCTCACGTGCGCCCGCCAGCGCATGCTCTTCGGCCGCACGACGGCCAATCGCGTCTCCCGTTTCGTTGAGGAGATCCCGGAGGAAGATATTCAGAAGCTCAACGTCCCGCGCGGCTACGGTTATTCCGAGCCCAGCCGCGACCAGCAGCAGTACCCGCCGCGCCAGAGCGCGCCGCGTGCCTATACGGTCTCCGCGCCGGAACCGCGGCGCAAGCCGCCCGTGCGGCCCGCGCCGCCCGCGGCAAAGCCGGCGGGCAAAGCTGCCCCGGCCTTCGCCGTCGGCGACCGGGTCACGCACCGCGCGTTCGGCTCCGGCGTCGTCTCGAAGATCCAGCCTATGGGCGGCGATGCGCTGCTCGAGGTGGAATTTGAGACCGCCGGCACCAAGCGCCTCATGATGCGCGCGGCCGGACAATTCATGAAAAAGGAACCCTGATCTCTATGCCTGACCCCGGCGCAAGCCATGCTTATACCCGTCTCGGCCGCTTCGCCCTGATCGTGACGACGCTCCTCTGGGGCAGCTCGTTCACGATCATGAAGGACGCACTTGCCACCGTCCCCGCGCTGTGGCTGCTGGCCATCCGCTTTTCCGGTGCGGCCATGCTCATGGCGCTCATCGGTATCCGGAGCCTGCGCCGGCTCGACCGCGGCTATCTCACCGGTGGGGCGTGCATGGGCGTGTGCCTGTACCTGGCCTACACCCTTCAGACGTATGGCCTCGTGCACACCACGCCGGGGAAAAACGCCTTTCTCACGGCGACGTACTGCGTGTTCGTGCCGTTTTTCTGGTGGCTGATCCATAAGCGGCGGCCGGACCGGTACAACCTCGCGGCGGTGCTTTTGTGCCTGGGCGGCATGGGGCTCGTGTCCCTGCAGAGCGACCTGCGCATCGGCCGCGGCGAGGGGCTGACGATCCTCAGCGGCGTGTTTTACGCGCTGCACATCATCGCCACCGCCAGTGCGGCCAGAGGGCGCAGCCCGGTGCTGCTCTCGTTCGTGCAGTTTGCTGTGGCAGCCGTGCTCAGCTGGGTCACGGCGCCGTTCGCCGCGCCTGCGCCGGAGGAGATCCCGGCGGATGTGTGGCTGCGTCTTGGCTACCTGTGCGTCATGTGCACCGGCCTGTGCTTTCTGCTCCAGACATTCGGGCAGAAGTACACCCCGCCCACGACGGCGGCGCTGCTGCTTACGCTCGAGAGCGTGTTCGGCACGCTGTTTTCCGTTGCGTTCTATCACGAGCATCTGGAGCCGCGCGTGATCGTTGGCTTCGCGCTGATCCTCGTTGCCATCCTCATCTCGGAGACGAAGCTGAAGTTTCTGCGCCGCAGGATGGCATAAAAAATCCGCTGGTTGATCCCAGCGGATTTTTTCAGCCCAGAAGCGCCTGCAGCTGCGCGATGTCGGCGGCGAACTGCTGCGCGCCGGCGCGCTCGAGCACGTCCCGGTCACGAAAGCCCCACAGCACGCTGATGCACGGCAGATCTGCTGCGCGCGCCGTGGCAATATCGACCTCGGAATCGCCGACAAAGACCGTCTTGTCAGGGTCGGCGCCGAGCTGTTCCATGGCGGCCAGCAGCATGTCCGGCGCCGGCTTGCGCCGGATGGCTGCCGTCTCGCCGACAGCGATCTGGACTGCGTCGGCGAAGAAATCCGCACGCAGTGCGCGCACGGCCTCGTCCGGCTTGTTGGACACGATGGCGAGCTTGCGCCCCTGCGTGTGCAGCGTGCGCAGCAGCGCGGCGACGCCGGGGTAGGGGGCGGTCTCAATGCGGCAGTGGGCGGCATAGTCGGCGTTGTATTCCGCCAGCAGCGTCTCGAACAGCGCGCTGTCCGTGCCCGACGGAACGGACAGCTCCATCAGCCGCCGCGCCCCGTTGCCGAGCGCGGTGCGCATCTGCTGCCGCGTGCGCTCCGGCAGACCGTGGCGGGTGAGCGTGCGGTTCATGGCGGCGGTCAGGTCGCCGAGCGTGTCGAGCAGCGTGCCGTCGAGGTCAAAAAGTACGGATGTGTAGTGCATAGACGTATCTCCTTTGTTCTGGCACACTTATAACGCATTTTGCGCGCGGTGTCAACCAAAAAACAAGTTGACATCCGCTGCCGAATATGCTACTATAATGCAGCGCGCTGGCCGCGCGTCCATATGGAAAGTGGAATTCGGCTTGGAGAAGTACCCAAGTGGCCGAAGGGGCTCCCCTGCTAAGGGAGTAGGCTGTGATAAGCGGCGCGAGGGTTCAAATCCCTCCTTCTCCGCCAAAAGAAAGAACCGTTGAAGAATCAAGAAATCTTGGTTTTTCAACGGTTTTTCTTTGCTTTTTGCTTCGGAATGTTTCGGAACATTTCGGGAGGTTTCAGAGGGCCTACGACACAGAAACTACACAGTGAAAAGGCTATTTTTTGCGCAGCTTCTCGTTGATCTGCTGCGCGACTTCGGTGCGATGTGTATCGCGGATATGTGTGTAAATGTCCTGTGTCATGGCGGCGGTGGAGTGGCCGAGAAGATCCTGCGCATCTTTTACGGGCACATCGCACTCAAAAAGCATCGTTGCATAGCTGTGCCGGAGCTGGTGGGCCGTGCATTGGATGCCGGTGGCCGCGACGAACTGTGACCAATGATGCTGATACTGCATCTCAGAGAGCGGCGTCTGGCCGCCGTCGTCAGAAAACAGATAGAGGGACTTCTTGCGGGAGCGCGGAAGTTTCGGCAGGAGCGGGTCGAGGATCGGCACGGTGCGAATACCGGCGGCTGTCTTTGGCTGTTTGATGTACGGCTTGTTATTGACAACGTAGACGCTTTTCGAGACGTGGATAACATTCGCGGCACGGTCGATGTCGCCATACGTGAGCGCCAGCGCCTCGCCCTTGCGGAGACCAGTGTAGAGGATCAGGTAAGGCAGGAGCCACACATCCGCCGCAGCCTTAACTTTTTGCTCGTCTTCTGGGCTGGCGGCCTCTCGCCGCTTTTTTGGAAGCGCCTTCGGGACGGTGACGTTGGTGCAGGGGTTATACTCAATCTCGCCGTTTTCGGCGGCGTAGCGAAAAATCAGGGATGTGACGAGGAGCTGGTTCGTGACGGTCTTCTGCGCGCGGCTGGCCATGCCGCCCGGGTGCGCAAACTCCGTGATGAAGCGCTTGATCTCCGGCGCTTTGATATTCCGGATGGGCGTGTCGCCGAAGCGGTCAACGGCGCGCCTCGCTGCGGGCCGGTAGCCCTTGAGCGTGTTCGCCGTGAGCGTGGGGAAGTGTTCGGCCTCCCATTCCTCTTCGACCTCGCGGAAGAGACGGCCACGCGCGATCTCGCCCTGGTAGGCGATCATCTTCTGCTCGACCTCATGCGGCGTGCGGCCGCGGAAGGCTTTGCGCTTGCCGTTGACGACGCGGATGGCCTCATACAGGCCGTCCGGCCGCTGATAATATTTCTTTTTTGCCATGGGCATCTCCCTTTCTTGAAAAGAGGAATGAACGGCCGCTACGGTGCTGCAGCACCGTGGCGGCTTTTTTGTTTTTGGCTCGGCATCATTTTCGTGAGGCCGCGAAATTGTGTTGGCATCAAACCATGTTGCCAACGTTGGCAATATGCAAAAGTGGTTTTGAGATATGGCTGGATGCGGTGCACTATCATGAAAACAGATTTATTACAATCCAGAACAGCAGCGGAGCCGCGAAAGAGGCAACATAAAGAAGCCAGCGGGGAAGAATGGAGACATCCGCCATTGTGGAGAGCCACGTAATCAGAAACAGCATGCCGACGAGGCAGGCAAAGGCGATGGCAGCGCAGGAGAGGACAAGCCACAGAACGGGCATAACGCTGTAAACAGCGACACCAACGCAGGCAGAGCCGGAGAGCGCCATGCACCAGAGGCAGGAACGCAGGGATTTGATGGTGCTGAGATCTTCCTCGTGCGTAAATTTTCCGAGATGATAAACGTCCTCGGCTTCAGCGATCCGTTCGCGGTAGGCGCGGCGCTCGGCCGGTGACATACGGCGCTGGATGCGGCGGCGTGTTTCTTTATCATCGTATTCGACGAGCAGCTGACGAGCGGTATCAAAATCCATGGAGACACCTCACGAGCCGAGATCGAGCAGCGGGGCCGGGATTGGGTGACGCTTGCAGTACCCTTCAAAGCCAGCCGAATAATCATAAGGCATGATGTAGGTGCCGCCGTGCTCTGCGTAGTACCCGAGAGCGGCTGACCGGTAGCGCGCGACCTCGTCGTCAGCGTTGGAAAATTCGCTGCGCGCGAACTCGATCGTGTCGTTTGCGACGGCGAGACGCTCCTGCTCGCGGTGCAGGCGCGCGGACTGGAAAACCAGCAGGCCGGCAAGCACGACACACAGGACAAACAGGACGCCGATGGTGACGGAGCTCCATGGAAAGGGCCTGCGGCAAACTTCGGGGGAAGAGGCGCGTGATTCGCGCATGATGATCTGGCTCCTTTCTTTCGCCCGCGGGACACGGGCGTTTCATATTTTGGCCGCGATGTGGCAAGCTATTCTCGCGGCCGGCTGGGTGCAGTATACCATATAAAAGTGCGAAAGTCCAGAAAAAGGAGGAAACGGACTGATTTCGGGCCAAAAAGCACACAGAGCCGACACTTTATGATATGGTGATAGCACGAAATGGGAAACAAAGTGAAAGAATACAGAGAATACCTCGGCATGAGCCAGCGGTGGCTGGCGAGAAAGGTGGGATGCGGGAAGACAACGATCAGCGAGGTGGAGCGCGGGCGGCTGCCGAACGTGGTGACGGCGATCAAGATCGCCCGGGCGCTCGAAACGACTGTGGAGAAGCTATGGGAGGATGAACTATGACAGACGAGGAATGGAGGGCGTACTTACGGCGCGAGATCGAGCGGCTGCTGGATATCGCCGACAGCCGGTCGATGGAGCTGACGCTGGAATTTTTGCGCGCAGCGTGAATAAGCAAAGAATAAGCAAAGAAAGAGGAGCAGGAAATCAATCCTGCTCCTCTTTCGTGTTTTCCGCGGTGATCTGCCGGGCAAAGTCCTCGATGTCGGCCCAGCGCTCTTCCGGAAGACGGGCCAGCGCCAGAAGGAAACGGCGACGGAAGGTATCTTCCTCGCCGCGCATGACCTCGCCGACGAAGCGCATGACCTCCTTATCGCGCGAGATTTGGACGAACATCTCGCCCTCGCCGGTGCGCAGCCAGTGTTCGTTGACGTTGAATGTCCTGCAGATCGAATTTATTACAACGTCGGATATGTTGCGTCCTATTTCGTAGTTTGCAATCGCTCCACGCTTAATACCGATTCTGTCAGCAAATTCTTGCTGTGTTAGTCCAAGCGATTGCCGCAGCACTTTGATTCTATCTCCCATTGGAATCACCTCCTTGCCGCAATAGTAGCAATCAAGACGCAAATTGTCAATAGGAAATGCAAAATAAACACAAAAAGTGCTTGACAAATGTGTTTGCATTGCTTACAATGGCAATACAAACACATAGATGTGCAAAGGAGGTGACGAAAATGCTGACACGAAACGAACAGAGGACGCTGGAGCGGCTCGGCCGCATGATGCAGAACATGAACGACATGCAGAAGGCACAGCTGTGCGCCTTCACGGAGGGACTGGCGATGGCGCTGGAGCACAGCAAGCGCGCGTCGTAAGGCGCGCGCGGTGTGCGAGCCGGAACGCAGCCGGCCGTGAAGGGAGGAAAATGCGATGAGGTACACCGTGACGATCCGCAGCAGGGAAACGGGCGAGGTGCTGGGAACGGAGAAGTTTCAGCAGGAGCATAGGGCAAAGCACCGGTGCGAGGAGCTGAACCGATGGTTCAAGAACTATGAGGCGACATGGGAGGCGCGATGATGGAAGAAAGAACGTGCTGGCTGTGCGGCAGGAACGGCGCGGACGATCCGCTGGATGTGCACCACATCTTCGGCGGGGCGAACCGGAAGCTCTCCGACAAGTTCGGGCTGACGGTGTATCTGTGCCACGAGCGGTGCCACATCTTCGGGCCGGAGGCGGCGCACCGGAGCGGCGAGACCGCCGAGCGGCTGCACCGCTACGGCCAGGAGAAGGCCATGCGGGAGCAGGGATGGAACCGGGAGCAGTTCCGCATGGTATTTGGCAAGAACTATCTGGACGAGGAGCCGGAGAGGGCGGCGCCGGCGCCGTTTACCTTCCGCGAGACGGAGCTGGTGGTGGACTTTGCCGGGTGAGGACCTGAGCTGCGGCGCGGAGTCTTTTCCGCGCCGGAACTGAGGGGCGCGACGGGTGGGCGACCCTCACATATCCTTTCTGTGGCCGCGGCGGCCTTTTGGACATCTTTCACCGCCGCGGCATTTTCAGGCGAAACGAAGGAGGAGATGCCTGTGCCAAAGGAAAAAGAAGGGTTCCGTGAGCAACTGGAGCGGCTGTGCGAGCTGTTTCCCGAAAGGGAGACGATCTCCATGCCGGAGGCGTGCAAGGTCGTGGGCCTGTGCCGCGACACGCTGCTGCAGGACAAGACATTCCCGGCGAAGAAGCCGGGGAACCGAAGAAACGGGAAAATCGTAGTGCCGCTGGTCGCGCTGGCCAGATGGATGGTATGAAAGGAGAAAAAACAACATGAAAAAAGCAACAGGGATCGTGCGCCGGGTGGACGAGCTGGGCAGGATCGTGCTGCCGATCGAGCTGCGGCGCGTGCTGGGCATCCAGGAGAAGGACAAGCTGGAGATCTACACGGAGGGCGACACGATCATCCTGCACAAGTATGCGCCGGGGTGCGTGTTCTGCGGGGACGCGGACGCGAAGGAGGTGCGCGGAGTGCGCATCTGCGAGCGGTGCGCGGGAGAAGCGATCCGCGCGTTCGGGGGTGAATGGTGATGAAGGTGTTCGGCGACCCGAAGGCGAAGGCGAAGGTACGCAGGTACATCGTATGGGGCGTTGAGGACGGCATTGTCTGCGCGAGCTTCCTTGCGGGCGGCTGCCTGGTGGGGTGGCTGTTCCATGTGATTTTCTCCGCGTTGGGGGTGGCATGATGCAGGGTGCGGAAGCAATCAGCAAGGCGCGGGAGATGCTGGGACGGCCGCGCTCGAGCGCGGACTTTTCGCCGGCGGCGCGGTACACGGTGAGCAAGCTGTGCGACTACGCCGAGCAGGAGCATGAGCTGCGCGAGAAGGCGGAGGAACGCTACTGCCAGGAGCAGAAGAAGGCACTGCAGTTTTCCGGCACGGTGGCAAAGCAGGAGCGCACGATCGACGACCTGCGGCAGCAGCTGAGCTTCCTGCAGGAGACACTGCGGGACGCGGGGCTGTGAGGAGGCTCGGGCGGATGTATCTGGAGCGGTGCCCGTGCTGCGGGGCGAGAGCGCGGATGCACAGGACCGGCGACGCCGAACACGCGGCGTACTGGGTGCAGTGCGAGAACGCGGAATGCAGACTGATGAGCGGATACAGCGCGAGCGCGGGGATCGCCGAGGTGCGGTGGAACCGCCGAGAGCTGTGAGCGGAGAAGGTGTTGGGGACATGGCAATCAAAAACTACACGACAAAAGTGGATGCATATACGTCCATCGGAGAAATCCAAGGCGCGCTTGCGCGCCACGGCGCCACCAAGATCATGATTGACTACGATAATGGCAAGCCGCAGGCAATCGCGTTTGGGATCGACACGCCGGCGGGGCCGCGCGGCTTCCGCCTGCCGGCGGCCGTGGATGGGACGCTGCGGGTGTTTGCGGAGCAGAAGATCAAGGCCGACCGCGGGCAGGCGGAAATGACCGCGTGGCGGAACGTGCGCGACTGGGTGCTGGCGCAAATGGCGCTGGTCGAATCCTGTGATGTGCCGATGCAGCAGATCTTCTTGCCGTATATGGCAGATGATCGCGGCCGGACGGTGTACGAGCTGTATGCCGCCGGGCAGCTCGCGCTCGGCGCGGGGAATGACTGACACGAGAAAAAGACAAGAGGAGATGTGCCTATGAACGAATTTTATGAGAAAGCCATCGAGCGGCTGCGCGATGACAAGGGACTGAGCGGGAACAAGGAACGCGCCATGGCGCCGGCTGTGCGCGAGGCGCTGGAGAAGTTCTGCGCGGATGACGGTGAGTTTGCGCAGGCCGTGGCGCAGGGCGGGAGCTTCCCGGAGTGCATGAAGGCCGTGGCCAAAGGCGTGGGCGGGAGCATATCGGACATCGAGGCATACCGCCGGGCGGTGCAGTTCTACTTCCCGGGCGCGGAGATCGAGGTGCAGATGCGCGTGCGGCTGTGCAGCGACGACGCGAAGCCGGAGGGGTTGCTGCTGAAGCTGGACGACTTCTTCGGGGTGTGAGCCATGCGGTACTTAAAGTGCAACCTGCAGCCGGAGCGGCACGAGGAGGTCCTGGGGAAGTTCTGGGACTATCCGACGCAGGAGGAAGAGGACGCAGTGCACGATCTGTTCACGCCGCACGTGTTTTTCGAGACATACGGAAAGCGGCGCGAGGTGTGGGCGACGTGCTGCCGCCAGCATGGGATCATCGGCAAGCACGGGCCGAAGCACGGCAGCGAGGCCAGCTGCCCGTTTTGCGGGCAAACGGCCGTGTGGAGCGCGATCGGCAAGTACAGCGAGCGGATGACGTCCCTGCGGGAAGAGACGCACGTGGCATTCTTGCGCAGGGACGGCGATGCGCTGCTGATCGAGGCGATGCAGATCGAGATCAGCTACACAAAGGACCTGATCTATGGGGGCATCTACTACGACATGAGCTGCTGGGGGCAGAAAGCCTACTACCTCGCGCCGGGGACGGTGCAGATGTGGGAGTGGACGCGGGAATGGAGCTGCGGAGAGCTGACGCGGCCGTACTGGAAGGCGAAGGCGACAGTGTCAGAGCCGTTTCAGCCGAACATGATGGGCTGGGCGTGCTATCAGGGCGACTATACCGTGATCGGCACGGACGCGCTGAGCGAGACGAAAGCGTGGCGCTATTGCCAGATTGAGGACTGGATGTGCTATGAACTTGCGGAGGGCTGGGACGAGCCGGTGAAGTGGGTTGTGACGTATCTCGCGGCCTACGCGATGTGGCCACAGATCGAAATGGCCGTGAAGATCGGCCTCGGGGACGCGGTGACACAGCTTGTGGTGAGCGGCGTGAAAAACGCGCGGATCCTGAACTGGAGTGCGCGAAATCCGGCAGACTTTATGCGAATGAGCAAGCAGGAGACGCGCACATGGCTGCAGTCTGGCGGAGACTTTGAGGCGCTGAAAAGCTGGCGGGAGACTGCGCCGGAGCTGACACCGGATGTGTACATCCATCTCTGCCAGCGGCTCGGCGGGGGATGGATGGTGGAAGCGTGCAAGGAGTGCGCGGAGACGGCCGGTGTGAAGCTGGAAAAGGCGGCACGATATGCCGAGAGCAGGATAGGCGTGCATCTGTGGGTGGACTATCTGCGCATGGCGCGCGAGCTGGGCTATGACCTGACGGAGGCGACGGTGGCCATGCCGAAGGACCTGCGGGAGCGGCACGACGCGGCGGCTGAGCTGCTGGAGATCCGGAAGGACCAAGCCGCCGCTGCGGCCTATGCGAAGCGGTACAAGAAGCTGTGCCGGAAGTATGAATTTGCTCTGAGCGGCTTGCGCATCGTGGTGCCGAAGAGCGGCAGCGAGATCGTGCGCGAGGGCAAGACGCTGCACCACTGTGTGGGCGGCTATGCCGCGCGGCATATTGAGGGGAAGACAACCATCCTGTTTTTGCGGCACGAGAAGCGGCCGGAGCGCCCATGGATGACCATCGAGCTGACGGGGAAGGACACGATCCGCCAGATCCACGGATACAAGAACGAGAGCTATAACCATGCGCAGGATCCGGAAGAGCGGTACGCATGGTTTCTGGATGCATGGCTCGGCTGGGTGCACGCAGGCAGCCGCCGCGGCAAGCAGAAGCAGCCAATACTGGAAGCAAAGGAGAAAACGGCATGAATGAACTGACAAGGACGCCGGAGACCGTGGGCGCGGAGATCCGCGGCCTGACGGCGCAGGCAAAGCAGATGACGCTGTGGTTCGGCATCGAGATCGGCCGCCGCCTATGTGAGGTGAAGGAGATGATCGGCCACGGGGAGTGGCTGCCGTACCTGAAGGCGCAGACGGAGTTCAGCCAGAGCACGGCATCGCGCTTTATGACGCTGTACCGCGAATACGGGGCGCAGCAGCAGACCCTTTTTGGGGCGGAATCAAATTACCCAACGTTGAATAATTTGAGCATTTCCAATGCTTTGCGACTGCTCGCGCTGCCGGAAAACGAGCGGGAGAGCTTCGCCGAGGAGCACGATGTGGAGCACATGTCGGCGCGGGAGCTGGAAGAGCTGATCCAGGAGAAGAAGGCGGCCGAGGACGAGCGGGATCTGTACGAGCAGAAGCTGGCAGAACAGATGGGCGCGGCGGAGCGGCTGAAAAAGGACGCCGAGACGGCGGCGCAGGAGGCCGAGGCACGCTGCCGGGAGCTGGCGGAGACACAGGCGCAGATCCGGGCACTGCAGGAAAATATCCGCACGCTGGAGAGCCGGCCGGTTGAGGTGGCCGTGCAGGTGGACGAGGGCGCTGTGGCCAAGGCGCGCGAGGAAGAAAAGGCGGCTGCGCAGAAAGAGCTTGAGCGGCTGGAAAAGAAGCTGCAGAAGGCGGAAAAGGCGCGCGAGCAGGCGGAGGCCACGGCCAAGGCCGCCGAGGACAAGCTGGAGACCGCCGCGGCGGACGTAGCCAAGGAGCGCGACGGCCTGAAGCTGGAGCTGCAGGAGGCGCGCCGGAAGCTGGAGATGAGCGACGTGACGGTGGCGCAGTTCAAGATCGTGTTTGACACCGTGCAGGGGAATTTGAACGACATGCTGGCTCTGATCGCCAAGGCCAGCGGCGAGAACCAGACAAAGCTCCGAGCGGCTGCGGAGAAGCTGCTGGAGGCATTCGGGGAGAAGGTGAAGCGGAATGGGTGAGTACATAAACGAAACGGAAGTGCTGCAGAGAGCGCTGGACACCTACGGATCTTCCCTACAGATTGCGATGGTGTTTGAGGAAATGAGCGAGCTGCAAAAGGAGCTGTGCAAGTACCTGCGCGGACGGGGCTCGTTCGAGCATATTGCCGAGGAGATCGCCGACGTGGAGATCATGCTCGAGCAGATGAAAATGCTGTTTTGCTGCACGGATGATGTGCGCAATGAGCGCAGGCGCAAAGTGGTGCGGCTGAAGGGCAGGTTGGACGAGCACGGAGAAGCAGGCTGATACATCAGAGAAGCCGGCCCTCTTCCGGGTGCAGGGCACCCGGAACATCTCCTCTTTTTTTGATTCCGCAAGAGCGGGCCGGGCGGCGGAAAGGCACCGCCGCCTGTGCCCGGAAGAGAGCCGGAGGAAGGAGAACGATATGTGCAGGACGACGTGCATGGAAACGATCGCGCAGGCCGCGCGGGAGCGCCGGGAGGCGAGGCTGCGCGAAATGCTGAACACGAACTACGGGAACGAGCCGACCGTGGTGGTGCGGTACGGAAAATGATCCGCGAATACGGAAGGAAACGATGCAACGGATGCCGGCAGCTGAAAACGGTGCCGTGGCCGCGCGGATACCCTGCGGCGCGGTGCATGGCAGATGGACGGATGCGGGGCGCGGTGATCGGCCGGAGGCCGACGGACGACTGCCCGGTGTACCGGCCGGCATGGTGCCCGGGAAAGGAGGACGACGTTGAACGCAGAATTTGAGGCGTTTTTGAACAACGAAGTCGGAAAAATGTACGCAAACGACACGCAGAAGCTGATGCTCTACCGCGTGGACGCAGACGAAAGGGAGAGCTACGGCTACAAGGACATGGGCCAGATCGAGCGGCTGGGCGCGCTGCTGAGCATGCTGTGTAAGGAGATCATGGACATGGTGGCGGAATGGAAGGAGAACGACGGATGAAGCAGGAAATGCTGCTGTGTGTGCCGTGCGCAGAGCGGATGAAGCAGGAAGGCAAGCGGGTGGAGCACACCGGGAACGTGCGCGGGAAGCTGACGTGCGGCTGCTGCGAACGGCGGCGGTACGGCGGCGTGTATGTGGTGGAACTATGAGCACGTGCGAACAATGCTACCACGGGTCCGCCACGGGGCTGCGCGGAGTCGGGACGGTGTGCCTGTACATCCTGCACGAAAAGCGGCGCAGGCCATGTCCCGGAGGGGATGCATGCACGGAGTTTGTTACGCCGGAGGATTATGCGCGGAGAGGGAGCGAGGAGAAGCCGATGGGAAGAGAACAGAGACTATGGACAAAGAGAGAGGAAAAGCGCCTGATGCAGATGATCGAGGACGGGAAAACGTACAGGGAGATCGGCGAGGCGCTGGGCCGCACGAGAGCGAGCGCACAGCAACACGCGCACTACATGAGGAAGGAAGAAAACGATGATGCACTACAAGGGGCTGGCGAAGCTGGCGGCGAAGGAAGCAAAAAACAGGGCGCTGCTGATCTGCGAGACGGCGGGCATGCTGAGCCTGCTGGGCGAAAAGTGGGCGTACAGCGCGCAGGTGGAGAGCCTGCAGCAGTCGGACGGCCGGGAGCTGCTGGCGGAGATCGTGCGAATGGTCGGGCGAATCCCGACGGAGGAGGCCGTAACGGTGCGGGGGTCGACGGAGCAGCACACGATGCTGGACGTGACACTGGCACGCCTGAGCGAGGCAATGCAGGTGGACGGTGCGCGGGAGATCAAGGCGACGCCGCTGATGTATGGCAGCACAATGCTGTGGCAGACGCGCGACCGGCAGATCATCGGCCTGCCGGAGGATGCGCAGGCGGCTGTCACCATGACGCGGGAGGCAACGACGGATGCACTCGGCACGGTGATGCGCTTCGACACACCGGAGGAGACGTTCGCGGCGCAGACGCTGGAAAATGCGGCGGCCATGTGGCAGGCACTCGCGCTGACAAGCTGGGTGGCGTGGGACGACGACTGACCAAGATCTATATTGCCGGGAAGATCACCGGCGACGAGGGATACCGCGAGAAGTTCCGCCGGGCGGCGGAGACGGTAAGCGGAATGGGCTGCATCCCACTTAACCCGGCGGAGCAGCCGGAGGGGATGGCGGCACAGGACTACATGCGGATGTGCTTTGCGATGATCGACATCGCGGATGCGGTGCTGTTTTTGCCGGACTGGCGCGGCAGCCCGGGCGCGATGCTGGAAAAGGCGTATTGTGAGTACATCCAAAAACCGCACGTTTTCGCGGCAGGGGAGGCGGAAGCATGAATGTATGCGAATTTTGCGGGAGAGAGATTCCGCGCGGGCGGCTGTGCACAAAGCATTTGGCGATGCGCGTGCTGCTGCCAATAAGGTATTGGCAGATGGTGGCCAAGAGCGCAAATGAGGCAGCGATCCGCGAGCAAATGGACCTGGAATATGAGCAGCGGCGGAGCGCGGAAGCCAGCAAGGCACTGACAGCGGAACGCGCCGAAGCAGCAGAAGCGAAGGAGAACATGGAAAGTGCGATGCGCGCACTGGAACAGGTGCGTGCGGAACTGGAACAGGTGCGTGCGGAGCTGAAGGAGGAGCACATCCGGAGACTGGAGGAGCAGATGGAGGTGCGGAATCTGGAAAAGGTGCTGGCCGGCCGGCTGCTGGCCGAATGGAAGGAGCGAAAGGTGCCGCGCACGCCGCTGGGCCAGGATGCTGAGACATGCAAGCGCTGGATGTGCGACGGTGACTGCCCGGCATGGATGGCATGCTTAGGGAAGCTGGGGCCGCGCGAACAGATCCGCGAACTGATGGAGGCAATGGGATATGCCGGCGGGACCGTGTAAAGGGTGTGCCGAGCGGAGGCCGGGGTGCCACGCGGCGTGCGCGGCGTATCTGGAGGTACGGGCGGAATGTGACCGGCGGATCGCTGAGCGCGCCCGCGAGCAGAAGGTGACGGATGCAAGCCTGGCGCTGGCGGCGCGCAACAACCACAAATACGGGCGCGGATAACGCACGGATAGCAAAATGCCCCGGCAGTGGATCACTGCCGGGGCTGAAGAGCAAGTTATTTGCGCACGGGGTAGATGACGGTCTCGCCGTCCGGTGGCATATCGTCCGCGTGGATGTAAGTCGGCGCTGTCCACTTCAGGATCAGGCGGCGATCATCCTGCGGGCCTGCCCAATAGTGATGCCAATGACCGCGGCGGGCGTGCGGCCGCTTTTTTCCGCCGGGCGTGCTGCCGGTGGTGTCAGCCTCGTCTGCTTCCGCGCGCGCTCTTGCGCCGCGAATGGCCGCGCCCATGCGCACGCCGACATACTGCAGATCGACGGTGCTGGCCTTGCCGACGTCGTCGGGCTTGTGCGGGATCTTTTGCGTGTGCTTGTGATCCGGCGCAGCGGCGATGTCCGCGCCGTCGGAGATGATATACAGGATGATCTGGATGACGCCAAGGATAATGCGGCCAAGGGAAGCGACGTCCGAGACGGTGCTGATGTCGACGCCGACATTTTCGCGCGTGCGGTCCAGCGTGGCCCGCACACAGTCGCCGATCGTGCCGGACGGGTCCAGATGCAGCACCTGCGGGACAGTGCCCAGCATATCATCGTACAGCCACTGCACGCGCAGCTCCGTGGAGCCATGGTTGACATCGTAGTCGATCCACGCAAAAAAGCCGTCGACGCCGGGCAGCTCCGGGTGGTGAGCCTTGACATAGATGCAGGGGTACGGCAGGTGCAGCAGCAGGTCGACCGGCAGGACGTCGGTGTCCTCCATGTCCTCCGCCTGGGCAAAAAGCATCTCGGCCATGTCGTCATCTACGGCGTAGATGATGCGGCTGCGCCGCCACGCCCAGCAGGCCGTAAGCTCTGCGGACATGGCTGCGGCATCCAGTTCGCTCCGGCCACGGGCGTAGGTAAGGTAGGTGTAGGCGGCGTTGATCGGCAGCGGGCAGTAGTCCGGCCACGCAAAGCCGTCCTCGCCGTTGGCGGTCGCGCAGCTGTCAAGCTGGCGATAGGCATCCGGGCAGCTGCGCAGCCACTTGCGCAGCAGCGGCAGCGGGGTCTCTCGGTCTCTCATGCTAGCATCTCCCTCACAAACCGCACTGCTTTGCCAGCAGCAGGCGCACATACGGTGGGCACTCGCGGCTCCCGGAGATCCATCCCTGCAGCGTGCGCAGCGGGATTGCAAAACGCGCCGCAAAGTCCGTCTGCGACAGGCCGGCGTGCTGCACGATCTCGTTGACGGTCAGGTGCGCGTAGCTCCAGATGGGCCGCAGTTCTGCGGCCAAGGCCGGGAGCTCGTCCTCGCTGGCGCCAAAGATGTCTGACGTCGCAACGTCGGACACGAACGCATCCGGGTCATCGTAGGCAGCGGCCTCCTGCAGCGCTGCCGAAAACTGCTTATCCGTGAGATCGTAGTGCTCATCCAGATCGTCTGCGCTGGCATAGATCCAGGCGTGCGCGACGTCGGTTGCCGGGTATCCGTGCTTGGGGTCGTGGCGCAGCGTGATCGCCACATCTACGCCGCCCTTTCCGCCGAGGATGCCTGGCTTGTACTCGGCACGGTAGCCGACGATGGCGGTGTATGACCCACGGATACCGGCGCTCGAGACGAGGCGCTGGAGGCTCCCGTTGATCGCGTCTGTGAGTGTGGCGCCGCTGATCGTGTCCGGCCACTGGCTGCCGGACACGTACACTTCGTATTCTTTTGCAGTGATTCCTTTGCTTATCATTGCGTTTTGCCTCCTTTAGTAGCCTCACGCCAGGCTGCCAGAGCCTTGGCATAGTTTTTGAGTGCGTCGGCATCATCGTTGCTGATGCGGATCTCCGCATTGTCAACGTAGATGCGGTAGCCATAAGCCGCCGTACCGTAGACCTTGCCGTTCCACCGGCCGGCCGGGTAGCATACCGGCTTGACCGGCTCCGTGATGCCGGATGCCTCAGCGGCCGCGACGCGCTCGCGCTTTGCGGCGGCTTGTTTGGCAAGATACTCCGTGTCTACAATGCTATCGTCGATCACGGCGCCGAGCGCCTTCGCGCGCTCGATCTCGTCGTAGGCGTCCTCCTGCGGGACGACCTTGATCCATTTTTGCTCCCCGCGCTGGACGCTGTAGCCGTAGGTGATGTAGTCATCCGCAAATGACCAGCGGTACCCGAGCGCCTTAATGTCGTCCTTGCGCGGCATGGTGTCGCCGCCGAAAAACAGGACGACCGGCGTGTTGTCTTTGTACGGATAGCCGGTCATATGCAGCGTCAGGGGCAGCTCAGCCTCCGCTGCGGCGGCAGCCTCGCGCTCGGATGCCTTGCGCGCAGTGTAGCAAGCATCGCACTCATCAAAGTTTGCGGCTGCCCACGCCTCCCAGCCATCCGCCTCGCGGCGGTTGCGGCAGATGTTGGTGCGCGTAAACGTTGCGCCGCAGGTGGCGCAAGTACAGGTTGCAGTTGCTTTTGCCATGATGATTTATCTCCTTTCTTGTGCCGATCTTGTGCCGAATGTGTATCCGCACAAGATTACTCGTCGACCCAGCCCCAGAGGTCAAACCATGTGGTAGGGCAGCTCAGCTTGTACGTGACGCCGGAGCCGGTGGCGTTATACACCTCGTAGTTGGCCTCCATGTAGCACGGCGCGCAGCCGTTGGTGCGGCGAGAGATGTCCGCGAGATCATCGAGCTCCGAGATCGGCTGCTCGGCCTCGAGATACAGTGCGTGCGCCTCGCTTGTGATGGGATCGCGGAGGATCTCCATGTTGTGCTTTGCCTGCAGTGCTTTTGCCTCGTTGCGTGTCATAGTTTTCGTCCTTTCCGGCCTATCGGCCTGTCGTGTTTCCCCTTTTGATGATTTAAGTATACGCTCAATGAGCGCAAATGTCAAGCACTTTTACGCTCAAGCGGCGCAAAAGATGAACAAAAAATGAGATAGAAGTTGTGCAAGATTTCGGTTTGATTTCTGCGGCGCCGGACGCGCCGCGGAAATGAGAACGAAACAGCAAAAACACCTTAATTTTATACGCGCGTGCGTGCGTATCTTTCCGGGCCCTTTAACGGCTAACTTAACTGCGTGCCGCCGAAGAGCGTGAGGAGTTGAAAAACGTCAACCGTGTCGCGGACGCGTGCACGCGATAGCAAATGCGGCCGGGGAAAGCCGGCTGAAAAACGGAGGAAGAAAGGATGAGAAAGCTGGTGGAGTATCACATCGTGTCCGGTCGCTGTGTCGAGACGCGGCGATGCATCCTGGATGTGTCGTCACGGACGCGCATGGGCCGCAAGAGCAGATCCAAACGGATCGCCGGCAACAGCAGCGCGAGGAAGATCGCTGCGAACGAGAAAGAGGCAGTCCGCCGTCTGGCGAGGATCATCAACTGCAACTTTCGGGCGGGCGACCTGTGGCTGCAGCTCAAGTACAGCGACGAGCGGCTGCCGGAGGATATGGAGGCCGCAAAAAAAGAAGTAAGCAAATTTTTGCGCAATGTCGGCGGCCGATACCGCAAGGAGACGGGCAAAAGCCTGCGCTATGTGCTGACGACCAGCGACACCGATCCGCGCACAGGCAAAAAGGTGCGGCTGCACCACCACCTTGTGATGGACCGAGCTGCGTGGGAAGTGGTGACGCGGTACTGGCCGGAGGATCAGTGCGGCTACGTCCTGCTCGACGGCCGGGGAGACTACACCGGCATCGCGCGCTACATGGTATCCAACGCATGCAAGGACGCACACGCAAAAAAATGGAGCAGCTCGCGCGGATTGGAGAAGCCGATCTACACGGAGCCGGTGATCGTGCGCGACGTGGACGGCATCCAGGCGCCGGAAGGGGCGCTTGTAAAAGAAAAGACGATCATCGACGACGAGGAAACGGGGCTGCGGTACGGCTATGTCCGAGCTGTCATGCCGGATCGGCCGAGCGCGAAGCGAAAGAGGCTGCGGTTATGAAGCAGGAATTCAAGCGGCTGCGGAGCGTGAGCAAGAGCTACGACGAGCAGGGGGCAATCTTTTTCGCGTGCCGAAATTTCGCGCGCCAGCCGAAAAAGACACAGGACAAGATACGACGCTTGTGCGCGGCCGCGGGGCCGGAATACGCACAGGCGCTGTTGGCGTACCTGACGACGGACATCTCGTGGGAGCGGACATGCATGGATTACGGCCTGAGCCAGGAGACATTGACGAGACTGAGGAGGCGATTTTACGATGCGTGGTGACGAGCGGGACGTCTATGACCTGCCGCTGGCGGAGCTGGAGCGGATGCTGACCGAGCAGCAAAAACGCTTTGTGGCGGAGCTGGAGCGGGACGGGCGGCCGAAGGAGGCGGCGATTCGCGCCGGGTACTCGGCCAAGACAGCAGAGAGCCAGGCGAGCCGGATGCTCAAGCTGCCGAAGATCGCTGCATACCGCCGGGCGCGGGCCATCGACCTGTACAAGCGGCAGGGGATCACGCCGGAGTGGGTGGGCAACCAGCTGCTGGAGGTGTACAACCGGTGCATGGAGGCGGTGCCGCACCTGGAGTGGGACCGCGACGAGAAAGCATGGGTGCCGGACGGGACGTGGAATTTTGACGCGAAGGGCGCACTGAATGCGCTGGGCAAGATCGGCGAGAGCATGGGCATGTTCCGGCAGGCGCAGAAGCAGGAAGGCGAGACGAGAAAGAGCGTGGAAGAATTCCTGCAGAGCCTTCCGGATGACGGGAGGGAGTTTTGAGTGATCGATATCCGGAATCCAAAGCAATACTGCGAGCATTTTTTGAAGATCCGCGACAAGAAGGGGAACATTATCCCGCTGCGGCTGAAGCCGGCACAGGAGATGCTGTACCGGATCATCAAAGAAGAGCACGATGCCGGGAGGCCCGTGCGTCTCATCATCCTGAAGGGGCGGCAGCTGGGCACCAGCACGGAGGTGGAGGGACTGTTTTTCGCGGACGCTGCGACGCGCGCAAACGTCTTTACGCTGATCGTGGCGCACGTGGAGGACGCGACGACGAACCTGTTCAACATGAACAAACTCTTCTACGACAATCTGCCGCCGGAGATCAAACCGATGCTGAAGGCCAGCAACGCGCAGGAGCTGGTGTTTGAAAATCCGACGAAGGATCCCGTGGAGAAAAAACGCAATCCGGGGCTGCGCAGCCGCATCCGATGCGTGACGGCGGGGAGCCGCGGCGTGGGCCGATCGTTCACGCTGCGGAACGTGCACTGCTCGGAAAGTGCATTCTGGCCGAATATGACGGAAAACATGCTGGGCATCCTGCAGGCCGTGCCGGACGACAAGGACACGTGCGTGGTGATGGAGAGCACGGCGAACGGATACAACGAGTTCAAGACGTTTTGGGACGGCGCGGTGTCGGGCGAAAACGCATTCCGGCCGGTGTTTTTGGCGTGGTATCTCGACCCGGACTATCGGCGGCCGGTGCCGCCGGGAACGGAATGGGCAGAGGATGAGAAGCAGATGCGCGCAGACTATGGGCTGGACGACGAGCAGCTGCAATGGCGGCGCTGGTGCATCAAGGCAAACTGCGGAGGCGACGTGCAGAAATTCCGGCAGGAGTACCCGAGTAATCCGCAGGAGGCGTTTTTGTTCACGGGCCGGCCGTTTTTCGACAACGAAAGCCTGGAGCGGCTGCGGGAGCGGGCGCCGGAGCCGAAGCACATCGGCTATTTTACATACACCGAAGCGGCCGACGGGAAACCGGAGAACGTGGCGTGGCGCGAGGACAAGAACGGGTATGTGCGCATATGGCAGGAGCCGGAGGACGGCCACCCGTATGTGGCCGGATGCGACACGGCGGGGGACGGCAGCGACCGGTTCACGGCGTTCCTGATCGACAACGCGGGCGGATGGCAATGTGCAGAGCTGCAAAAGGATCTGAGCGAGCCGGCATACGCGCGGCAGCTATACTGCCTGGGGCGGTACTACAACGGCGCGCTGCTGGCGGTGGAAATCAACTTTTCGACATACGTCGAATTGAAGCTGGAAGAGTGGGCATATCCCAACCTGTACCGCAGGAAACGATTCGATAAAAAGGCGGCCAAGCTGATGGACGCAAACGGATGGCGGACGGACAAAAGCACGCGGCCGGTGGCGCTGGCCAACCTGTGGAGCGTGATGGACGAGGTGCCGGAGCTGGTGCGAAGCAAGTGGACGCTTGGCGAGATGATGGTATTCGCCCGCAACGAACACGACCGGCCGGAGGCGATGGCCGGAGAGCACGACGACCTGGTGATGGCGGCAGCGATCTGCCACATGGCGCGGGAGCAGGGGCGCCAGACGGTGGACGAGCGGCCGGAGGAAAAGCGCGAGAAGCTGATCGTGCAGCTGGAACACAGAAAACGGCGGAAGATGCTATGATAGCGAAAACAACCGCGAGCGGCTTGCAGAAAATGCGAGCCGCTGTTTTTATGCGTGTGCAAAAAGCTGACGAAATCCCGAGGGGGTGCGCGATGTACGATGGGGACAGGCTGGGGGAGACCTATGCCAAATTCGCGGCCGCGGCGGACACCGGCGAACGAAAGGATCACCATGGACAACGAAAACCCGATCACTGACGCAATCGACGAGACCGAAGTGCAGGACGGCGGGGAAGCCGGGAACGAAGACCGGCAGGAGCAGGCGGAGACGGAAGGCGGCGCGGCCGAAAGCGCGGAAGAACCCGGCGACGGCGACCGGGGCCGGAAGCAGACGCACGAGCTCAACGCGGCGGCGAAGGCCGCACGCAAGCAGGCGGAACGGGAAACCGAGGAACGGATGCGCAGGAAGTTCGACGAGGAAATCGCGGCGACGGGCATCCCGAACCCGTATACCGGGAAGCCGTTTGGCAGTTGGAAGGAATTCCAGGACTATTCCAAGCGTTTTCACGACGAGCAGATCCGGCAGCGGGCACAGGACGAGCAGCGCACCGAAGAGGATATCCGGCGGGAGGATGAGGACAAACGCCTCGCCGCGCAGAAGCGAGCGGAGCTGCAGGAGCAGGCCGACGCGAAGAAGCGGGAGGACGAACGGCGCGCGTTCATCATGGCGGACGCGAAGGCGTTCATGGAGAAATTCCCGAAGGTCGACCTGCAGAAACTGGACGAGAACAAAAAGTTCCGCCGGTTTTGCGGGAAACGCTACGGCGTGGAGCCGCTGGCCGACCTGTATCAGGACTATCTGGACCTCGTCGGCTCGGTGGCGGAGGAAACGGCCGCGAAAGCGAGCAGCCGCAATGCGCGCGGCGCCGGCAACGGCACGGGCTCGACCGGGGGCGGCCTGACCGCGGAGCAGCGCGAGACGCTCGAGGCGTGGAACCGCAACAATCCGGAGCTGAAAATGACGGAAAAAGAGTTCCTGGAACGCTGAAAGGAGAAAAACACATGAGAGCATACCAGAACGTGGACGGCGGCTTTACCTTCGGCGTCCACGAGTACGACATTGCAAAGACGACCGCGATCAAGGCCGGGCAGGTCGTGAAGCTGAGCGAGGGCCTCGTCGTGGCGGCGACGGCTGCCGAGACCGGCGCGATCCTTGGCGTGGCGAAGGAAAACCACAGCGGCGCCGAGGATGCGATCAACCCGCGCAGCAACGGCACGAAGATCCTCGTGTACGACGACCCGGGCATGATCATGCGCTGCAAGGCACCGGTGATGGCCGCGACCAGCGGCAGCGCGACGACCTTTGTCAGCACTGACCTTGCGACGCTGGCGGACGACGACCTGAACGGCGGCTACATCGTGCTGGTCGAAAAAGGCGCGAGCAGCACCAACACCGACGAGCTTGGCAGTGTGCGCCGCATCACCGACTTTACGGCGACGAGCAAGACGCTCACGACCGCGAGCGGCGGCACCATCTGCGAGGGCGACAAGTACATGATCTTCCCGCCGCTGATGTTTGCCAAGGGCAACTTCGACGCGGACATTCAGGCGCTGGTGCTGACGGCGACGGCGGCGCTGCCGGTGAAGGTCGTGCAGATCGACCTCGTGCACGGCGAGATCGGACTCGTGGCGAAGAGCCACGCACTGAGATAAGGGGGAAGCAAAATGGACCAGGCATGGAAAACTGACCTTTACAAGTTTGTGGGCAAATCCTTTGACTTTGCCTATGCAAACCGACTCAACAAGCTGCTCGCCATCATGGGCGAGGAGAACAGCAGCAGCGTGGACTTCGAGCTGACCGGCACGGGCGGCTACGGCGAACTGCGCGAATACACCGGCGAGCTGAACAAAGGCGATATGAAGCGCGGCTTTAAGACCATCATCACGCCGGGCGAGTTCTCGCTGACGATCCCGGTCGGCTACAAGCAGGCCAAGATCGACAAGACGGGCGAGTGCAAAAAGGTGGGCAAGCGCCTCGGCGACTCGGCCGCGATGACCGTGTACACCCACGCGCTGCGCATGTTCGGCAACGCATTCAACTCAGATTATGCCGGCGGCGACGGCAAGGCGTGGGCTGCGACTGACCACCCGTGCGCCAGCAAGGGCAGCCAGGGCCGCAAGTACATCGCCGACCCGGAGGCCGGCACGTACAGCAACCTGATCAAAAAGGCGCTGAGCGTAGATGCCATCACGGAGGCACAGACGGTCGGCGGCAAGCTGCTGACGCCGGACGGCCTGCCGTTTCTGGCCGACTACAACACGCTGCTGGTCAGCCCCGACCTCGAGGCCGAGGCAAAGAAGATCTGCGGCGACGGCGCGAAGCTGCGCCCGACCGGCAACCCGGCAGACGACACGAACGCGGCCAACCCGCTGTATGACCTGCACTACATGGTCATCGGCGGCGGCGCGCTGGGCTTTGCGAAAAAGCAGTGGGCGATCTGCGACGCAACCCTGATGAAGGAACTGTGCAAGATCGTGTACATCACGCGGCCGACCGTGTTCGACAACGGCGACACCGACCCGCTGAAGGAAAACTTCACGGGCTACGTCGATTTCGGCCTGGGCTGGGGCGACGCGAGACAGATTATCTTCTCGAACCCGGCCTGACATAGAGACAACCAAAGCCGCCGGGCGCAGACGCGCCCGACGGCGCTGCCGTATACGGAGGGACGCATGAAGAAGCAGAAACAGCAGCCGGCGAAGGGCAAGCGCATGACCTATGCCGAAGCCGTGCAGAGGATCAAGCGGGGCAAGAAGAAATGACGCTGGGCGAAGGGAAGAAGAAAGTCTATGAGCTGCTGGATGAATACTCCTCGGGCGGCGAGCTGACAGAGGACAAGGACATCGAGCTGAAGCTGGCGGACTTTTTCGACATCGCGCAAAAGCGCGTGGCCATGGTCAAGCGCATTGTCGCCGTGAAGACGATCAACCGCACGGCCGGGAAGACGGAATACAGCATGCCGGGGAACTTCGGCGGGCTGTACCGCGTGTGGCGCGACGGGAAGGTCACGGGGAAATACCGCTGGAAGGGAAGCAAGATCGTGATCCCAGAGCGGGACGCGGCCGGGACGATTGAGGTGGAATACTTCAAGATCCCGGAGACAATCGGCGCGGAGACGACCGACGACACGGAATTCGAGGTGGCGGAGGACGCTGCGCAGGCCATGCCGTTTTTCGTGGCGGCGCAGCATCTGTTTCCGGATCTGGTGGTGGATTACTCGGCATACATGAACCAGTTCGAGCGGATGCTGCAATCTCTGGACACGCGCATTCCGGGAAGCGCAAGCGGCGGCGGTGTGACAAACAGCTTTTACAGGGGGGCTTAACCAATGGCGAGCAGGAGCGGAGTCAATATCAAGACGACGATTTACAACACGTTCAAGGGCGTGGACTTTTCCACGGACCCGTGCCTGGTCGACCGGCGGCGAAGCCCCCTTTGTACCAACATGGTCGCAGACTCCGGCGGGATGCCGGAGAAACGCTGCGGCTGGCGCACACTGCATAAAGTGGGCGGCGGAGCCGTGCACGGAATGTGGACGGCGCGGTTCGGCGAGGCGCAGAAATCCGTCGCCCACATCGGGACGAAGCTGTACAGCTGGGACGACACGGACGCGGCGCCGGTGGAGCTGATGACCGGGCTCCACGACGGGAGAAGCCAGGGCGTGCTGCTGGGCGGCAAGCTGTGGATCGTGACCGGCGGGGAGCTGCTGCGCTACGACGGCACGACGGTGACGGACATCACGGCGAGCGACGACGTGTACATCCCGGTGACGGTGATCGCCCGCAAGCCGGCAGGCGGCGGCGAGCCGTATGAGGATATCAACCTGCTGGGCAGATACCGGGAAAACCGGTTTCTGGCGGACGGAACGAGCAAGGTGTACCAGCTCGACGGCGTGATCGACGCCGAGGGCGATGTGCGTGTGTGGGTCAACGGTGAGGAGACCACGAGCGGCTGGACGGCAGACCGGACGGCCGGGAACGTGACATTTGGCACGGCGCCGGAAGCGCCGGCGGCCGGACAGGAGGACAACGTCCGCATCCAGTACCCGCACACCGTGAGCGGATATGCCGACAGAATCAAGAAATGCACGATCATCACGGCATACGGCATCAACGCGACGAACCGCATCGTGCTGTCCGGCAACCCGGAGCACCCGAACCTGGACTGGACGAGCGCCGTGAACGACCCGACGTATATTCCGGATCTGAGCTACAGTGCTGTCGGGCTCGAGGGCGTGCGGATCATGGGCTATTGCCGGATCGGCGAATATCTCGGGATCGTAAAGGAGGAAAACGCGCAGGACAGCAGCGTGTGGATCCGCAAGGGGACGCTCGACGGCGACGGAAAGGCGGTGTTTACCGTACAGGCGGCGCTGGCAGGCGTCGGCGCGGTGAGCACGGGGTGCTTTGCCAACCTGCTCGATGAGCCGATGTTTGTGAGCGGGACGGGAATCTATGCGCTGGTGAGCAGCAACTACGCCTCCGGGCGCGTGACGCAAAACCGGAGCTGGTACCTCAACGCGATGCTGACGGAGGAGCGGGGACTCGCAGACTGCACGGCCGTGCAGTGGAACGGCATGTTTCTGCTGGCCGTTGGCGGCGGCGTGGTATATGTGCTCGACGGCCGGCAAGAGCGCAGCTACCGCCGGGCGAGCAACAGCGACTACATCTACGAGGGGTACTACTGGGACGGTATTCCGGCGGTGTGCTGGATGGTGCGCAAGGACGGAGCAGACGAGCACCTGTATTTCGGGACGGACGACGGGCGCATCTGCCGGTTCTCGAGCGACTGGGACGATATGCGCAGGTTCTCGGACGACGGCAAGGGAATCGAGGCAATCTGGGCGACGCGCGTGGACGATGACGGAGACGCGACGGTGCTCAAGACGATGATCAAGCGCGGCGCAAGTGTGACGATCAAGCCGCACCAAAAGACCAGCGCGACGGTATACGTCGTAAAGGACGAGGACGCCGAGAAGCTGGTGGCATCCGGGTATCGGTCGATCTTCAACTGGGACGATATCGACTTTACGGATTTCACGTTCGAGACCTACGACGGGCCGACGGACATCATGCTCAACACGAAGGTGAAAAAGTACAAGCGGCTGCAGATCATCGTGGTGAACCACGAAAACGAGCAGGGGTTCGGCGTGTTTGCAATTACGAAGCACTATGTGGCCGGAAACTTTGCGAAGCGATAAGGAGCGGATATGCTGAAACGGAAGAAAGACAGGGAGCGGCCGGCAGTGACCGGCTATGACTATTCTGACCGGGAGCACAGGGAGCAGACCATTCAGGCGCTGTTCGGCAAGGCGCAGAGCGCGCGCAGAGCGACCGAGCGGGATTGGGAGCGCTACAACGACTACTATAATTTCATCCACGACATCACGGGCGAGACGCAGGAGGCATATGCCGATGCGGAGATGCCGTTTGCGCCGTCAGTGATGCCGGATGCGTTCATTCACGTGGAAAGCCAGATCTGCGCGACGGTTCCGGAGCCGGAGTTTCGCGGGCGTGACGACGGGATGGACCCGCAGAAGGCAAAGGAGCGCGAATACGCGGCGCGGTTCGTGTGCGACAACAACCGGCTGAAGGACAAAAACACGGCGAACGAGCGCAGGTTGATCAAGCTGGGGGATGCGTTCTGGAAAGTGTTCTGGGATCCAACGATGGTAACTGGCGTCAATGAGGGCGACATCCGCGTGGATGATGTGCCGGTTGAGAGCATCTACCCGGATCCGGCGGCGAGAGAACGCGGCCTGCAGGCGGGGCAGTATGTGTTCCACCTGTACCGGATGCACAAGGTTGCATTTGTGCAGCAGTATGGCAAAGCGATCGAGGAGGTGGGCATGGAGCCGGAACACATCCTGTCAAACGACTATGCGCAGGACCTGGACCTCTTTGATCTGTCGACCTCCATCAACGAGGACGACGACACGGTGACGGTGCTCGAACACTGGTTTAAGCAGCCGAAGGAGACGGAGGAAAACGGCGTGCGCGTGCCGGCTGGGGCGGTCGCCTGTTCCATCATTGTAGGCGGCCACGAAGTGAAGTACATCCCGAATTATTGGGAAAACACATGCCGGCAGAACCACCTGTTCCCGTTCGTGCATTACTGGCGTATCCGGGACGAGAACCAGTTTTACAACAAGTCGGAGCTGTTTGCGATCATGGATTTGATCGACATGGGCGACCGGAAGCTCGCCATGGCGCAGCTCAATGACGCGATGATGTCCAACGACGTGATCGTGCGCGAAGAGAACGCGCTGGCAGATGGATCAGAGCTGGACAACCGCCCGGGCGGTGAGATCGTCGTGCGCGATGGGCGGCTGAGCGGCGTGCAGCGGCTCGGCGGACTGCAGCCGCTGCGCAATGCGGCGGACAGCGTGGCATGGATCACGGAGCAGATCCAGCGCACGAACCGAAACTTTGACAGCAGCCAGGGCAGGGAGACGACGCGGCAGACGACGGCCACAGCGCTTGCCATGCTGCGCTCGGACGCGGAAGAGCAGGCCAACATTAAGACCGCGGACAGAACGGCCGGATTCGAGCGGCTGTACGAGCTGATCGACTGGAGTGTACAGGAGTTTTACGATACGACGCGCCACATCTATATTGGCTCAAAGAAAAAAGGAGAGCCAGACGTGAGCTTTGACTATCTGTCCGGGAACTACACGGAGACGATGCCGGCGATCGTGGACAGCGTGAGCGGGCAGATCGTGCGCGAAGAGTATGACTACTGGCCGCGCGTGGACGTGATCGTTTCGGCAGGCGACGGAATCGTGCACAGCAAGCAGGCGACACTTAAGGCGCTGGAAGGACTGGCGGCCATGAACGTAACCGCGCAGAACTACAAGGTGCTGGCGGCAGAGCTGGAGGTGCTGGATATCCCGCAGAAGCAGGAGATCATCGACGGCTGGCGCCAGCAGTTTGAAACGCCACAGCAGGAAGCAACAGAGGGCGGACTCACACAGGCACAGACGGGCGGCCTTGTGCCGGAGAGCTACCTGTCGCCGCAGGACGAAGGGGGCGTGATGATGTGACGTGCAAAACATGTGGAATTGAAATGATGCTGCTGCGCCGAGATGAGTACGGCGTAGCGATTTACGCATGCAGGAACGCGGCCTGCCCACAGACCGGGCGGGAAGTAAAGGAGGTCACAAATGGCATTCACAATTCCTGACGATGAGCTTGGCACGGTATCGAAGCTGAGCAATTACCCGAACCGCATCGAGCGGCTGAAGGCGGCAACACTCAAGGGCAGATTCGACGCGGACGCAAAAACAGTGATGGGAGCACTCAAGAGATTGATTCAGGAGCTGGGGCTTGCGACGGCGGCAAGAAACGTCGGCTTTGAAAAGACGACCGCGGTCAACGCTGATAACGTGCAGGACGCGATCGAGAACGTGCAGAGCCAGATTGCCGATGTTTCGCAGAGCGGAATCGCAGATGCGTCCATAACGGCGGCAAAGATTGCCGACGGCGCAGTCGGTACGGCTGCAATCGCGGACGACGCAGTCACGGCGGGCAAGCTGGCGATGAGCGCGGTCGACACCGACGCGATCAAGTGGGGCGCTGTAGATGCGTACCGCCTGAAAGACGCAGCCGTCACGGAGGCAAAGCTCGCAAATGGGTCTGTAACGGAAAGCAAGATCGGATACTATGCCGTGACAGGAAAGAAGATTGCGAGCGGCGCGGTGACGAGTGAAAAAATTGCAGACCGCACGATCAATAGTGCAAAAATGGGCGATGCGTCCGTGACGGAAAGAGCCCTGTGCGACGGCGCGGTGACGAACGACAAGGTAGGCTATAAAGCACTCGGGGAAGCAATATCTGTTACGCCGTCTTTCATGAAATCTGGCGGAACGGCGTCGGTAAACTCTTGCGCCTTCCGGTATGTGAAGGCTATCGGTGTGATGCTGTTTCAGATCGAACTGCTCGGGCTGTCTCAGCAGGAAGTGGATTCCGGCGTAATTCTTACGTTTTCCGGGTTGGATAAGCTGCCGAGCGAGGACGCGGGATTCGCGGCCGTAGTTCAGGTGGCGTCGATGACCGGGCCGAGCGGCTTTGCGCTTGCAAGTGCATGTTTTTACGAAGGCGGCGGACTGCGCATCGTGTATCCGGATAGCGTGAGCACCGGTGGCACCGTTATCACGTCTCTGTCCGGCTGGTACTTCTGCTGATGAGGTGAAAAGCAATGGCATATATCAAACGAGGCGAGGCAAAGACCGTTCCCGTGCGTGTGAAATTCAACGACATGGACGTGTTCCCGCTTGGCAACGTGGACGAGATCGCGTTCAAGTTAGGCGACAGTGTGCGCAAGACGTGGCCGGACGCGGTGCGGTATGATAATGTAAATGACCGGTTCCTGCTGACGCTGACGCAGGAAGACACGCTATCCCTCGATGTGGGGCAGGCGGAGCTGGAGATCACCTGCAACTTCAAGGGCGCGGGCAATATCCTGAAGCCGAAGAAAAACCCGAAAATCAAAGTGCTGGACTGCACGGACGAGGAGATAATGGAATGAGCGACAAGATCGAAGCCGAGATCCTCGATGTGTTTGGAGAAGAGGTAGTCGCAGCCGTTGACACGCCGCTTGTTGTGATCGAAGGCCCAAAGGGTGACCCCGGCAAGGACGGCCACAGCCCAGTGGTAACGGCCACCAAGTCCGGAGAGACAACAACAATCAGCGTGGACGGGGCGGCCATTGCCACGGTCGAGGATGGCGCAGATGGTGCGCCGGGAAAAGACGGCCCTACCGGAGCTGCGGGCAAGGACGGCCACAGCCCGGTGGTAACAGCCACAAAGACCGGCAAGACGACAACAATCAGCGTGGACGGGGCGGCCATTGCCGCGGTCGAGGATGGCGCAGATGGTGCGCCGGGAAAAGACGGCCCTACCGGCGCTGCGGGCAAGGACGGCCACAGCCCGGTGGTAACAGCCACAAAGGCCGGCAAGACGACAACAATCAGCGTGGACGGCGCAGCCATTGCCACGGTCGAGGATGGCGCAGATGGTGCGCCGGGAAAAGACGGCCCTACCGGCGCTGCGGGCAAGGACGGCCACAGCCCGGTGGTAACAGCCACAAAGGCCGGCAAGACGACAACAATCAGCGTGGACGGCGCAGCCATTGCCACGGTCGAGGATGGCGCAGATGGTGCGCCGGGAAAAGACGGCCCTACCGGCGCTGCGGGCAAGGACGGCCACAGCCCGGTGGTAACAGCCACAAAGGCCGGCAAGACGACAACAATCAGCGTGGACGGCGCAGCCATTGCCACGGTCGAGGATGGCGCCGATGGCAAACCGGGGGCTGCTGGCGCGGACGGTGTTACGCCGCACATCGGTGACAATGGCAATTGGTACGTTGGCAGCACCGATACCGGCAAGCCATCGCGTGGAGCAACCGGAGCACCGGGCAAAGACGGCGCCGATGGCAAACCGGGGGCTGCTGGTGCGGACGGCGTTACGCCGCACATCGGCGACAATGGCAACTGGTATCTTGGCAGCACGGACACTGGCAATCCATCGCGCGGAGCAACCGGCGCACCGGGCAAGGACGGCGAAAAAGGCGAACCCGGCGCACCCGGTAAGACACCTGTCAGAGGCACGGACTATTGGACGGCAGCTGATAAGCAGGAGATTGTCAACAGCGTCATAGCCGCCCTGCCTGATGGCACGGAGGTGAGCTACTGAGATGAAAAAGCTCTACGAAGAAACCGCCGTACAGGACATTGCAGCAGCTATCCGCGAGAAAAACGGCACTGCAACGAAATACAAAGTCGCGGAGATGGGCGATGCTGTGAGGCGCTGCTTGAACACCGGAGTGGAAACCGAAGTGTACACATTTGACCAGTGCCGCGCAGAGGTAGACAGGTATCTGAAAAACGTCACTTACGACCCCTCGGACTACGCTGTCTCGCAGATACCCGAATATGTGACGACAGTGAGCGCAAACCGACCTGTTGGCGTAGACATTGTGATGAAGTCCGCCGGAACGCTGACAATCGTGGACGGGTACACAGGTAACAGTGTTTCGCAGCCGGTCAGCGCAGGAGCAATCACAATCTATAACTGCACACCGGGCTCGATATCAACTTTTGTGCTGCTTGTTGGCGGAAAAGTTATCCAGCAGGGCGTCATTAAACCGACCGGAGCGTGCCGCATGATTCATTTGCTGAACGTGGGCAACGTGCGCGATCTTGGAGGCTGGGATTGCGATGGTGGCAGGGTAAAGTACGGGCTGCTCTTCAGGGGCGGCGAGATGTATGGATATCTGACCGATGACGGCAGACAACAGGCGATTGATATGCTCGGAATCCTCAAGGAAATTGACCTGCGTTTTGCGTCTGAACTGAACGGCAGGACAGAAAGTGGCTTTGGACCGACCGTAGATATGCTGTGGGTTGATATGACATGGAACGACCTTGCGTATCAGAAGTCAAGCGGGAATATCAAGGCGATCTTCGACCCGCTCTTCGATTATGTCATCGCAAACAAGCCGACATACTTCCACTGCTCTGCGGGCGCAGATCGAACGGGCGTGGTCGCTCTGCTGTGCGAAGCGATACTTGGGGTATCACAATCCGACTGTGATAAGGATTACGAACTCTCGAGTTTTAATTCTGGCGTCAGCACAGATGCGGAAGCCCGTCGCAGGAACGAAACGCCGTGGACGCGCGAGATTAACTACTTGAATGCCTATCCTGGTGCGACATTCCGCGATAAGGTGGTTAATTTTATGGTGTCGTGCGGCATTACAATCGAAAAAATCAACGCTTTCCGAGCAGCTATGATCGACGGGACGCCGGAGACAGTGACGGCAGATATCGCAACGTACAGCATCACAAAAACACTCACTGATGTCACAGTCAGCAACGGAGCGGCATCTGTGCAGCAGTACCAGCCGTTCGTAGCAAGCATCACTCCCACGAACGGCAAATTGATTGAATCCATCAAAGTGACGATGGGCGGGAAGGACGTGACTGCTGCTGTATTGCGTGGCAGCACGGACGTGCTGAGGCGAGCTGTACGGGTCGCTTTGACAAAATGCACAAGTAGCAACCCACGCGCGTATGTCATCGACGGGCAGTCTTATTGTACTGCGATAACTGCCGACACGGGGTGCGAAGTCAGTAATGTAAAAATCATGATGGGAGGTGAGGACGTGTCCACATTTTACAAAGATGGGGTCATAGCTATTCCAGAGGTGATCGGCGATATTGTTATCACGGCAACCGCTGTAGCCCAAGCCCCAGCATATACAAACCTGCTTGATGCCGCGATTGACATGGATGGAAACGTCATCGGGCATACGCCTATGTATAAAAATATGCGATACAATAGCAGCAGCGGTGCACCTGTTGCACACTCAGGGACGAATATCACGGGCTTGCTCCCGGTCAAAAAGGGTGATGTCGTGCGTATTCGATGGAAAGGGAACACTGATGTGTCATATCAATCTATCAAGTTTTTCAAGTCTGACCGAACCCAAGTCAAAGTCGGATATACATCTTTGGCCAATATCGAAAAAGGCCAAGCAGGGCCTGTTATAAACTTTAATGCTGCCAATGGAGTTGCCGATTTTGAGTTTACCAGCTCAAATGGCGCAGCCTATTTTTCAATCGTGCTCTACGACACGCTGGAAAATGTAATTGTTACTACAAACGAAGAAATCATATAAGTCTCAAAAGAGCCTCTTGTTGATTTTACAGGATGCCCTACAGCATCGGATTGATGAGATGCAGAGATGAAGGAGGTAACAGCTGATGGAATTTGTTTCTTGCGATCCGTCAAATTACCGCGCCGGGCGCACGCAGCCGGTGCGGTACATTGTGATGCACTACACGGCAAACAACGGTGACACTGCGCGCAACAACTGCGATTACTACCACCGCGTGGGCGGCCTGCAGGCCAGCGCGCACTATTTTTGCGACGAGCACGGCGCGATGCAGTCCGTGCGCGAGTGCGACACGGCGTGGCACTGCGGCGCGCGGGCGTACTGGCACCCCGAGTGCCGCAACGGCAACAGCATCGGCATTGAGATGTGCAGCCGCAAGCGCGCCGACGGCAGCTACTACATCCTGCCGGAGACCGTGGCCAACGCCGCGGCGCTTGCGCGGGAGATCATGCAGCGCTATGGCATCGACACGGAGCACGTGCTGCGGCACTACGACGTGACGGGCAAGCGCTGCCCCATGCCGTGGGTGGATGACCCGGCGCAGTGGACGGCATTTCTGGCCATGCTGACGCCGGAACACCCGAACGAAGAGGAGGAAGAACCCATGACACGATACAACAAAATCGACGACGTGCCCGATTGGGCGCAGGACACGGTGCGCGCGCTGGTGGATGCGGGCGCACTCGGCGGCGTGGGCGGCGGTAATCTGGATCTGTCCATGGATATGATCCGTGGCCTTGTGGTCGGCACCAAGTACGCAGCGGCATGCAACCCCCGGTACGAGACGATCAAGGACATGCCCGACTGGGCGCAGGAGGGCGTGCAGCGTCTGGTGGAGCGCGGCGCGCTCAAAGGAGACGCCGACGGCAATCTGAACGTGACGATGGATATGCTGCGCACGATGATCGTGTGCCAGCGCATGGTCGATGAAAAGTAAAGGAGAAATACATATGAATGCACCTAGTAAAGCAATGGAACTGAAGGCAGCCATCTCGGCTGTGCTGGCCGGCATGACGGCGTTCTGGGGGTGGACAGGCTGGCTCGTGATCGTCTGGCTGATTACGATGATCCTGGACTATGCGACCGGCTCGTGGGCGGCGCTGTCGACCGGAACGTGGGATAGCGCCGTAGCGCGTGCCGGCCTGTGGCACAAGCTCGGCAGCATCGTGGCCATGCTGGTGGCACTGCTGCTGGATGTGGCGCTGTCGGCGATTATCAATTATGGCGGATTGGGATTTGAGCTGCCGTTTACATATAAGACGGCTTTCTTGCCTTTGGTGGCGATTTGGTACATCGTGACGGAACTGGGCAGTATCACAGAAAATGCGGCGAGGCTGGGCGCTCCGGTGCCGAAGTTCCTGACGGACTGCCTGGCAAAGCTGAAGGACAAAACGGACGAACATAAATAACAGCATCCCCGCCGGAGAACCCGGCGGGGAAAACACTAAGGAGGCTATTATGGACGCAGGGCAGACCACCAGCTATATCGACGAAAACGGGCAGAAAAAGACCGGCATCGTCGCGCCGAGCTACAACAAGGACACGGACTATGCGAAATATATGCAGCGAGCTGCTGCGGATGGCGACATGGGTGCGGCATCGTACTACGAGAGCCAGCGGAACAAGAAGATCGCCGGGGAGGGCATGGATTACAGCCCGTCGAGCCTATACGCGCAGTATGCAAAGCAGTACACACAGGATGAAATGAACCGGCTCGAGAGCGGATACACGCCGAGCTACAACGTGGGGACGGACTACGCCAGCATGGTGGAGAAGGCGGCAAAAAACGGCGACTACGCCGCTGCGGCCTACTACGAGCAGCAGCGGAACAAGAAGATCGCTGGTGAGGGTATAACACAATATCAGCCGGAATACACCTACCAGAAATACGCGAAAGACTACGATGACGCACAGCGGGCGGAGCTGGAGCGTGGATACCGGACGGCGGCGGAAAAGGCTCAGGAGACCGGCTACCTCGAGAGCACGCTGAACATGCTGCAGGAGCAACTGAAGCAGCAGCTTGCGGCGAACGAGACGGAGAGCGCCAAGCAGACGGAGCTTGCGATGCTGAAGCTCCAGCAGCAGAAAGAGGAAGCGAAGAAGAAATACGACAGCACAGACCGGCAGCTTTACATCGACATGATGAAGGAGCAGAAGGCACTTCCGGAGCAACTGGCCGGGGCCGGGTACACGGGCGGCGCCACGGAGAGCTCACTGCTGAAAAACAGGCTGTCGTATGAGCAGGCGCTGCGAGAAAACGAGGGCGGCCGCGCAAGCGCGATGACGGCACTGGATGTTGCCGGAAATGCAGCGGAGCTGCAGCGGCAGATCGCAAAATCGCAGGCTGACCAGACGGCGCGCAGCAACTACCTGACCAACTACAGCAGCATCATGAGCGGGCTGCAGAGCCAGCGAAACTACGAGCAGGAGCAGGAGCTGGAAAGGAAACAGCAGGAGATCAGCTACGCACTGGCGGCGGCGGACAACTTGGCCAAGTACGGAGACTTCTCTGGATATGAAAAGGTGACGGACAGTAACGGCAACCGCCTGTATACGGACGCGCAGATCGCGGCAATGAAGGCAGAGTATGACGCGCTGAAGGCGGCGAGCACCAGAACAAGAAGCACGGGCGGCGGCGGGGGTTATAGCTACAGCGATTACAGCTATACACCGGCGGAGACGCAGGAAGAAACCGAGGAGACGCAGGACTGGACATCTGGCGATTTTGTGGCGAAGCTGGCTGAGGCGAAGCAGTCGGGATGGACGAACAAGCAGCTCCGGGCGCAGATCGACCAGGCGAAAAAAGACGGCCTGATCTCCAGGGACAGCGCAATCCGGCTGAAGTACCAGTACAGAGATTAAGGGGGCACACCATGGCAATGTCGACGGGCGAGTTCATGCGGAAGTATGGGCTGAAGAAAGGAACACAGAAAACGCAGACGCAGGGGGCGGGCGGGCCCCTTGCGTCGGGGGGGGAACTTTCAACCGGCGAGTTTATGCAGACGTTCAACGCGAAGGCGGCGGAGCCGGTGCACCATTACGCGACGATGCATTTCGACGAGAAAAAGAAACAGAAGAAAACGCAGAACCCGGAACTGCCGAAGGGACTTTCATTCGGCGAGTACCTGAAGCTCGGCACGAAGGACGCAAAGGAATACTTAAACGCTATTGGCAACCTGCCGCGCACGATCTTCGACAAGACAATCGACACAGTGGACAACGCCGAAAAGGGTGTGGCCGACCTCGGGAAGCAAGTTACCGGCAAATGGGACAGCTCGGACATCCAGCGCTGGGCGGCGGAGAAAGAAGCGCCGGCACAGCCGGATGACAAAGAGACCGGGAAGGGTATGCTGTGGAAGGGCGTGACGCAGGCGGCAAACGGCTTTGCGCAGACGCTCGGCTGGCTGCCGGGCAACGCGCTGAAAGAATTGGGCTGGGAGAATAACCCCTTTTCCAACTTAGCAGAGGCGCAGCAGCAGATCGCGGACGCTGCGCAGGAATACTACGGCAAGAACATGCAGAACGGCACGAAGGGGCAGAAGATCGCAGACGAGATCGGCACGTCGACTGTAGCAGCACTGCCGCAGGCAATCATGGCGATGATGACAATGGGCGGGAGTGCGGAAGCGCAGCTTGCAACAGGCGGAGCAAGGGCTGCCGCGACACTGCCGGGCATCGTCGGAAACGCGAAAACTTCGGCAGTCACTGCGCAGCAGATGGCGCAGGCAATGGCGAAGGATCCGAACTTCTGGTTGGCGTTTTCACAGGTGGCCGGGCAGAACTACCAGGACGCAAAAGCGGACGGCGCATCGGATTGGGAAGCAAATGCGTTTGCCATGGCCAACGGGCTTGTGAACGCGGCGGCCGAAGTGGCCGGCGGTATTCAGAAGCTGCCGGGCGAGCTGCAGGTGAGTGAGAGCGCGCTGAAATCGTGGATCAAGTCGGCCGCGGAAGAAGGTCAGGAAGAAGTCGTGCAGGGCGTGCTGGAGCGCGCGCTGCAGAACCTGACCTACAACAAGGGGAACAAGGTGTTTTCGACGAAGGACGAGGACGCCGTGCTCAACCCCGTGACGGGCGCGAAGGAATTCGGACTCGGTATGACCGTCGGTGGCATCCTCGGCGGAGGACAGACGATTGTCGGAAAAACCGCAGGGCTTGCGCGCGGAGCGGCGGGGAACGTACAGGCCGACGTGCGGGAACTGCCGAAGGCGCAAACCGTTGAGGAAAACACGCAGGAAGCCAACAATTCAGCGACGGCGGCGCAGGTGACGGAAGTACGCGAACTGCCAGCGGAGCAGACAAGCGTGGAGACGCAGACAGCAGAAGCACGCGAGCTGCCAATGGGGCAGGTGAGTGCGGAGTCGCAGGTGCGGGAACTGCTGGGCGGCGAGGTGACGAACAGCAAGGCGGAGAGGATCCTTGCAAATGCCGAGCTCCGGACAGCGTTTGAAACTGTAACCGGCGAGACGTTGGCCGGAACCAAGGCGCAGCAGCGCGAGACCATCAAGCGAGCGGCAGAATCACAAAATGCGCAGATTTTGCAGCAGAATGCGCAAATTCAGCAAGTTCATTCACAAAATCAGGCGAAAATTGTGAATGAACCGGTTGCGAGCACGGCAAACGCGCAGGAAAGCGGCAATTTTGCAGATGTGCGGGGGCTGCCGTCTGCCGATACGCAGGTCAAAAGCAAAAATGAACGAACTTCGAAGGCTATGCCACTTTTGCCAGAGAGATCAGAAATCGCAGGCTCGCAGGGGCTTCCGGTGCGAGCAGATAATGCGGTGTACAAAGTGGTTGAGATACCACAGGAGAAAATCGACGAGATATCCGCGTATGTTGATTCTGTCGAAAGCGCTACGGCGAGAAAAAAATATAAGCGGATTATTAAAGACTTGTTCATGGGTAAGACCTTCAAGAATGCGAACACATTGGCGAACGGACTGTATTACGAAATCGGCATTGGCTCGAAGGGAATTGGCGAGATTATTTCGAGGCAGCCGGTAAGCGCTGATACATTGGCAATGCTGGAGCAGCTGGACGAAATTGTGGAAAATGCGAAGTGGATGGCAAGCGAGCCGTCAAAGCACACGGCGCGCCACTTGAAGAGGACAGACATTTTTGAAACGAAAGCCATGTTCGGAGAGCTGCCAGGCGTCGCAAGAATGCGTGTGAATGTGGGAGACCAGGGAAACAACCTGTACTATTTGACAAATGTAAAAACAGAGGCTTCAAACTCTCAACCGCGCAACAACGATCGTTGGAAACGCGGGATAGAGAGTGAAGCCTCTGCAAGTAATATGGTATCAGAATCGAAAAGAGATGTCAAGAGCACGCAGGCGAAAGAAAGCGCACGAACTGCGGCCGAAGGCTACGCACGCGAGCACGGACTGCTGACCGGAGAAAACACGAGCAGCTCGGCGGTGGAAGAAAACGCGCGCGTGATGCGCGAGGCGCAGGAGAACGAGGCGGAGCGGCAGGAACTGCGAGACACCCCTGTGGAGCCGGGCACGCACGCGGAAAGGATGGGCGTGAAGATCAGCCACCCGTTTGCGCCGATCACGAACGTGGACGACCTTGTAACAGAGGCGAAATACGCCAAAAAGGCGAGCCGGGACATCGAGAAGAAAATCCGGGAGCTGAACCCGGCACCGGCAGAGAAAGAATTTGCGCAGGGAATCGCAAAAGGGGCATCATTCGACAGCGCCGGGAACATCGTGGGCGGAACGTACACGGCGGAGCAGATACCGACGACCATGTCAAAGGAAAAGGTGACGCAGCTCGCGTACTACTACATGGCAAAAAACGACTACGCGGGCAAACTGATCCGGAGCCGCAAATACGCCGCGCAGCGGCAGTGGCAGGCAAAGCTGGAGGAGCTATTCGGGACACCAGATGACCGGAAACTACCGGGCGCGCTGAGTTTGCAGGTGAACACGATGCAGCGGAACGTGGAGAAAACATTCGGGAAGGAACTGGGAAAGAAAATCAACGAAGAGCTCTTCGACCCGATCCTCGAAAATTCCGCAGAAAAGATCCGCTTTATTAACCGGATGTTTGACCGCGTGCGCGGGTTCGACCTGAGCGAATCGGAGAGCGCGCTGGTGCAGCGAGTGATCGAAGGGACCGCGGTGGCGGACCAGGTGAGCAAGCTGGATCCGGATATGCGAAAGCGCGTGGCGGATGCGGCAACGAGTACGGACGTGAAGAAGACCGCTGCGGAAATGAACATTCCACGGGAGCAAATGGAGCTCGTGGAGCGGTACAAGGCGTGGCTGGACACGCAGGCAAGGCTGCAGGACGCGGACGTGGACGCAAAGAAAATCGAAGAAGCGGCGGCGGGATACAAAAAAGCATATAACGAATTCTACGACCTGATCAACGAATTCCTTGTGAGCCATGGGTATGATCCGATCGGCTATGTGAAAGGGTACGCCCCGCACATGCAGCCAGAGAAGGCGCAGGAGGGAACGGCAAAGTTCCTGAAACTGATTGGGATCGACGCGCAGGTGTCGGAGCTGCCGACGGCCATCGCTGGCAGGACGGATAGCTTCCGGCCAGGAAAGCAGTGGAACCCGTACTTCCTCGAACGCACGAAAACGAGCAACGATAACGTAGAATATGACGCAGTAGGCGGTTATGAATCCTACGTCAACTACATGGCGAATGTCCTATATCACACGGACGACATCATGAAGCTGCGCGAAATGTCCAAATACTTTCGCGGGAAGTATGCGCGGGATGGGATCAGCGACCGGATTGCGCAGGCGAGAGAGATGCACAATGCATCGCTGGAGCAGAAGATCGGATTCCTGGAATCGGCGGACCGGATCGCGGAGGGCACGCGCCTGACGGAGGAGCAGGCAGACGCGGCACTGGACAAATACATCGACAGCTTGTTTGAAAACATCAACGGAATGACGAAGTACGGGCAGTTCGTGTCCGTATTGGATGACTACACGAACAAGCTGGCGGGGAAGCAGACGAAGGTGGATCGCGTGTTTGAAGACAAGTTCGGGCGCAACTTCCTGAACCTCGGCAACAAGCTCTCGGCCATTTTCGGACAGAGCACCATCGTGGGCAATCTGTCGTCCGCACTGAACCAGACGGCACAGATCCCGATGCTGGCGGCAGAAGTCGGAGCGGGGAATGTCGCAGAAGCTGTCCGGGACATCGTGACCGGGGAGACGAAGGCGGACGGATGGGAAGGCGCAAGTGACTTCCTGACCGGTAAGCGGGGAATTGACCAGCTGACGGAAACTAAGGGGCTGGGGAAGGTGATGGACGTTGCCGCTATCCCGTTCGAAGCGGTGGACGACGTGGCCAGCCGCGTGATCGTGCGTGCAAAATACCTGCAGGAAGTGAAAAAGGGCGCAACGCATGAGAAAGCAATGAGGGCGGCGGATGAATATGCCAGCAGGATGGTGGGCAACCGCATCCAGGGCGCGAAGCCGATGGCGTTTGAGGACAAAAACGTTTTCTCGAAGGCGCTGACGACGTTCCAGCTCGAGGTTGCCAACGCATGGAGTCATATCTCGCACGACTTGCCGATGGAATTTCAGACGATGGCAAAGACGCAGGGGAAGACTGCAGCCGTGAAAAAGCTCTGCGGATTCGTGGCAAAGTACCTGCTGGAGGCATTCATCTTCAACCGACTGACGGAATGGCTCTACGGTGGAACGCCGGCGCCGTTCGACGTGATCGGATATGTGACCGGCGCTATCGGCGCAGGCGAGGGACTGAGCACGAACAAGTACTTGCTGACGGCGCTGGACAACGCGCTGGAAGCGGCGACCGGAGAACGGGAACTCGGAACGGAAAAGCCGGAGCAGAAATTTGACACGGAAGCGGCGTGGGACCAACTGCGGTATACAGCATCAGGCGACCTTCCGTTTATCTCAAATGCGCTTTCCATGGCGGGAGCAAGCGACAGCAACATGCCGCTGCCGACAGTTCCGGTAAATACGCTTTCCGATGCAAAAACCGCTGTGTTCGGGAAAGATGCGGACACGCGCAAAGACGCGGCGCAGAAGCTGGCGGAGGACGCACCGAAGGAGCTGAAGACATGGCTGCCGATGGGCAACCAGATCTATAAGACCGGAAAGGGCGTCGAGACGCTTGTGCGCGGCGGTGCATATTCCGGGTATGGAGACTCCGAGCGGCTGAAGTATCCTGTGGACACGAGCGGGCCGAAGGGCCTGCTGAAAGGCGCGCAGATGGTGCTGTTTGGGCCGAATGCGACGCAGGACGCGAACGAGTTCTATGCATCCGGCGACAGAAGCCTGACCGTAAAGCAGACGCAGGCGTATCGGGACATCGTCGCCAGCGGGGCGGATAAAAAGACCGTGTACGAAACCATGCAGGCCGTGCGCAGTGTGGATGACGACGACCCGGAGGCGGCGGCAAAAGCAAAGCGCGACGCGATCCGCAACGCGGATCTGCCGGACAGATACAAACAGCAGATCTATTCGGCCATGATCGGCGACGGAAAGGACGTGAAGTTCAGCGCGCTGCGATCGGAAAAAATGTCGTGGGACAGCATCATGGATTGCTACGACGTTTACGACCGGATCAACCGGGACAACGAGAAAGCGTCCGTAAAGGCGGTCGAGTTTGCAGCGGAGGTGGATCGCATGAACCTTTCTGACGCCCAGAAGACGGCCGTGAAAAGCAATCTGGTGTTTTACTCCGGAGTGCAGGCAAAGGCCGAAACGTATGAGAAAATCACCGGAGCGGGCGTCAGCACGAGCGAGGCGGAAACACTCGCGCGCACGATTGGAGCACTGACCCCGGAGAAAGGCGCGGACAGCGTGACCGCTATGCAGAAATACAAAGCAATCGTTAACAGCGGCGTTTCCGATGCGACGGCAGCGGCGGCCGTGCAGGCGATCATGCCGGATTCCATCGCCGTGAAATTCTCGGCGGTGCGCCAGTGGAACGTGCCGGCGGAGAAATACGTTGAAGTGTATGAAGCAACGGAGGGAATCAAAGAAAAGTACGGCAAGACATCTCTGAACGCAGGCATGGCAAAAGCGGCGATCGACTCCGTGAGCGGCTTGACGCAGGAGCAGCGCGCGGCGCTGTGGCAAATTCAGAACAAGAGCTGGAAGCCGTATAAAAACCCGTACTCTACTGCGGTGGGCAGCAGTGTACGGGCAAGGCTGGAGAGCGGGACGGTGACAAACAGCCTTCCGACGGGCACAAGCAGGGCGGCCGGGGCGCTCGGGTTGCCGAGGTGATGGCGGTTGACAAAAGCGGAGGATGAACTTATAATAAAGCCAGCCTCGCGGAAGGGAGGGCGGTAAACTCTCCTTATATGCTGAACACAGCATCTACACACCGCGACGGCTATATGCTGATATATCGACGTTTTTAAAGGCTTCAAATCCCTCCTTCTCCGCCAAAAACAAGACGCCGGTCATCGGCGTCTTGTTTCTCTATCTGCATATCTGGAGAGTTACCGAAGCGGTCATAACGGGGCGGTCTTGAAAACCGTTAGGCGGCAACGCCACAGGGGTTCGAATCCCTTACTCTCCGCCATGAGTCCACCGTGATTTTGGATCACGGTGGACTTTTTCCATGCCTGAAAACCGCTTGAGATCAGGGGCTTTCGGCTATTTCAGCTTATAACAAATCCCCGCTGCGGAGCGATTCTGCGGCGGGAATTCGTACAGCCGAAACAGAACTGAATTTTGATCATCTGCTCGAGTTCGCGGTTTTTTGTCCGGCCCTCGTATTCCGCGATGTAGCCGAGCTTATCCAATAGCGTCTGGTCGATGCGCAGCGTGTATCGGCTCAGGTTGTCTTTCATTTTGTCGTCCCTCCGTGACGAAGTATTGGCGAAATTCTAGCGTCATATGGTTGCAAAATGCAGAAATGACGCATATTTGACGCATAACGGTAAGCGCGAATGAGCGTTCTATACAGAACCGCACTTTGTATGTGTGTGCCTTTCCGTTAGAACGCAGATTTTTCCGGTACGCCTTGTAATCCGGCGATCGTGTGCGCTATAATCGACACACTATGAGGGCTTGCCTGTCGAATACACAGACCACTACAAGTGCCCATGAAAGGAGAAATCATTATGAATCCCAGACTTTCCACCAAAATCCTGCGTCCCGACTTTCAGGGCGAGTTTACGGCAAGCATTCTTGCGGCAGCGGCGTCGCCTGACCTGATCTCTTTCGCGGGCGGTCTGCCGAACCCGGTCTCGTTCCCGGTCGAGGCGATGGACAAGGCTACGCACAAAGTGCTGGAGAAAAACGGCGTCATGGCGCTGCAGTACAGCGGCACGCAGGGCTATCTGCCGCTGCGCGAGTGGGTCGCCAAGCGCTATGAGACGATGGGCGTCTACGGTGTGACGGCCGACGACATTATCATCACCAACGGCTCGCAGCAGGTGCTGACGATGATCGGCGCGTGCATGCTCGACCCTGGCGACAAGATCATCGTCGAGAACCCGACCTATCTCGTCGCGCTGCAGTCGTTCCACTTCTTCGATCCCGAGGTCCTGCCCGTGACCATCAACCCCGACGGCATCGACTGCGACGAGCTGGCGGCGACCGTGCAGGCCAACCCGGACGTGAAATTTGCCTACGTCATCCCGAACTTCCAGAACCCCACCGGCCTGAGCTACAGCAAGGAAGTGCATGACCGCGTTGTGGAGATCTTCAAGGGCACGGACATCGTCGTGCTGGAGGACAACCCGTACCGTGAGCTGCGCTTTTCCGGCACTGCGACCGACAGCTTCGGCAAGGAGCTGGGCGAGCAGTGCTGCATGCTCGGCACGTTTTCCAAGATCGTTGCCCCCGGTATGCGCATCGGCTGGGTGTGCGTGCGCAACAAGGCGCTGCGCGAAAAGCTCCTGAGCTACAAGGCGACTGCCGACCTGCACACCAACATCTTCTCGCAGCTCGTTCTGGCGCAGTACCTCGCTGACAACGACATTGACGCGCACATCGAGAAGACGAAGGTGCTCTACAAGCACAAAGCGGAGCTGATGATGGACTGCATGCGCAAGTATCTCCCGGAGGGCGTGGAGTTCACGCCGACGGAGGGCGGCATGTTCCTGTGGGCCAAGCTGCCGAACGGCATGTCCGCGGTCGACCTTTACCGCGTCGCGCTCGCCAGGGGCGTTGCCATCTGCCCGGGCGACCCGTTCTATGAAAAGGAACGCAACGTCAGCACGTTCCGCATCAATTACTCCAACAGCAGCGACGAGGTCATCGAAAAGGGCATCCGCATCCTCGGCGAAGCCTGCGCGGAGCTGATCGCGAAGAAAGGCAACTGATCCAAAGCAAGATAACCAAACAGCCGCACCGTGAGGCCACGGTGCGGCTGTTTTTATACGTAGGACTTCGTTCTGCGCATGTCGAGCACCAGCTCGGGATCGTCCGCGCGCATCCGCTCGAGAATGCCGTCCAGCGCATCCGGGTCACGCGCGAGCGCGTCCAGCTCCGGCTGCGTGAGACCGACGAGCTGCAAAAACGCAACTCTTCCGTGCACCGTCTCGATCGGGGCGACGGTCGTGTCGCTGACGATGGCCAGCCCCGTGATGGCCGAGTTCAGCTCCGGGTGCAGGGAGCTGCCGTCGCCGGGGATGTACGCGCCCGGCTCGAAGAAATTGCCGGTCTGATACGTGTAGCGCGCCAGCTGGGCCAGCAGGTCGAGCGCCCACGTGCCGGTCTCGGCATAGCTCTCGCGCACCTTCATGGTCATTTCATAGCCCCATTTGCTGTACTCGGTGCCGAAGGCCGCCATGCTCGGGTACAGCTCGCTCATGCCGTAGGTGACGATGTGCTGATAGCCCTTGCCCGTGTCGTAGACGGCGAAGCCGTCGAGATATTCGTCGCCGCCGAAGGCCGCGCGGTCGTGCAGCTCGCTCTCGAAGCACACCGGCTCCGTTTTGGGGTAGCGCCTGGCAAAGGCCGCCTCGATCGCGTCCCGGCCGGGGGCCCAGTCGGGGTGCTTTTTCATCCGCTTTGCGTATTCTTCTCTCGTCATGTTGTGTCCGCCTTTCGTCGATTTACTCCAGTGCTTCGTGCACGGAAAAATGGTTCTTGTGGTAGGTCAGCAGCCCCTCGCGCTGCATCCGCGACAGCTCGCTGCACATGGCGCTGCGGTCCACGCCCAGATAGTCGGCTAGCTGCTGGCGGTTGTAGGGAATGTCAAAGCTGTACTGTCCGGCGCGCTTGACGCACTCGGAAAAGTACGACATGAGTCGGGCGCGGATGCCCTTCGGCGTTGTGTGCAGGATGCGCTGCGAGAGCTGCAGGTTCTTGGCCGCGCACACGGTCAGCAGGTTTTGAATGAGCTTGGCGTGAAACGGGCAGGCGTTCGTGCACGTCGTGAGCACCTTGCCGATGTTCAAAAACAGCACCTCGGTGTCCTCCGAAGCGGTCACGCTGATGAGCAGCGGCTCGCCCGGGATGCAGGCATAGGGCTCGGCAAACACTTCGCCCGGGCCGACGTGGCCGAGCAGACTGTGGCTGCCCCAGACGTCGTCGTAGCCGATCATGGCCATGCCGGTGAGCACCATGCCGAGCTGCTCGGTCGGCGTGCCCTCGGCGAGAATGGTCTCGCCCCGGTCGTAATGCTTTTGTGCCGCGCCGAGACATTGCAGCAGCAGCGGCAGTTCATCGCTGCCAATGCCGCGAAAGAGGCGCGTGTTGGATAGCATGATGTTCATTTTTTTGCTCCATTTGTTGTTCTGACAACGGATTTGTGGGTCTTATTATGCTATCTTATGCACAGAAAGTCAAGACCGCCGGGCGGGGGCCCGGACGATTTTTGGAAAGGGAAGGGATATTATGATCCGTAAGATCATCCACATTGACGAAGAAAAGTGCAACGGCTGCGGCGCGTGCGCGACGGCCTGCCACGAGGGGGCTATCGGCATCGTGAACGGCAAGGCCAAGCTCCTGCGCGACGATTACTGCGATGGTTTCGGCGACTGCCTGCCCGCCTGCCCGATGGATGCCATCCATTTTGTCGAGCGCGAAGCGGCGGCGTATGACGAGGCGGCCGTGCAGGCCAACAAGCGCAAAAAGCAGGTGCAGGCCGCACATGCCGCGCACGCCGGCGGCTGCCCCGGCCACCAGATGCATCGCTTCCAGTGTGAAGAGCCGGCCGCGGCAGCGACGCCGGCGGCACAGCCGTCGCAGCTCGGCCAGTGGCCGTGCCAGATCAAGCTCGTGCCGGTCAACGCGCCGTACTTTCAGGGCGCGAAGCTGCTCATTGCGGCCGACTGCACGGCGTATGCCTACGCGAACATGCACAGTGAGTTCATGAAAGGGAAGATCACGCTCATCGGCTGCCCGAAGCTCGATGCGGTGGATTACACCGACAAGCTCACGGAGATCATCCGGGGCAACGACATTCAGAGCGTGACCATCGTGCGCATGGAGGTGCCGTGCTGCGGCGGGCTCGAGCACGCGGCGCGGGAGGCGCTGCGCGCGAGCGGAAAGTTCCTGCCATGGCAGGTCGTCACGATCTCGATCGACGGGAAGATCCTCGACCGCTGAGCGCGTTTTTCCGGCCCTGCCCGCGCACGCGGGCAGGGCCGGAAAAAGTATTTTTCCTCTTGTGAAAAATATGCGACAAGAGGGTTGACAAATCCAAAAATATCTGTATAATATCATTTGTTCGTAGCGGAATTGTGTAATGGTAGCACACCGGACTCTGACTCCGTTTGTGAGGGTTCGAATCCTTCTTCCGCTGCCAACAGAAACGCCCTTGTCCATGACAAGGGCGTTTTTTTATCCCACAATGCAAGGAGAGAATTCGCTATGCAGGTGGAATCCTGTGTGCAGGACGGGAAAACCGTCGCGGTCATCACCGGAACGGAGCTGGTGCCCACCGGCGCGCAGTCGGCGCTCGATCTCATCATGACGCGCGCTATGAGACGGACACCAGCCTCATCGCAATCGAAAGAGCTGCGGTTGCGCGTCTGGTGCGTGCGGATGCGTTATCTGTGTATAGAAAAAGCCTCTGCCGGCCGGCAGAGGCTTTTTCCGTTTCGTGCGCTGCTTATTTGTCCAGATAGCTGGTCAGCAGCTCCTGCAGCAGCTCATCGCGGTCAAGGCGGCAGATGAGACTGCGGGCGTTGTTGTAGTTGGTGATATACGTCGGATCCTCTGAGAGGATGTAGCCGACGAGCTGGTTGATGGGGTTGTACCCTTTGACAACAAGGGAATGATACACGGAAGTGAGGATCTCCTTCATTTCTGTTTTGTTGTCGATCGCATTAAACCGTCTGGTTGCGTCTTCCATGCGAAGCCCTCCCTTACACAAGTTCTTGTGTTCATTATACCAAAAAACACAAGACTGTAAAGTCAATTTCCCAACTGTTTTCAAAAAAAGTTCTGAAATATTTCTTAAAATATTCCAAATCTCGACGCCGCTCAGCGGATGGTCGCGTTGAAAGTCTCCTTGAGCGCCTTGAGAACGCTCTGCATGGTCTCCTCGGCGTGGTCGTCGGTGAGCGTCTGGTCGTCGGCGCGCAGCGTCAGCGAGAAGGCAACGCTCTTGTAGCCGACCGGGATCGGCGCGCCGGTGTACACGTCGAACAGCTCGCAGCCCTTGAGGTACTGCCCACCGGCGGCGAGGATGCACGCCGAGAGCTTGGCGACCGGGATATCGGCGGCGCAGACGATGGCGATGTCGCGCGTCACGGCCGGGAAGCGCGGCAGCGGCGTGTAGACCGGGGTCGCGCCGCGGGCGGCGAGCAGTTCGCCGAGCCACAGCTCCGCCGTGTAGAGCTCCGCGTCCACGCCGTAGTTCGCCGCGGCGAGCGGATGGATCTGGCCGAGCACGCCCAGCAGCTTGCCGCCGGCATAGACCTTCGCGCAGCGGCCGGGGTGATAGGACGGATTGTCGTGCTCCGCCTCAAACGTCACGTCCGTGATGCGCAGACCGGCGAGGATGCGCTCGACCGCGCCCTTGAGCTGGAAGAAGTCCATGCCGCCGCCGTAGCCGCCGAGGCACAGCAGCTTCGGCTCGTCGGCCATGCCGTCCGGGCGGGCGAAGTAGACCTTGCCGATCTCATAGAGACGCACGGCCTTGTTGCGGTAGTTATAGTTGCGCGTGAGGATCTCGAGCATGGACGGCAGGATGGTCGTGCGCATGATGGAGGTGTCCTCGCCGAGGGGGTTGAGGATCTTCATGGAGTCGCGCAGCGGGGAGTCCGCCGGCAGACGGATCTTGTCATAGTACGACGGGCTGATGAACGAGTAGGTGATGATCTCGCTGTAGCCGAGCGCGCGGGCCATGGTGCCGATGCTGCGCTCCGCCTTCTGCGCGTCGGTGTAGCCGCCGCTGGTGGTCTGGCCGCGCATGAGCGTGCAGGGGATGTTGTTGTAGCCGTAGAAGCGGGCAATCTCTTCGGCGATGTCGGAGTAGTGCTCCACGTCGCCGCGCCAGGACGGGACGATGATCGTGTCGCCGTCGAGCTCGAAGCCGAGCGCGAGCAGGATGCGGCGCATCTCCGCCTCGGACACGTCCGTGCCGAGCAGGCCGTTGACCTTGTCCGGCTCGAGCTTCACGGTCTTGGGCACGATGGGCTCGGGCAGCACGTCGATGGTGCCGCGCATCACCTCGCCGCAGCCGAGCAGCTCCACGAGTTCGCACGCGCGGTCAACGGCCGCGACGGTGTTCATCGGGTCGAGGCCCTTCTCAAAGCGGCCGGAGGCCTCCGTGCGCATACCGAGCGCGGCGGCCGTGCGGCGGATGCTCGTACCGTTGAAGTTTGCGCCCTCAAAGACGACCATGGCCGTGTCGCCAACGATCTCGGAGTTGGCGCCGCCCATGACGCCGGCCACCGCGACGGGCTTTTCCTCGTCGCAGATGCACAGCATGTTCGGCGTGAGCTTACGCGCGTTGCCGTCGAGCGTCTGGATGGTCTCGCCCTCGCGCGCGGTGCGCACGATGATCTGCTTGCCGCCGATGCACGAGAAGTCGAAGGCGTGCATGGGCTGGCCGTATTCGAGCATGACGTAGTTGGTAATGTCAACGATGTTGTTGATCGGGCGCACGCCGCTGTTACGCAGGCGCTCGCGCATCCACGCCGGGGACGGCGCGATCTTGACGTTGCGCACCATGCGCGCGGTGTAGCGCGGGCAGAGCGCCGGATCGTCGATGCGGATGCTGACGTGGTCGTGGATGTCCTCGCCGCTGCCGGGGACGTCGGGCGTGTGCAGGCGGAGGGGCTTGTCAAACGTCACGGCGGCCTCGCGCGCCAGACCGATCACGGACAGGCAGTCCGGGCGGTTCGGCGTGATCTCAAACTCGACCACGTGGTCGTCCATGCCGATGACGGCGGCAATGTCGTCGCCGGGCTTCACGCCGTCCTCCTGCATGACCCACAGGCCATCCTCGATGGCATAGGGGTAGTCATGCAGCGTCAGGCCGAGCTCCTTGAGCGAGCACATCATGCCGTTGGAGAGCTCACCGCGCAGCATACCGGCATGGATCTCCTTGCCGTCGGGCAGGAGCGAGCCGTCGAGCGCGACGGGCACCATGTCGCCGACCTTCTGGTTCTGCGCGCCGGTCACGATCTGCAGCGGTTCGCTGCCGCCGACATCGACCTGGCAGACCCACATATGGTCGGAGTTCGTGTGGCGCACCATCTCCACGATGCGGCCCGCGACAACATTCTGAATGTTCTTGTGCAGGTCCGTGAACGTTTCCACTTTGGAGCCGGAGAGGGTCATTGCCTCGGAAAAGTCGTGGTCGGCCCAGGCCGAGCAGTCTACGAATTCATTGAGCCATTTTCTGCTTAAAATCATGGTAGCCTCTCCTTTCTCAGAACTGCTGCAGGAAGCGCACGTCGTTTTCGAAGATCAGACGCAGGTCGCTGATCTTGAACCGGCGCATCGCCAGACGCTCCAGGCCCATACCGAAGGCCCAGCCGGAGTAGACGTCCGTGTCGATGCCGCAGCCCTCGAGCACCTTCGGATGGATCATGCCGGCGCCGAGGATCTCGATCCAGCCCTCACCCTTGCAGGTGGGGCAGCCCTTGCCGCCGCACTTGTGGCACTGCACGTCCATCTCGCAGCTCGGCTCTGTGAACGGGAAGTGGTGCGGACGGAAGCGGGTGACGGTGTTCTCACCGTAGAGCTTTTTCACGAGCGTGTTGAGCGTGCCCTTCAGGTCCGCCATCGTGACGCCCTTGTCGATGACCATGCCCTCGATCTGGTGGAACATGGGCGAGTGCGTGGCGTCCACCTCATCCTTGCGGTAGACGCGGCCAGGGGCGACCATGCGGATCGGCAGCGGCTTGCTCTCCATGGCGCGCACCTGCATCGGGGAGGTCTGCGTGCGCAGGAGGATGCTGCTGTCCTCGGTCAGATAGAACGTGTCCGACCACTCGCGGGCAGGGTGGCCCTCGCTGGTGTTGAGCTTGGTGAAGTTGTATTCGGCCTCTTCGATCTCGGGGCCTTCGAGGATCTCGAAGCCCATGCCGACGAAGATGTCCTTAATCTCATCGAGCACGATATACATCGGGTGCTGGTGGCCGAGCTCCGGCGCTTTTCCGGGCATGGTCACATCGAGCGTCTCGGCCTTGAGGCGCATCTCGAGCATGCGGGCGTTGAGCGCCTCGCGGCGCTGGTCGAGCGCTTCCTCAAGCTCGGCGCGCACCTGGTTTGCCAGCTGGCCCATGGCCGGGCGCTCCTCCGCCGACAGGCGGCCCATCTGCTTGAGGATGGCGGTCAGCTCACCCTTTTTGCCGAGGTACTTCACGCGCAGGTTTTCCAGCGCGGTGATGTCGTCCGCCTGCAAAATGGCGGCGACGGAAGCCTCGCGCAGCTTCTGCAGCATTTCTTTCATGCAAACAACTCCTCCGTTGCAAGATTTTCGTGGTTCGTTGCGTTCCTTGCTGGATCGCGGACAAAAAAAGATCCTCCCGTCCCGCATACAGGGACGAAAGGAAACTTCCGCGGTACCACCCGAATTCGGCGCGTGCGCGCCGCACTCTGTGCGCGGTAACGGGCGGACCCGCCGGGGATTGGCCGGAGCTCACGGGCGAACAAAGCACGTTTCTCGCAGGGCGCTCTCAGCCGGCGGCGTCCCTCTCTGGCGCGGAACCTTGGTGCTATTTTCCCGATCCAAGCAATAAACTCAATAACAAAGCTATTTATACCACACTTTGCAGCACAAATCAATGTAAAAGGGGAAGAAAATTTGACGCGGCGCGCCGAAAACGTTATAATAATCGGAGAAAAATCACCCCTTTTCCGTCCGGGAGGCAAGCTATGCATCGCATTGCACCCTGCGCGCCGTATTTGCCGCGGCGTGCGTCCGATACCAACAAATATGACTACGGCCGTGTGCTCATCGTCGGCGGCTGCATCGGCTATACCGGCGCGCCGACGCTGTGCGCCCGGGCGGCCCTGCGCTGCGGCGCCGGGCTGGTGTCCGTCGGCGTGCCGGAGGCGATCTATGCCGTCACTGCCGTGAAAAACGACGAGGCGATGCCGTTTCCGCTGCCGTCGGCGGAGGGGAAGCTCGCGCGCGACGCCCTGCCGGTGCTGCTCGAGCGGCTGGAAAAGAGCGATGTGTGCGTGCTCGGGCCGGGCCTCGGCCGGAATGACACGCTCACGGCGCTGGTGCAGGCGGTCGTTATGCAGTCCGGCACACCGCTCGTGCTCGATGCCGACGCGCTCTTTGCCGTCGCGCAGGACGCGGCGGTGCTCGAGCGCGCCCGCGCGCCCATCGTGCTCACGCCGCACGATGGGGAGTTTGCCCGTCTGGCCGGGCCGGATAAAACCGGCAGGGCGGAGGCGGCGTCCGATTTTGCCGTCCGGCACGGCTGCACGGTCGTGCGCAAAGGGCCGGAGACGGTCTGCGCATTCCCCGACGGGGACGCGGCGGTGCTGCGCGTTGGCAACCCCGGTATGGCCAAGGGCGGCAGCGGCGATGTATTGGCGGGTATGCTCGGTGCGCTGCTGTGCCAGATGCCCGCGCGCGACGCGGTGCAGACCGCCGTCTGGCTGCACGGCCGGGCGGGTGATCTCTGCGCCGGGCGCATGGGCGAATATGCGATGAACCCGACCGATGTGATCGCGGCCCTGCCGGAGGTCACAAAACCCATCATCCGATAGGAGGCAGTATGCAGCGCAAAGCGATCGCTGCACTGATGATAAGCCTGCTGCTGTTGTCCGCGTGCGGACACGGCGCGGGAGAACAGACGTTTGAAGCCTTTCGTGACACGCTCACGGGCAAGCTCGTCACCGTGACGGCGCAGGTGCGCGTCCAGCGCGGCGACACGGTCACGGACTACACGCTCACCTGTCAGGAGCTGCCGGACGGCTATGACCTCACGGTCACGGCGCCGGAGCAGGCGGCCGGTGTCACGGCCCATCTGCGCGACGGGGCGAGCGCGCTCGCCTTTGATGACATTATCCTCCCGGCGGGCGACCTCAACGGCGCGGGTCTGACGCCGCTGACGGCGCTGCCCTATGTGGTGCAGGCCATCCGCAGCGGCTATGTCGACCTGACGTGGACGGAGGACGGGCTGCAGGTCGTGCAGCTCATCACGGACGATCATACCGCCGTGCGTCTGTATCTGGACGGCACGGTACCGCAGTGCGCGGAGCTGTCGGTCGATGACACGCTCTGTCTGCGCTGCACCATGGAAAACTGGAATCTGGAACAAGGAAGTATGAACGATGAATCGCAAGATCCGAACCTGGGTAGAGATCAGTCTCAATGATCTGGAACACAATTATCGTGAGATCAGCAGCCGCCTGCCGGACGGCTGCCAGATGCTCGGCGTCTGCAAGGCCAATGCCTACGGCCACGGCGCGGTGCGCGTGGCGCAGCGGCTGCAGCGGGCGGGCTGCCAGTGGGTGGCCGTCAACTGCTATGACGAGGCCGAGGAGCTGCGCGCCGCCGGCGTGACGATGAACATCCTGCTGCTCGGCCCGCAGTCGGCGAATATCGCGGTCGATCTGGCCACGCTCGGCGTGACGCAGGCGGTCGGCAGCATCGAATATGCGCGCGAGCTCAACCGCTTTCTCGCCGGCACCGGCCTGCGTCTGGACGCGCACATGAAGCTCGAGACCGGCATGGGCCGCACGGGCTTTGACGTACACGACGACAGCCACCTCGACGAGATGATCGAGGCGCTCTCGCTGCCGCACCTGAACTTCACGGGCGTGTTCACGCACTTTGCCGTCTCGGACGAAAACGGCGACCCGTACACGCAGCTGCAGTTTTCGCGATTTACGCACGCGATCGAGCGCATGGAGCAGGCGACCGGCCACCATTTCGCCATCCGCCATTGCGCCAACAGCGGCGCCGTCATCAACTATCCCGAGATGCACCTCGACATGGTGCGCCCCGGCCTGCTGCTCTACGGCGTGTTCCCGGCCAAAGAGACCGCCGGGCTCGACCTGCGCCCGGCCATGTCGCTCTACAGCCGCGTGTCCGATGTGACGCATCACCACAAGGGCGACACGATCAGCTACGGCCGCACGTTCACCTGCCCGCGGGATATGCGCCTGGCCGTGCTGCCGGTCGGTTATGCCGACGGGCTGCTGCGCAGCCTCTCCGGCAAGGGCGACGTGCTGCTGCACGGTCAGCGCGCGCCGCAGGTCGGCCGCATCTGCATGGATATGTGCATGGTCGACGTCACGGACATCCCCGAGGTGCAGCCCGGCGACGTGGCCACGATCTTTGGCCGTGACCTCTCGGTGGCCGAGCAGGCGGACAAGGCCGGCACCATCCCGTATGAGCTGCTGTGTGCCATGAGTCAGCGCGTGCAGCGCGTGTACATCGACTGAAGTATAAATTTCGCTCCGATGGCGAAAATAACTGTGCCCCTACATATCGACCGGGGCAAATATTCCATCGGAGATGAAAGCTATGCATCCAGTTCGACGCGGAGATATCTATTATGCCGACCTCAGTCCGGTGGTCGGCAGCGAGCAGGGCGGTATGCGCCCCGTGCTCATCATTCAAAACGACACCGGCAACCGCCACAGCCCGACGGTGATCGCCGCCGCGATCACGTCGCAGACCGGCAAGGCCAACCTGCCCACGCACATCTCGCTCGCAGCGCGCAGCTGCGGCCTGACGCGCGACAGTGTGATTCTGCTCGAGCAGGTGCGCACGCTCGATAAGTCGCGCCTGCGCGAGCGCATGGGCCGCCTGGACGAGCCTGCGATGCATCAGGTGGACAACGCGATCGCCGTGAGCTTTGGACTGCCGCAGTAAACACCCACGCCATCAAACGGAGGGACGGTTATGAAGAAAAAGACACTGACCACCATCATCCTCATCGTCGCGCTCGCCATGGTCGCCGCCGTGACCGTGTATGCCGTCGCAAACTACGGCACAAAGGAAGACCCGCTCGTCACATCCAGCTACCTGCAGGATGTGGTGCAGCCGCGCATGGAGGACGCCTACCGCTCCACGCTCGACGGGGAAGTCCGCGAGATGGAAGATCAGTTTGCCGACCAGGTCGCCGCTGCGGGCGGGTCGTATGTGCTCGTGACGCTCGAAAGCGGCCAGACGCTCACCGGCCGCGCCGGCACGGAGCTCCTCATGCGCACGGGCACTGCCGCCGTGACGCAGAGCGCCGCCATTGACCTCACGACCGGCGAGAGCGCCGCCGTTGGGGCAAAGCTGACGGAAAATCACCTGTACCTCGTGCAGGCCGACGGCGCCGGCATTCAGGCGACCGCCGACACCACCGTCATGGTGCGCGGCGGCTACAGCGTCGGCTGACTCTGGTTCTAAATCCGTCACTCCCGCGCATAGTCTGGTGCGGGAGTGATTTTTTATGCCTGATTATCCGATCCTGCAGCAAAACAAGCCCATCGGCACGTTGACCGTGACGCAGGCCGGGCTCTTCACAGTGTTTTCCGCGCGGGCAAAGGCGGATGCCGACCGCCTGCGGCTCGCCGTGTGCGGCGAGCAGGCGCGCGCGTATCTCGGCCTGATGCTGCCGGACGGGAGCGGATGGCTCACGCTGCGCAAGCGGCTCACGCGGCTCGAGCGCGCGCGCCTGCCGGATCCGATCCTGTTTGCGGCCGACGAGACATGGGACATTCCGGACGCACCGGCCCGGACGCCCGCTCCGCCGCAGGCACAAAAGTCCGCGCCGGACGACGGGCTTGACGTGCTCTGGTATTCTGCGCCGGACGGCGTGCTGACCACATTTGACGGCAAGCGGATGCTCATTGCCATCCCGGCGGACACGCCAAATCTGCCGCGCGGCGCCGAGACCGTGCTGCGCGAGATCGACGGCCGGCCATACCTCATTTTTCCGCGCTGAATTGCAATTCCGGCGCCGGCGTGGTATACTCATGGCAAGAAAAAACACAAAGGAGCATATCGGCGATGAGAATGAGCGATCTGATCGTGAAAAAGCGCGACGGGCAGGCCCTCACGACGGAGGAGATCCGTTATATGATCGACGGCTACAGCCGCGGTGAGATCCCGGATTATCAGATGTCCGCCATGACGATGGCCATCTATTTCCGCGGCATGGACCGGCGCGAGACGCTGGATCTGACCATGGCCATGATGCACAGCGGCGAGACGCTGGATCTATCGGGTGTGTCCGGCGTCAAGGCGGACAAACACTCGACCGGCGGCGTGGGTGACAAGACCTCGCTCGTGCTCGTGCCGATGGTGGCGAGCCTCGGCGTGAAGATGGCGAAGATGTCCGGCCGCGGCCTCGGCCACACGGGCGGCACGCTTGACAAGCTCGAGAGCATTCCGGGCTTCAACATCAACCTGCCCATGGAGCGGTTTCTGGAGAATGTGGACCGCGTCGGCATGGTCATCGCCGGTCAGACGGCGAACCTCGACCCCGCGGACAAGAAGCTCTATGCCCTGCGCGACGTGACCGGCACCGTGGCGAGCATCCCGCTCATTGTCAGCAGCATCATGTCCAAGAAGCTGGCCGCCGGCGCGGATATCATCGTGCTGGACGTCAAGTGCGGCAGCGGTTCATTTATGAAGACGCTGGACGATGCGCGCGAGCTCGCGACCGAGATGGTCGAGATCGGCAAAATGGCCGGCCGCAAGACGGTCGCCGTCATCACGGACATGGACGAGCCGCTCGGCCACGCCGTCGGCAACGCGCTTGAGGTCAAGGAGGCCATCGCGGCGCTGCGCGCGGAATACAAGAGCGAGCTGCTCGAGCTGTGCCTGACGCTCGGCAGCTGCATCCTCACGCAGGCGGGCATGGCGGCCGACGATGCGGCGGCCCGCGCCATGCTGGAGCAGACGATCACGGACGGTTCGGCGCTCAAAAAGCTGGCCGAGTTTGTCGCGGCGCAGGACGGCGATCCGGCCGCGATCTATGACCCGTCGCGCCTGCCCATGGCGCCGGTGCAGATGGAGGTGCCGTCCCCGGCGAGCGGCTATGTGCGCCACATCGCAGCGACGGACGTGGGCCTCGTGTCCATGCGCCTCGGCGGCGGCCGTGCGACGAAGGACAGCGTGATCGACCACAGCGTCGGCATTGTCCTGCGCAAGAAGGTGGACGAGCCGGTCACGGCAGGGGAGTCGCTTGCGACGATCCACGCGGCCGATGAGGCAGCCGCCCGCAGGGCGGTCGCAGAGCTCGCCGCCTGCTACACGATCACCCCGGACGCGCCCCCGGCGGAGCCGTTCATCAAGGCAATCATTCGCTGAAGACAACAAAAATCCCGGAGCTGCTGCTCCGGGATTTTTCTATACATAGGTTACGGGTAAGCGTGCGTGCGCAGATAGGTCATCCATGCCTTCATGCCCTCGGCGTTCAGGTGCATGCCGTCGCCGTCCTGATAGGACTGCGGCAGGAATCCGTCGTCCCCGACGAGGCCGCTGGCCATGTCGAGATACTTCACGCTGTTGCTCTCCGCGGCCGCGGCGATCCAGCCGTTGACCTTCTGGATGAGCTCGTTCGTGATGTCCTCGTATTGGTAGTTCGACGCGATCGGCGTCAGCGAGCAGCAGATGATCTTTGTGTCCGGGCTCTTGGCCTTGACGGCGTTGATGAGCGTGGTGTAGACGGATTTGATCTGATCCTCATTCGTCATGGAAATGTTGTCCGCGCTCGGGCAGATGACGAGATAGGCGGGCTTGTTGACCTCGCAGATCTCATCCGCGGGCACATTGTTGCCGGTCACGGGGGATTTGTACTTTGCCGTGTCGAGCGAGGAGGCGGGCAGAGAACCGGTGTCCGGTATCCAGACCTGCTTGGCGGCGTCCTTGCCGGTGAGCATCGACTCCGACTGCAGCACCTTCAGCGACTTGTCGCCCAGGAAATAGATCTGGTCGACATAGGTGCTGCCCTTGTCCTCCGTCTGCGCGAGCGCGGCGGACGACTGGATGGGCGAGATCGGATTTGCCTGCGGCGTCGGCGTCGGCGTTTCGGTGACGGCCGGTGTGGCTTCCGCCTTCGGCGAGCCGGTATTGCCAACGGCGTTGGTAAACACCAGCACGACGGCCACCAGCGCCAGACACAGCAAAATAGCGCCTGACCAGAAGGTGTACATCATGTTTTTGTTCGTGTTTTTCATCGGGATCCCTCGCTTCCGGATAGACAAAAGAAGCCCGATGAAGGGCTTCTTTTGCAGTTACAGTTACGCTTCCTGTTCTTTCTTGGCTTCCTCGATGACCTTCTGCTGGACGTTGCCGGGAGCTTCCTCATAGCGCACGAACTTGCACGAGAAGGAGCCGCGGCCCTGCGTCATGGAGCGCAGGTCGATCGTGTAGGAGCCCATCTCGGCCATCGGGACTTCCGCCTCGACGGTCTGCATGCCGTCCTCCGCCGTCATGCCGAGCACGGTGCCGCGGCGCTTGGAGGAGATGTCGGACATGATGTCGCCCAGATTGGCGTCCGGGATGGTGACTTTCAGCAGGCCGATCGGCTCAAGAATGGTCGGCTTCGCCTTCGGAATGCCGTCCTGATAGGCCAGGCGGGCAGCCGTCTGGAACGCCATATCGTTGGAGTCGACCGGGTGGTAGGAGCCGTCGTACAGCACGGCCTTCAGGCCGACGAGCGGGTAGCCGGCGAGCACGCCCTTCTGCACGGCGTTGCGCAGGCCCTTTTCGACGGACGGGAAGAAGTTTTTCGGCACGCTGCCGCCAAAGACTTCTTCTTCAAAGATCATGTCATCGGACTCGTCCTGAGGCTCAAAGCGGATCCAGACGTCGCCGAACTGGCCGCTGCCGCCGGACTGCTTCTTGTGGCGGCCGTGGGCCTCGACCTTGCCCTTGATCTTCTCACGGTAAGCGACGCGGGCGGGCTTGAGCTCGGTCTCGACGCCGAAGCGGCTCTTGAGCTTGGCGCACAGGACGTCGACCTGAATGTCGCCGGCGCCGGAGATGACCATCTGGTGGGTCTCGGCGTTGTTGACGAGCGTGAAGGAGATGTCCTCCTCGTTCAGGCGGGCGAGGCCGGAAGCAACCTTGTCGTCCTGGCCCTTGGTCTTGGGGCTGATGGCCATGGAGTAGCAGGGCTCTGCCAGCTCGATGGCGGGCAGCTCGACCTCGTGCTTCGGGTCGCAGACGGTGTCGCCGGTTTTCCACTCCATCTTGCCGATGGCCACGATGTCGCCGCAGCAGGCTTCCTTGACCTCGGTGTTCTTCTTGCCGCACATGGTGTACATGCGGCCGAGCTTATCGGTGCTGCTCATGCGCACGTTGCGCAGAGACAGATCGGACGTGACCTTGCCGGAGAGCACCTTGATGAAGGAGTACTTGCCGAACTGGTCGGAAATGGTCTTGAACACGAACGCGCACACCGGGCCGTTCGGGTCGATGGCGAGCTTGCCGCCGTCAGCCGTGGCGACCTCACCGACCTCGGCCGGGTTGGGCACGTAATCCACGATCGCCTGCAGCACGGCCTCGGTGCCGATGCCGCTGTCAGCGGCGCCGCAGAGCACGGGGAACACGGTGCGGTCCTTCAGACCCTGACGCAGGCCCTTGACGGTGTCCTCCTCGGAGAGCATCATGTCCTCGAAGTATTTCTCCATGAGTTCCTCGTCCGCACCGGCGGCCGTCTCAAAGAGCGTCTCGCGCAGCGACTCGACCATGTCGGCGTCGGCGGCGGGAACGGCGACCTTCGCGGTCTTGTTGCCATTGGTCTGGTAAGCCACGTTGTGCACCAGATCGATGACACCGGTGCCGTCGCTCATCGGCGCGGTCACGGCGCAGACGGCGCTGCCGTGCTTTTCCTGCAGGGCGGAGAGGACGGCGGCAAAATCGCCGTGATCTTCATTCGTCTTGGAGACGTAGAACATGCAGGGCATGTTGGCGTTTTTGAGGTATTTCCAGCTGCGCTCAGCGCCGACGGCGATGCCGTCTTTCGCAGTGCAGAAGATTATGCCGGCCTCGACGGCGCGCAGGGCGCACATCACGTCGCCCGCGAAGTCGAAAAAGCCCGGGCAGTCGAGCACGTTGATCTTGCAGCCGCCGAAGTTGACCGGCGCGATGCTGGTCGAGATCGTGATCTGGCGCTTGATCTCTTCGGGATCGTAATCACAGACGGTGTTGCCGTCGGCCGTCTTGCCCTGACGGTCGATCGCGCCCGTCATATACAGCATGCTCTCGGCGAGTGTGGTCTTACCGCTGCCGCCATGGCCGAGCAGGCACACATTGCGGATATTCTTGGTTTCGTAGCTCATGTAGTGTACTCTCCTTATATATAGACTATCCAAAATTCCTAACTCCGGAAATGGTGGTGTGCTGCACACACACGACTATAAAAGTATACACGATTTCAAAACTCTTGGCAATCATAAATATGAAAACTCAGCGTTTCAGGCTGAAATTCAGCAAAATGACCGGAACGAGCCACAGGCCCATGTACACCAAGAGGTTGCCGACGGTGGCGGAATCGAACGCGCTGATGGCGCACAGGGCAAACATCAGCACGACGCCGATGACCGTGCACAGCAGGGCGAGAATGACGCAGATGCGCACAGTGGAGTAGAGCTGGCGGCCGAGCGCGGCGACGCTCACGAGCGGGCCGAGCCCGTCGCGCGCCACGATGCCGGCGGTCTGCGTATAGTCCGACGGCTGCGCGGACGACATGGCATAGCGCTTGGAGTAGGCCGGAAAATCAAAACCGTCGGTCGACATTTTGAACTTCTGGCCGAGCATCAGCGGCGTGATGTTGAAATCCCGCACGGCGAAGATCGGCGCGATCTTCGTGCGCAGCAGGGCGAAGAGTGCGTTCTGCACGGACTGCACCGGTACATACTTGATCTTGAAAAAGCCGACGAGCAGGCCGTTGATCGACACGTAGACGGCATCTTTCATGCTGCGCGCCTCTGTCAGGCGCACGCCCCTGAGGTTCATGAATGCGGAGCTTCCGACGAGCACTTCCTCGCCGTTGATGATGGCGGTCAGGCCGCCGCTTTCGTTGCAGGCGAAATCTTCAAGCGGCATGAGCGCGCAGTCGTTGCGCTGCATGAGATCGGTAAATACGGGGGCAAGGCAGCTGCCGGATGAGACGATCACGCTGCCGGCATAGGTGATGACCTTGCCCGGGAACGCGCCGCCCAGGATGCGGATGGATTCGATCGAGATGTTGCGCGCAGTGAACAGATCCTTATCCGTGACGATCAGGTGCTTGCTGCGGCCAATATCGCTTGCGCCGCTCCACCCGGCGATGGCGCTGCCGGTGCGGGCGAGCTTGCGCGCGGCGGTCCGGAACGGGACGGCGAAGGCCACGAGCGCCGCAAACGGCGCGCACGGCGCGGTGACGGCGGCAAACACGTGCAGGATGTTGGCATAATTACCGCTGAGGATCGTGGCGAGCAGGCCGAGAATGACGGACGCCGCGATCAGATACGGCGCGAGCGAGGCATAGATCGTGTCGGCCGGGCCGGCCTCCTCGCTGCGGTGGATGAAGCCCGCGGTGTCGCGCTTGGACTTGAGCACGGTGATGCTGTCCTTGACGACCTCGCTGTCTGCGCTGACGGTGTAGGGATCGGTGTCGACCGCGAGCGCGCGGAACGTGGACTTGAAGCCGCGGCAGGCGTTCAGTGCGCTCCACAGGCAGCAGGCCACGGCAAACGCGGACACGGCGCAAAACGGCAGGCCGACGGCGTCCGAGCCTGTGATGGCCAGCACGACCGCATCGAGCGCGGAAAAGACGCAGTTGAGAAACACGAGCGATTCCAGTCCCGGCGTGCGGCGCACGAGGTTGAAAAAGCCGTTCGTGATGACATCCAGGCCGATGAGCATGACGGTCAGCTGCATCATCAGGCACACGAGCGCCGCGACGGACGGGCTGCTCCTGAGCACGCCGAACACCGGCAGGCCGAGCGAGATGTAGATCAGCGGAAGGCACACGAGCATGGCCGCCCGGCAGCGGAAACGCAGGGATTTGACCTGTCCGCCGTAGTATTTTGCGGCGGTTTCGGCGTCCGGCTCCGGGCCGAGATCCTCCTCGGCATTGGCCGAGGCGTGCACGGAGCTGTTATGCTCCCGGATACGGTAAGCCACGGCGGCAAGCCGCGCCATGAGCGGGTTGAGCACCGCGTCCTGAAAGCTGCGGTGCGCGGGACGGCCCGCGCCGTCGTCCGCGGCGTAGTCACCGGCGCGGGCGTAGGATGTGCCGCCGGCCGCGCTGTCGTTCATGCCTTCTTCCGTCACGGCCTGAAACACGCGCGTCGGCTCTTCCGGTTCGGGTTCGGGGTCATACAGCCCCTCCGGAACTTCCGGCGGGGGGGAGACGGGGATCGCCGTGTCTTCCGCCGGGGGCTCCTCCTCCGGCTCCACCGGCTCGTCCGGCACGACCTCCGAGAGCTTCGAGGCGAAATGCTTCAGCCCCGAGATGCCTTTTTTGGCCAGACGTTTGGCATTGGCCTTCGTCTCGTTCCATTTTTCGACCTCTTCTTCGGTCGCGTGGTCGCGCTGGCGCTTTGGCTGGTAGCGCTTGACGTCGTGATCCTCGTGCGGGGGCGTATCGGCAGCGGACGCTGCTGCCTCCGGGGCAGCGGCCTCCAATGCGCTGTCGAGCTCGGCGGACATGAGAATGTCTTCGGCCTCAGCGTCCTCGGCCTCTTCCTCTTCGATCATTTCCGCCGTGACGGGCCGGCTGCGATAGGCCGGCTGCGGACGGGGCGCGGGCGCGTCCGTCTGAAAATCTTTATATTCGTCCAAAATGGATTCCAGGGAGTATTCTTCTGCATCCAGGTCAAAAGAAACGTCCTCTGGCGAGCGATCAAATTGGTCCATATGGTCAACTCCTTTTAATAGCGTAGGGGGTGCGGGCGCTCAGCTCCGCTGGCGCAGCGCCTCATAGAGCAGCACGGCCGCGGCCGCGGATGCGTTGAGCGAGGAGATCTGCCCGCGCAGCGGGATGCTGACGAGAAAGTCACACTTTTCCCGCACCAGCCGGCTGATGCCGGTGCCCTCCGACCCGATGACGATGCAGGCCGGGCCGGTCAGATCCGTTTTCCACAGCTCGTTTGCGCCCTCGGCGGCAGTGCCGTAGATCCAGAGACCGTTTTTCTTGAGCGTCTCGATCGCGGCGGCGAGATTCGGCACACGCGCGACGGCCATGTGCTCGAGCGCGCCGGCAGAGGTCTTGTCCACGACGGCGGTCAGGCCCGCGCTGCGGCGCTTTGGGATGATGACGCCGTGCGCGCCGACGCACTCGGCCGTGCGGATGATGGCGCCGAGGTTGTGCGGATCGGAGATCTCGTCGCACAGCACGAGAAGCGGCGCCTCGCCGCGCTCGGCCGCGATGGCGAGCATATCCTCGATCGTGCTGTATTCCTTGACGGCGCACAGCGCGATCACGCCCTGATGCGCGTGCGTCTGGCTCATGGCGTCGAGCTTGCGGCGGTCGGCCTCCGTGACGACGATGCCGGCGCTGCGCGCCTTCGAGGCGATGTGCCCGAGCGTCTTGTCTACGTCGCCCTTGGCGATGAAGATCTTGTCGATCGTACGGCCCGCGCGCAGGGCCTCCATGACCGCGTTGCGGCCCTCGATCAGATCGTTGCGCGCTTCATTTTCAAATTCCTGTATTTGTTCCATGATATACCTATACCTTACGACATAATAATACAGATATCATCATACCACACGATCGCCCATTTAGAAAGCACAAATTACGATTCCGGATATTTTTTTATGGACTTTGCGGTTTTAAGAAGGTATCATGGACATACGTTGTATTTACGGAGGAACCCAATGAGAAAACTGATGAACAAAATCGACCGGTTTTGCTATGCGCACCCGCGTTTTGGCATTCCGAACCTGATGCTGATCATCGTCATCGGCAACGCGGCCGTCTGGCTGCTGACGAAAATGGACACGACCGGGCAGATCGCCTCGCTGTTGTGCGGCTCGGCGCAGGGCATCCTGCACGGGCAGGTCTGGCGCCTGGTGACGTATGTGTTCGTGCCGACGGAGGCCAGCCCCATCTGGCTGCTGGTGATGCTGTATTTTTACTACTGGATCGGTTCGTGCCTCGAACGCGAGTGGGGCAACGGCAAATTCACGATCTATTACGTGAGCGGCATGCTGCTCACGGCGATCTACGGCGTGGTGCTCTCGGCCATCCTCGGGCGCGACGTGATCGTCTCGACCACGTACCTGAACCTGTCGATGTTTTTTGCCTTTGCCACGCTCTATCCGGATATGCAGGTGCTGCTGTTTTTCATCATCCCGATCAAAGTGAAGTATCTGGCATATGTGGACGCGGCGCTGTTCGTGCTCGGCGTCGTCACGACGTCGTTCCCGCTGAACCTGCTGCCGGTGGTGGCGGTGCTCAACTATCTGGTCTACTGCGGCGACTGGCTGTTTGACTTTTTCCGCCCGTCGCACGTGCGCCAGCGGCAGAAAACGGTGAACTTCAAGCGCGAGGCCCGGCGCATCCAGCGCGAGCAGGCAAACAAGCCTTATCACTATAAATGCGCCGTCTGCGGCCGCACGGATGTGGATCATCCGGAGCTGGAGTTTCGCTACTGCTCGCGCTGCGTGGGCTACCACTGCTTCTGCCAGGATCACATCAACAACCATGTCCATTTCACGGAGTGACCGCCATGCAGACCAGAGAAATGAAACGGGAATATGAAGTCGCGGTGCTCGATCCGGCGGGCAACGTCACGGCCATCGTGCTCTCGGACGTGCTGGCCGCGGAGCGCGCGCGCATCGCGGCACAGCTGCTGCGCCTGCCGGAGCTGCGCATTGAACAGGCCGCTTTTCTGACCGCGCCGCGCTGCGGCGGGGAGATCCGGCTGGAGATGATGGGCGGTGAATTTTGCGGCAACGCCCTGCGCTGCGCGGGGTTTTATCACGCGTTGCGCACCGGCGCGCAGGGGAAAACCTGCGTTCTTGCCGAGATCAGCGGGGCGGAAGGCGTTCAGCCGGTCATGGCGGACACAGCGGCGGGGGAGGCGTCCACGGTGATGCCGCTGCCGCGCGCGGTGCAGCCGGCCGATTGGCCGGACGTGCAGGCCGTGCGCGTGACATTCGACGGCATCACGCACTTTGTCATGGATCGCGCGCAGCCGGACGATGCGCTCGTGCAGCGTGCCATTGCCGCCGCGCCGGAGGCGAGCGCCGTCGGCGCGCTGTTTCTCGACCGGGCGGCCGGCAGCATGCAGCCGGTCGTGTTCGTGCGTGAGACCGGCTCGTGCGTCGCGGAGACGAGCTGCGCCTCCGGCAGCGTCGCCACGGCCGTCGTGCTCACGGCGGACTTTGCCGACGGCATTACGGAGATCGGCATCGGCCAGCCGGGCGGCACGCTCGAGGTCGGCGTGCAGCGCGCCCACGGCGCGGTGACGGGGCTGTCCATCGGCGGCCCGGTGCGTCTGGCGCAGACGCTGACCGTTACCCTGGCGGACGCGCCGTGTTAATTCGTAAACTATGCTTGCATATTCGCGCACAATCATGTAGCATATTGCTAGATATTGCGCAGGAAACGGTACATAAAGTATCAAAAACTGCTGTTTATGGAGAGGAGAATGTGTGATGAAATGTCCCCGCTGCGGTCATGAAATGACGCTCGATACCCATCGGAAGTATGCGCTGAATATGTGCTATGAGTGCGGCTATATCGAAGGCCGCCTGATCGACCCCGAGAAGAAGGGCGAGTCGAACTTTGAGCGCATGAAGAAGCTCAATTTCAACGAAATGGTCGCGTTCCTGACCAAGGGCCTGAACCTGGACGAGGCCAAGCTGGCCGACTGGCTGGACGACGAGGTCAAGTGACCCGCACCACCGCATTTTGCACGCCGTACCCGATCGCGGGTGCGGCGTGTTTCTGCGCTGGACGAATGCGGCAGATCGCCGAGAATTTTCTTGACACGCTGTGAGCGCCATTGTATAATGCCAAGTGCGTGGATATGTGTCTGCTTTTGTGGCGCACTTTTCTTTTTTTTGTGGCAGTTTGACGTATCTAACATCGAAGAGCTAGTCGGGATCATGCACGCCCGGTCGGTGCAGATACGCCGGAGCGCGCTTTTCTTTTCCGCAAGAGTTAGATTGCTCTAATTTAAATTAGATGAATCTAACTTAAACTTCGCAACGAATCATTTGGAGGAAACATTCATGCAGCAATTATTCAAACGAATGCTGTCGGTGCTCCTTGCGGTCGCCGTTTTGCTGTCGCTGACGGTGACGGCGTTTGCGGCCGACGACGGCGCGGACGCGGCGCTCACGGCGGCGGATTATGCCGCTGCGGACGCGCTGTTCAACGCGCTCGAGGACGTGGAGCAGACGGCGGCGCGGCGGGATGCATCCGCAGACGGGCGCACACAGGCCATCTGCGACTATCTCAACGCGCAGGACGCGGTCGTGCCCGGCTCGGTCGAGACGAGCGGCGAACGGATCAACTGGATGACGGAGCAGGGCATCGCCTGTGCCTATTCTCCGCGTCTGGAGCAGATCGCGGCGGCGGCGGAGCCCACGGCTGACGATACGCCCGATGTGCAGACGCGCTCCTACGCCGCGCGCGGCACGCAGCACGGGCGCGATGTGTACCTGTTCCAGCCGTACTACGGCGTTGACCGCAGCTTCACCGAGCAGTACCAGAAGGAGGCCCAGCGCGTGGCGCAGGCGTCCGAGGGTATCTATCACTACTATAAAGGTGATGCGGCGACGATCGACGCCGTTGCGGACGCGATCACGGACGGCGGCGTTGTCTTCTTCGACTCGCACGGCTCGACAGATTACGAAAACGGCGAGGACTACACCTCCGGCGCCACGACGTCTTACCTCTGCCTGCAGACGGGCGACGGCCTGACCAAGGCGGATTATGACGGCGGGCACGCCGTTTACAGCAGCACGAGCGGCAGCATGAAATATTTCCTCGTGGACGGCACGGTCATTGCCGACCACATGGACGCCGACGCGCAGGCCAACAACGGCCTGCTCTGGATGGCGATCTGCCTCGGCATGGCGACCGACGGCCTGGAAAAGCCGCTCATGGACCGCGGCCTCGGCGCCGTTTATGGTTACAGCCAGTCGGTCACATTTGTCGGCGACTATACGTTTGAGGCTGTGTTCTTTGACAGCCTGCTCGGCGGCAGCACCGTCGCCGAGGCGATCACGGACATGAAGACGGCCTGCGGCGCATGGGACTGCTCGCCGCAGATCTGCCAGGCCAACGGCATGTCCGCCAACTATCAGATGACGACGCTGGAGGAGGCGCAGCGCGGCCGCGCCGCATTCCCGATCGTCGTCTCCGCGGATGATACCTATCCCGGCCACGGCAATGTCGATGCGCTGCAGGATGTCAACTCCGGCTGGGCGCTGCTCGACCGCTACGCACTGACGGCGGACACCGACACGCCGGAGCACGGCTCCGTGACGCAGCGGGGCATGACCGTCACGGCCAATGCCAACACCGGCTATTATGCCTCCGGCTACACCGTCACGCCCGAGGGCGCGGCGACCGTGCTGCAGAACGGCAATACCTTCCGCATTTCCGCACTGCGGCAGGACTGCAAGGTGACGATCCACTTTGCTGCCAAGACGCCGGCGGCCGTGCACTTCTCCGTGCCGGACGGCGTGACGCAGCCGGATGTCGCCGGTTATATCGGCGATCCGATCACACTCCCGCAGCCGACGGGCACGCCCACGGCTGACGCACAGGATTATCACTTCGTCGGCTGGACGACCGAGCCGGTCGAGACCCCGGCCGTGAGCGCGCAGGTGCTCCGCGCGGGTGAGCGCTATGATGTCACAGGTGCGGAGACAACGCTCTACGCGCTCTATCAATACTTTGCCACGCCGGATGGGCGGACGCCTGCGTTCTCCACTGTCACGGCGGACACGGATGACTGGAGCGGGACGTATGTCCTGCGCGGCGGTGACAGCGTCCTGCACTGTGACGGCACCGTTTACGGGGCGGCGCTTGGCAGCACCGCTGCTGCCGTGCCGCTTGCCAATACCGGCATCACCGTGGACGCGGACGGAAATGTCTCCGGCGTTTTCGGCACGTATACCGTGCAGATCACGCGCGTGCCCGGGACGGAACAGTATACCATCCGGCTCGGCGGCGCAATGTCATCGCTGTATCTGGCCTGCCGCTCGAACAGCGACCAGCTCAATTCCGACGTGGACGGCAGCAGCAGCTATGCCCGCTGGCTCATCAGCTGGAAGGATGGCCGCGTTGTCATTCAAAATGCACGCTTCATGGCGCGCAGCCTGCAGTTCTGCGCGGATAAGCAGTATTTCCGCTGCGTGCGCAGCACGGAGACCCCGCTGACGCTCTATCGCGGCGAGACCAGCGGCCTGTGGTACACCACACAGCTGCAGTCGGCCCATGAGCACCAGTATGTGGAGTCCGCCCGTCGGGCGGCGACCTGCACGGAGCCCGGATGGGTGGAATATGCCTGCACCGTCTGCGGCGGCACCTATCGTGACACGCTCGCCCCGCTCGGCCATGCATTTCATGACAAGGCTTCCGCCGCCTGCGCGCAGGAAGCGACCTGCACCGAGCCTGCGCAGTATTACGTGCAGTGCGACCGCTGCGATGCCGTCAGTGAGACGCTGACGGTCGCGGCCGGCGATTCGCTCGGCCACAGCTATCAAAACGGCGTCTGCGTCCGCTGCGGCGCGCTGATGCCGGTCACGCCGTTCGACGACGTGCCGGATGACGCCTATTACACCGAAGCCGTCTATTGGGCCAAGCGCTGCGGCATCACGAACGGCGTCAGCAGCACCTGCTTTGCCCCGAACGCGACGTGCACGCGCGCGCAGAGCGTGACCTTCCTCTGGAACGCCGCCGGCAAACCGGAACCGAGTTCCCTGACCGTCCCGTTTACGGACGTGTCGGCGGATGCTTACTACTACAAAGCCCTGTGCTGGGCGGTCGAACGCAAGATCACCAACGGCACGAGCGGCACGACCTTCTCCCCGAACGGCATCGTGACGCGCGCACAGGCGGTGACGATGATGTGGCGCGCCGCCGGCAGCCCGGAGGTCGCCGCGGATCAGACGTTCACGGACGTTCCGGCAAATGCGTATTACGCGGCCGCAGTGCGCTGGGCCGCCGCCAATAAGATCACGACGGGCACGGGCAACAACTGCTTTTCGCCCGCGGCCCCCTGCATTCGCGCGCAGATCGTGACGCTTTTGTACAATCAACTGCATGCATGATATGCCGGGACCGACCGGCGGAAAGGGAAGGTGAGGCCGCACACAGATCCGCTGAATGCACAAACAATATACATATCATATTTTTTCAGGAGGTAATGACCAACCCATGAACAAGGCAATCACCAAACGGCTCCTGTCCCTGGTGCTGCTGGTGGTCATGCTCGTCGGCTGCGCGCTCCCGGCCTATGCCGCGGACACCGGCGCGAGCGGCGATCTGACCGCAGTGTATGCCCAGGAGGGCACGAGCTACAAGGACGGTGTCTATGAGGGCACCGGAAAGGGCTTCAAAAATGGCGAGATCAAGGTCAAAGTGACCATCACCGACGGCAAGATCGCCAAGGTGGAACTCGTCAGCCAGGAAAAGCAGAGCTATTGGGAAACTATGAATGTCGCCTCGCTCTTTGACGATATCGTCAAGGCCAACGGCACCGAGATCGACGGTGTTTCCGGCGCGACCATGAGCAGCAACGGCGTCAAAGCCGCGGTCAACGACGCGCTGAGCAAGGCGCTCGTCACCGAGCCGGAGCAGCCGGACACCGGCATCTTTGCCGCCGGCATCGGCGCGAAGTCTGACCCGTATCTGATCCGCACGGTCGACCAGATCAAGGCGTTCGCGGCCTCGGTCAACGGTGGTGAGACCTACGCGAGCCAGTATGTTACGCTCGACGCCGATCTCGACCTCACCGGCGAGAGCTGGACGCCGATCGGCGGCGACAGCGGCAGCTTCAACGGCATCTTCAACGGCGACAACCACACGATCGCCGGCCTGACCATCGGCACGAAAGCCGAGCCCGCCGCGTATGAGTATGCCAGCCTCTTCGGCCTTGTCGGCAAGGGCGGTGCGATCCGCAACCTGGGCGTCAAGGATGCGTTCATCAACAACAAGACCACGGATGAAGACCCTGCAGTCGCCATTCTGGCGGCCGGCACCGGCGACAGCAGCGTGATCGACGGCTGCTGGGTCAGCGGCACGATCATCAGCGATGCGGCCGGTGACAACAACTACACCTACGTCGGCGGTGTCGTCGGCAATAACGGCGGCAAGAGCCTGGTGTGCAACACCTGGGCGGACGTGCAGATCGTGGCCAAGGGCAGCGATACCGGCGCGGGCGGGATCGTCGGCTGGACGAGCAACGATTCCGCGGTCATCAACTGCGCGGCGTTCGGCACGATCGGCAACTACTGCGAAGGCTCCATGATGTACGGCGCAGGCGGCATTGTCGGCTACAGCTGCGGCGCGATCTACGCCTGCTACTCCGACGTGACCCTGCACATGGACGCCATGTCCGATGCGGGCGACGGTTCCGATGTCCCCATCGGCGGCATCGCCGGCGCGCCGGCGTATTGCACGGCCGCTTACCGCTGCTGGTTCAACGCCGACGCGGCGCAGACCTATTATAACGATGAAGCGGTGGCAGAGCCGGTCGCGGTCGGCTATTCCACGCTCAGCTACTCGGTCAGCGACCAGGAAGAGTGCGCCGGTCTGACGTCGGCGGAGCTCACCTCCGGCGTGCTGGAGACGAATCTTGCCGACGCGCTCACGGAGGAAAAGCTTGCCGATGCGCAGGCGTATTTCTCCAGCAAGGCCGTCGGCCTGCTGGGCAACGGCGTTACGATGAACAGCCTGCTGAGCATGAGTGAAAACGGCTGGAACAGCTGGCAGGTCGAAAACGGCCGCCTGCTGCCGACCGGTGAGGGCAGCAATCAGCCTGTCGATCCGAGCGACTTCTTCGCCGGCGGCGAGGGCACGCAGGCTGACCCCTACCGCATCGAGACTGAGGCGCAGCTGCGCGGTTTCGCTGAGGCCACCCAGAACGGCAAGCTCAGCACCACGAACCTGTACATCCGGCTCGATGCCGATATCGCGCTCTCGGATGAGCCGTGGACGCCGATCGCCAAGTTCGGCGGCAGCTTTGACGGCGACGGCCACACCGTTTCCGGCATGACCATCGGCACGAGCGCGCAGCCGTCGGATCGCACCAGCGCCGGTTTCTTCGAGACGCTGGCAAACGGCGCGTCGGTCAGCAACCTCAAGCTGACGGACGTTTCGGTCAACGTCGTGCGCACGGGCAGCAGCCTGGATGATACCGTCTATGCCGGCGGCCTGATCGCCGGCGGCCAGACCATGGGCGCCGACGTCCGCATCGACAACTGCTCGGTCACGGGCGGTACCATTTCCGCGTCCTCCGGCATGCACGTGTACGCGGGCGGCCTCGCTGCCAGACTCGGCGGCACCAACTACGTTACCAACTGCTACACGGATATCGACGTCGCGGCCACCAGCAGCAAGTATGTTGCCAACGCGGCCGGCCTTGTTGGCACGTTCGGCAGCAGCAGCTTCGTCGGCAACTGTGCCGCGCTCGGCGATGTCACCGCCAGCGGCAACAGCCTGCAGTATAACCGCACCAGAGCGGGCGGCCTGCTGGCCTCGGCCCCGTTCCTGACGGAAAACTGCTACGCGGCCGGCAGCGTCACTCTGACGAATGCCAGCAGCGACTATGACGCCTATGCCGGCATGCTCATCGGCGAGCAGAGCGGCAGTGCCGTCGTGGACAGCCACTACAGCAGCAAGGCGGTGCTCACCGTCAACGGCGAGAGCAAGGACCTCATCGCGGTCGGCAAGACGCCTGACAGCTGGTACAGCGGCATCAACTACAACAAGATCACGGCGCAGGACGACGTTACGAACGACGCCTTTGCCGCCGTTATGAACCAGGGCATCTCCACCGAGGGCCTCGCCGCGACGGATGAATACCTCATCAACAGCGGCAAGTTCTCCGGCTACACGGCCGCGGGCCTTGCGGCCATGCGTCCGGCGGTCTGGCAGAGCTGGGGCGCTGCCGACGGCAAAGTCCTGCTCGGCGTGAAGGCCGAGAGCATCTTTGCCTCCGGCACCGGCACCAAGGCCGATCCCTTCGTCATCAAGACGGAGGCGCAGCTGCGCGCATTTGCCGCCTCCACCACCGGCGACAACGCGGTCGACTACGCGGGCCAGTATGTCGCGCTCGACGCGGACATCACCCTCAACGGTGCGTGGACGCCCATCCACTACTTCGCCGGTAACTTTGACGGCCGCAACCACACCGTCTCCGGCGTGCGCATCGGCACCGAGCTCGCGCCGCTCGAGCAGAAAAGCGTCGGCTTCTTCGACGTGCTGGCAAACGGCGCCACGCTCTCGAACCTGAACCTGACCAACGTTGCAGTGTACGGCAAAATCACCGCTGACTATGAACGTCCGTTCGTCGGCGGTCTCGTCGGCGGTAACCTCGGCATGGGCAAGAATGCGCGCATCGATCACTGCTCCGTCGTGGGCGGCATCGTCAGCACGGAGGGCAAGCAGTGGGCGTATGGCGGCGGCCTGACCGCATCGCTCTACCTCGATGCTTACCTCACCAACTCCTGGACGGATGTGACCGTGCAGGTCAAATCCACCGAAGGCCTGTGCTCGGCCGGCGGCCTCGTTGCCACGAACTCCAACGGCAGTATGATCGCCAACTGCGCCGCCCTCGGCGACGTGACGGCCATTTCGGGCTATACGACCTCTTCCAAGGTAAGCGCCTCCGTCGGCGGTCTCGTCGGCCAGGCGACCGGTCTGTTCCACAACTGCTACGCAGCCGGCAATGTTGCACTGACGATGGCCATCACGCCGGATGAACCGGCCGTGGGCAGCCTTATCGGCCAGATGTCCACGGGCCGCAGCTACAACGGCATCGTGACCGACTGCTACTATAACAGCAAGGCTACCGTGTCTGTCAACGGCACGTCCGGCAGCGCGACCGCCATCGGCGATCTCGTCAGCGGCGACACGAACAACGTCGCCGGTGTGGACACCTCCAGCGCCGCCTTTGTCGACACCATGAACCACGGCCTGACGGCCGAGGGCCTCGCCGCCACGGACAAGTTCCTCACGAGCGACGACATCGACTTCACGACCGACATGCTCATTGCCATGCGTCCCGCCGCGTGGTACGGCTGGGAAGCGCGCGACGGCAAGACCGTGCTCGGCGCGGACGTCTTTGTCCAGCCCGACGCGCCGGTGCTCGACTTCTTCGAGAGCGGCTCCGGCACGGAGGCCGACCCCTGGGTCATCCAGAACCCTGACCAGCTCAAGGCGTTTGCGGCTTCGTTTGCCAAGACGGATTACTCCGGCAAATACATCGTCCTCGGCGCGGACATCGACCTCGCAGGCGAAGCCTGGACGCCGATCGGCCACCTGGCCAACGGCACGCAGGCCTTCCGCGGCAGCTTCGACGGCCAGGGCCACAAGATCTCCAACATGGCCATCGGCAGCAAGACCGCCCCGGTCAGTGCGGAGCAGCGCGTGTACTTCGGCCTGTTCGCAGCGCTCATGAACGGCTCCGTTGTGGAAAACCTCGGCATGGAGAACGTCAGCATCCACCTCATGGCCGATAAGGAGTCCGCCATCGGCGGCGCGCTGGCCGGCTGCTGCGACCTTGCCATCATCAACAACTGCTGGGCGACCGGTGACATCACCGTGCGCACCGAAGACGGCGAGTACAAAAACAACAGCTTTACCGGCGGCCTGATCGGCTACAGCCAGCGCAGCTACATCCTCAACTCCTGGACCGACGTCACGCTCGATGCCTTCTGCAAGACGGCCAACGCCGAGGCCGGCGGCATCACTGCCATGAACGCCTACGGCATGATCGTTAACTGCTACACGTTCGGCGATATCTCCGGTGAGACCGACCGCGAGAACGTGGACGACGGCGGCGTGACCTACCTCGGCGGCATCGCAGGCTGCCAGGCCGGTACCATCGCTAACTGCTACACCACCAGCAACTGCACCTCCCGCAGCTGGACGCGCTATGTCGGCGCCATCGCCGGTATGGCCACCGCCATCAGCGAGAGCTACGACTCCTACTTCAGCGACGGCGCGCAGCTGACCATCAAGGATCAGACATTCGACCCGCCGGTCGCGTTCGGCAGCCAGGTCCCGTCCGGCTACAATGAGGACGGCGAATTCATGAGCGGCTCGTTCGTCAGCAACGTCGAGGCGCTCCCGGCAGCGGACATGACCGCGCAGGCACTCGCCGACAAGCTCAACGGCAACTTCGGCGCGTTCCCGATCTCGGAGGACGACCTGCCCGCCGCGCTGCGCACCTGGACGCTTCAGGACGGCGCCGTCGTGTTCGGCACCGACAACGCAAACATCACCTATGTCCCGGTCGAGCGCCCGGATCCGAGCATCAACTACGATTACAAGGACGGCATCTACTACGGCCGCGACGCGAACAAGAAGGTCATCGTGCGCATCACAGTGGCCGACAAGAAGATCGTCTCCGCCGAGGTCGTCGCCCCGGCCGACTTTGACGCTGCCAACAGCGAGAGCATTCTCGCGGCGCTGCTCAAAGACCAGACCGTGAAGAACGCCTCCGACGGTACGAGCGATGACCAGACGCTCAAAGCGGCGCTGTCCGTCGCCGTCAACAAGGCGCTGCTCGGCGATACGAGCACCTATGATCCTGCCGATCCGTCCTCCATCTTCGCGGGCGGCACCGGCACGCAGAACGATCCATATCAGATCGCAACGGCGGCGCAGCTGCGCGCCTTTGCCGCGGCGGTCAACGCCGATGAGCACTTCGACGGTGAGTACATCGTGCTCACGGCCGATATCGACCTCGGCGACGCCCAGTGGATGCCGGTCGGCAGCGCGGGCGGCCACTACTTTGCCGGTATCTTCGACGGGCAGAACCACTGCATCCGCGGCATGAAGATCGGCACGCAGGAAACGCCTGCGGACTATGTTTCCGCCGGCCTGTTCGCCTGCATTGACGGCGCAGTCGTGCGCAATCTCGCCGTGGCGGATGCGGAGATCTACATCGCGCGTCTGGATGCCGTGCGTACCTATGCCGGCATCATCGCCGGTGTCACCGACAACAGCGAGACCGGCGCCGGAGCCGTCATCAACAACTGCACCGTCTCCGGTACGATCTACAACAAGTCCGTTGACTGGAGCCAGAACGGCGGCATCACGGCCTACTGCTACAACAGCATGATCCTCAACTGCGGCGCGCAGGTCGACATTACGTCGATCTCGACCGGCGGCACGGCGCTCGCCGGCGGCATTGTCGGCCAGGACGGCTTTGCCATCGTCGCCAACAACTATGCCCGCGGCAGCATCTATGCCGAGGCCGGTGTCAACTCCGCCACCATCGGCGGCATCGCCGGCATGCAGGCCGGTGTGGCCGGCAACAACTACGCCGACGTGAAGCTGGTGTCCAAGAACGCCACCGGCGATATCGGCGGCATCACCGGCCGCAACACCGCCATCGGCACGATCATCTACGGCTACTTCAACAAGGAGCAGGAGCAGCGCTCCGGCAACTCGGTCATCGCCGAGCCCAAGGCGGTCGGTGAGAACGTGACCATGCTCGGCAACACCGGCGTTGTCAAGGAGACCGCCGGCATGACCGCGGCGGAGCTCCGCAGTGAGGCCTTCCGCGACCTGCTCAACGACAACCAGTGCGAGGATAAGGAATTGCGCACGGCACTTGCCCAGGGCATTTCCGACTTTGACATCGTGGTGCGCGAAGCCAAGCTCACGATCGACAGCTGGGTGCTCGACGGCATCGTCCGCCAGGGCAATGCGCCGACGATCCCCGTGCTGCAGTCTGCGGCCGCTCCGGTCATCGACCCGAACGGCGGCACCTTCACCGGCAAACAGACGGTCACCATCACCTGTGCGACCGAGGGCGCGCGCATCTACTACACGCTCGACGGCAGCGACCCGACGGCCGACAGCACGCTCTACACCGGCGCGTTCACGCTCACGGAGTCCGCAACGGTCAAGGCCATCGCCGTCAAGGACGGCTGCACGGCCAGCGAGATCATCACGGCAGCGTTCACGAAGGACAAGCCCGCCATCGTCTTTGTCGATGTGGCGGAGGACGCCTGGTACTACGACGCCGTCCAGTGGGCCGCAGATGCGGGTGTCACGAACGGCACGAGCAAGGATCATTTCTCGCCCGATATGAGCTGCACCCGCGCGCAGGCGGTCATGTTCCTGTGGAACGCCGCCGGCAAGCCGACGCCCAAGTCGATGAACAATCCGTTCGTGGACGTCTCGGAGGATGCCTACTACTATCAGGCGGTGCTCTGGGCCGTGGGCGAGGGCATCACGAACGGCACGGATGACCATCACTTCAGTCCCAACCTGACTGCGAACCGTGCGCAGTGCGTCACGTTCCTGTACCGCTATGTCGGCGCTCCGGCTGTGGAGAACAAGACGACGTTTGCCGACGTCCCGGCAACGGCTTACTATGCCGATGCCGTGGCGTGGGCTGCGGCCGAGGGCGTTACGAACGGCACGAGCAGCACGACCTTCAGCCCGCTGATGAACTGCACACGTGCGCATATGGTGCGCTTCCTGTATAACTACTTCGCCAAGTGAGCCGCACCCGGTAACGCACATACCAAAACCTGAGCACGAGCCGGCCGTTTCTTCGGAAACGGCCGGCTTTTTGCGCGGCAGCTGGATGCATGGATCCGACAAATTTCCTTCGAATTTTTCAACTTTTTTCGGTGAATGCGTGCCTTGACGCGCGCCGGATACGGGTGTTATCATCAAGCCATCAAACGCGAAGACACAGAGTAGTAAGCAGGAACGTCCTTTCAGAGAAGTGCCGGGTGGTGCGAGGCACAAAGCGTACAGACCTGCCGAACTGGCTGAACAGCGGCTGCGCTGAACGATGAGTAGGTGCAGACGGGTGCGCCCGTTATTGTGCAGGGATATGATGGTATCCCGTGTGAGTGCGTCCCCTGATTTGGGGGCGAAGAAGAGTGGTACCGCGGAGGGTTTTCGGCCTTTCGTCTCTTCTGCCAGAGGGCAGGAAAGGCGGAGGGTTTTCTTTTTTCCTGCCAAACCATCAGATCATTTTGCAGGAGGAACGAATCATGAAAACCCAAACCAGAACCAGAACCATACCCAAGACCCCGTTTTTTGCCGCCTTCTCGGTCGGCGCGGTGCTGTTTTCCGCGCACGCCGGCGGCGGCTTTGCGACCGGCAACCAGGCCAATACGTATTACGTCGGCCTCGGCTGGGCCGGCATCGTGTCGGCCATCGTGGCCATGCTGCTGCTCACGCTCACGATGCGTGAGGCCATGATCATGTACAATTCCCGCGGCCTGACGAGCTATAAGCAGCTGTTCGAGACGCTCTACCACCCCTTTGACAAGATCGAGTGGCTGTTTGAGATCTTCTTTTACATCATGGTGCTCATGGCCGTCGCGGCGGCCATCTCGGGCGCGGCGTCCGCGCTGCGGAGCTATTTCGGCGTGAACTATTATCTCGGCGTTGTGGCCGTCGGCTGCCTCGTCTTGCTCCTGACCATTTTCGGCGCCGGCATCGTCCGCGCGGCGTCCACCTATATGGGCATCGCCATCCTCGTCACCGCCATCACCATCTACGCCATCGGCATTTTCAAGAGCGAGTCGCCGCTGTTCACGGTGCTCTCCGCGGATTTCCGGACGACCGGCTTTGCCAATGTCCCCAAAGCGATCTTTAATGCCTTCACCTATGCCGGCTTCCAGTGCGTCACGCTCCCGACCATGATCGCCTGCGGCACGACCATGCGCAGCAAGCAGGGCTGTGCCAAGGCCATGTGGATCTCCTTTGTCATGAATGCGGTCGCGCTCGTGCTCTCCGTGTTCATGCTCATCTGCTGGCGCGGCGTCTACACCGCCGTGGACGGCGGCACGACCATCCCCACGCTCACCGTCTGCAATTCGATGGGCATCCGCGCGCTCACCGCAGTTTACGGCGTCTGCCTCATGCTCTGCCTTATCTCCACGGGCGTGACGACGATCTTCGGCTTCGTCGCCCGCTTTGAGAAGCTGCCGATGTTCCGCGGCATCCAGTCCGCGCCGGTGCGCAGCGCCATCGTGTCCGCGTTCATCATCATTTTGTCCATGTCCATCTCCATGGCCGGCCTCACGAACATCATCAAGTACGGCTATGGCTACTGCGGCTATCTCGGCATCGCGGTCGTGGTCGTTCCGTTCCTGACCGTCGGCGTGTACAAAAACCGCAAGTACATCCGCGAGCACGGCCTTGCGCAGGGCTTTGCCGCCGCGCAGCCCGAGGCCGAAGTGGCCGAGGAAGCGGCATCCGCCGCTATTCCCGCTGAGGCAAAATAACAAAGAGACACCTCACAGCAGCACTTGCCGCTGCGAGGTGTTTTTGCAAATACGTGAGATACATGCCTTATGGAGCCTTTATCGACCGCTGCACTGGCGTGTTGACAGGTTTTCGCACGCCTGCTATCATGGCAGTGCCGCGCAGAAATTCTGCTTGCGGAGATCACAGAAGTCATGGAGAAAACGACAGATGAAAATTTATGAATTGGTGCACATGCACGGGGCGGAAACGCTGGCGGATGGCCGCTTCCACTACGGGGATTGCGCGATGCTCGGCTGCTTTTCGTCGGCGGAGCGGGTGGCAGCAGCAATCGAAAAGTATCGCAGCATTCCCGGCTTTTGTGATTATCCCAACGGATTTGTCGTTTTTGCGCACGAAGTGGAAGAGCATGCGGTGCTCGTTTATCTGGCCAATGTCTACATTCACGATGCGGAATATGAATTTGAATATAGCCGGAACCTCGGTGTATTTAAAAATGAAGGTGACGCTCGACTTGCCGTCGAGGTTTTCCGGCAGGATAATTCCACGTGGTGGGAAGTAGATGGTTTGATTGTGGAGTGGAGTGTTGACCAATACACGCTGGATGAAATGAACTGCATAGACGGTTTCGAATATTGAGACAGTGAGTGACTCCGGCATTCCCGTACGGCCCGAGGTAGGCGCGGCCGCGGTGAAATAAGGCGAAATAACATATTACAAGAATCGCCCCGCAGCAGAGCTTCTGCTGCGGGGCGTATTTTTTTATGACCTTATTTATGCTGCCGGTTCCCATTCGACCGTATCGAGCACGGCCAGCAGCTGGTCGCCCTTGCCCGCGAACCAGCCGGCGTTCGGATCGGCCCAGGCGACGATGCCGCTGTTTTTGCCCTGAAAGCTGAGAAACGTCCAGTTTTTGTTGCCGTCATAATACCCGGCGGAGACGCTGTCTCCGGCGAGCGTCAGGGTCTCTTCCTTCAGCCCTGTGCCGCACACGCCGAAGCTGTCCGACCAATAGAGCTGCACGCAGCTGTCCGAGCCGCTGTCCGGCCAGATCTTCACGCCGAAGCAGGCTTCCGAGTCGTCGAGCGTCCCTTCGGGGCAGACTTCATACTTCCAGCCGTCCGGCACCTGCACGCGCAGCGTTCCGGCAGTTCCGGATGCGGTCACGGTTTCAGCGGGCGTCGGTGTTGACGGAGATACGGTCGTGGCCTGTTTGCCGCAGCCGGCGGGGAGGAGGAACAGCAGGGCCAGGATCAGTGCTGGGAGCAGTCTTGCTTTTTTCATAAATAACCACCTTCCTTTACTGGAAAAGACGGTGCTCATGGCAAAAGGTTTCGCATATTTTCTGCACATTGGAGATCCCGCGCGGTTTCCGGTCGGGCGCAAACCCACGCTCATCATCTGTTCGCCTGCGCGGCAGTTTCCTACCGGCGCGATCATGCCCATGACGCGCCGCATGGAGCTGGTCGCGTTCGCCAAACGCACCGGGGCGTATCTCCTGGAGGACAATTTTGAGAGCGAGTTCAACTATGAAGCTCCACCGACGTCCTCGCTCTTCGAGCTTGCACCGGAGCGTGTGCTCTCCGTCGGGACGTTCAGCAAGGTGCTCTTTCCGTCCGTGCGGCTGGGCTACATCGTGGCGCCGCGGCAGCTGGTCGCCTCGTTGTGCACGCAAAAGCGCCTGTCTGACCACCACACCAATTCGCTCGATCAGCTTGCACTGGCGGCGTTTTTGCGCGATGGGGAGCTCGAGCGGCACACCCGCCGCATGAAAAAGGAATACAGAGCCCGCCGTGATGATCTGACGGACTGCCTGCGTGCGCAGTTCGGGCCTGTGGTACACATCAGCGGCGGTGCTGCGGGCATGAATCTGGTCGCGGCCTTTGACGGGGTCGACTGCATGGATGTGCTCGTCCGGCGGATGCTGCAGCAGGGCGCTTACACCGTGCCGGTCGAGCAGCAGGCCGCTGTGAAGGGCCAGCACAAAAACAAGCTCATTCTGCGCTATTCCGGCCTGACGCGCGACGAGCTTGCGCTCGGCGCAGCGCAGCTGAAAGCGCGGCGATCGCGCCCGATCGGCCGGTGGATGCATGGCAAAAAAGAAGCCCCCACGGCGGCCATACAACAATAGCCGCCGTGGGGGCTTTGGTGCGCCTGAAGGGACTCGAACCCACACGCTGAAAGCACGAGAACCTAAATCTCGCATGTCTACCAATTCCATCACAGGCGCAAACAGAAAGCGGCGGTATTGGCCGCCGCTCATAAGCCTCTATTTTGACACGGGGAGGTTCCCGAGGCGGAGCAAAACGCTGTATCCGCGCACCGTTACAAACGGCACAATTATCTTACCACAGCCGTGTCGGCTTGACAAGTGGGCAAACGCAAATGCCGCGCAAAACTTTCTTGTCCACACAAATTGACAACCGTCCGGAAACCTGATATCATGCTCTGTCGAAAGCTTGATCTGGAGGGGTGCAGAATGCAGAAATATACGGCGTCCGTCATCACGGCTGGGTGTCTCTGGGGCTTGATGGGTCTGTTCACGCGCACACTGGCGACCTATGGCGTGGATTCCACGGGCGCGATCGTGCTGCGCTGCGGCATTGCGGCGCTGCTGTTCGCCGTCACGCTGTTCGTGCGCGACCCAAAGCAGTTTCGCATTCGGCTCAAAGACATCTGGTGTTTTATCGGCGCCGGCATCTGCAGCCTGCTGTTTTTCACGTATTGCTATTTTCAGGCCATCACGATCATGGATCTGTCCACGGCGGCCGTGCTGCTGTACACCGCGCCGTCGATCGTCATGATCCTCTCGCTGATCCTGTTTCACGAGCGTATCACGGTGCAGAAGCTCATCGCGCTCGTGCTGGCGTTTGCCGGCTGCTGTCTGGTGTCGCTCGTCGGCGGGGAGCACAAGCTCTCCACGGTCGGCATTCTCTACGGCCTCGGCGCGGGCTTCGGCTATGCGCTCTACAGCATCTTCGCCCGCTACGCGCTCGACCGCGGCTATTCGAGCAACACCATCAACTTTTATTCCTGCCTGCTGACCACCATCGGCGCGGCCATCATCTGGGGCGCGGCGCAGCCGCTCGGCGTCATGATCGGTTCGTGGAAGGGCTTCGGCCTGTGCACGGCGCTCGGCATCGTCACGTGCTATCTGCCGTATCTGCTCTATACCTATGGTCTCACAGGGCTCGAGACGGGTAAGGCGTCCATCCTGGCGTCGTTTGAGCCGGTCGTGGCGACGCTGGTCGGCATCTTCGTGTTCCACGAAAAACTCACACCGCTCAGCGCCCTCGGCTGCGTGTGCGTGCTCTCGGCCGTCGTGCTGCTCAATCTCAAACGCCGGCAGAAAGCAAACGAAATCCCATAAAGAAACCGTCCGTTCCCGATCGGGAGCGGACGGTTTTTGCGTATGCAGCTTATTTGTTGTTGTAGGCTTCGATGCCCTTGGCAAGCAGCTCCATGGAGCGCTTGAGGGCGTCCTGATTGATGACGTAGGCCATGCGGATCTCATTGACGCCGGTGTGTGGGGTCTTGTAGAAGCTCTCGGCCGGGGTGAACATGAGCGTGTCGCCGTTGTCGTCAAACTCCTCGAGCATGAACAGTTGGAACTTCTCCGCGTCGTCCACGGGAAGCTTGGCCATGACGTAGAACGCGCCCTTCGGCTCGGAGTAAATGACGCCGGGGATCTTCTTGAGCCCATCGACGAGCGTGTCACGGCGGGCCTTGTATTCCTTGCGCACGGCGTCGAAGTACTCGGGGCCGACGGTGTAGAGTGCGGCGGACGCGACCTGGTCGATCGTCGAGGCGCACAGGCGGCCCTGGCACCACTTCATGGCGTTGTTGTAGAGCTCTGCGTTGCGCGTGATCACACAGCCGATGCGCGCGCCGCAGGCGCTGAAGCGCTTGGACACGGAGTCGATGACGACGACGTTGTCCTCATATCCCTCGAGCTGCAGCAGGCTCATGAGCTTCTCGCCGCCGTAAACAAACTCGCGGTACACCTCGTCGCCGATGATGAACAGGTTATGCTCCTTGGCGATGTCGGCCATGAGACGGAGCTCTTCCTCGGTGAGGATCGTGCCGGTCGGGTTGCCGGGGTTTGTGAAGAGGATGGCGCGGGTGTGCTCGTTGATGCAGGACTCGACGCGCTCGCGGATGGCGAACTTGTAGTTCTCCTCCGGCGTTGTGGTGATTGGGCGGATGGTCGCGCCGGTCAGCGTGACGAACGTGCTGTAGTTCGGGTAGAACGGCTCGGGGATGATGATCTCGTCGCCTTCGTCGAGAATGCAGCTGAGCGCGATCTGCAGCGCCTCACTGCCGCCGGTGGTGATGAGCACCTGCTTGTTAGTGATGGGCGCATCGATCTTGCCGTAGTAGTTGACGACCGCGTCGATCATCTCGGGCACGCCGTCGGACGGGGCGTAGGCCAGGACCGGCTGGCTGAAGTTTTTCACAGCCTCAAAGTAGGCCGCGGGGGTGGCAATATCGGGCTGGCCGATGTTCAGGTGGTAGAGTTTCTTGCCCTTTTTGGCAGCCTCGTTTGCATAGGGCGCGAACTTGCGCATAGGCGAGAGGCCGCATTTTTCGATCTTACTGGAAAATTTCATGTTGCTCCTCCGTTTTTTCTTTGTATTTTTGGTTTCTTTTTTGCTCTCAAACACATTCATGATAACGCATTTTTTCCGAAACTACAACTGATTTTTTGGAAAAAACCGGTCACAAATTTAACAATCACGCCGCATGGGGAAGGGAAAAACAAGAGGCCGCCGCAGCTTTGCGCTGCGGCGGCCGGTGCGTATCTGGTTTCGATGCGGGCTCAGACCTTGAAGTCCACAGAGGTCGCACCCTGATCGTCCTGCTCGAAGGTGTAGTCCTTGCCGGGCAGGATGGCGTTGAGCAGGATGCCCACGATGGAGGAGACAGCCAGACCCGACAGGGACACGACGCCGATCTGGATGCTGCCGGAGTAGGTGATGCCGATGGCGAGCACGAGGATGAGCGCGGCGATGATGACGTTGCGGGTGTTGGTGAAGTCGACCTTGTTCTCGACGACGTTGCGCACGCCGACAGCGGAGATCATGCCGTAGAGCACGAGGGACACGCCGCCGATGGTGGCCGTCGGCATGGCGGACACGAGGGCCGCGAATTTCGGGCAGAAGGACACGACGATCGCAATGCAGGCCGCGATGCGGATCACGCGGGGATCGTAGACGCGGGACAGGGCGAGCACGCCGGTGTTCTCACCGTAGGTGGTGTTGGCCGGAGCGCCGAAGAGGGAAGCGAGGGTGGTGGCCAGGCCGTCGCCCAGCAGGGTGCGGTGGAAGCCGGGGTCGACCATGAAGTTCTTGCCGCAGGTGGAGGAGATGGCGCAGATATCGCCGATGTGCTCGACCATGGTGGCAAGGGACAGGGGCACGACCGTCAGCACGGCGGACCAGAGGACGCCGCTGTCGACCGGGCCGGCGAAGAGGTGGAACACGCTGTTTTTCCAGAAGATCGGCAGGCCGAACCACTTGGCACTGCTGACGGCAGCGGCGACGGAGGCGCGCTCCGCGGGATCAACGATGAGTGCGAAGATGTAAGAGCCGAGCACGCCGAGCAGGATCGGGATGATCTTGGCCATGCCCTTGCCCCACATGTTGAAGCCGATGACGATCAGGATCGCGACGACGGCGACGAGCCAGTTGGCACGGCAGTTGGTGATGGCGGAAGAGGACAGCGTCAGGCCGATGGCGATGATGATCGGGCCGGTGACGATCGGCGGGAAGTAGCGCATGACTTTCTTGACGCCGAAGATCTTGAACAGTGTCGACAGGATGATGTACATCAGGCCCGCGATGGCGACGCCGAAGCAGGCGTATGCCAGCAGGTCGTTGTTGTAAATGGCGGAGCCGTCGGCGTTCGTGCCGATGGTGCGCACGGCGTTGTAGCCGCCGATGAAGGCGAACGAGCTGCCGAGGAAGGCCGGGACCTTACCCTTGGTCAGCAGGTGGAACAGCAGCGTGCCGATGCCGGCAAACAGTAGGGTCGTTGCGACGTCGAGGCCGGACAGCGCCGGGACGAGGACGGTCGCGCCGAACATGGCGAACATGTGCTGGAGACCCAGAATGAACATTCTGGGCTTGCCGAGTGTACGTGCGTCGTACACCGGCTCGGTACCGATGGAGCTTTTACTCATAGATTTTTTCCTCCCGTGAAAATTTAATCTATTCTTTATCCTCTCTCGAGGATGCAGACACTGTTCTCTCCGTCCGTTTCCTGCAGGCGGACGGCCACGACCTCGCTCTTGGAGGTTGGGATGTTCTTGCCGACGTAATTGGCCTTGATCGGAAGCTCCGAATGGCCGCGGTCGATCAGGGAAAAGAGCTGGATGCGCGCCGGACGGCCGAGTTGCATCACGGCGTCGAGCGCTGCGCGCGCGGTGCGGCAGGTGTAGATCACATCGTCGACCAGCACGACGGTCTTGCCCGCAATGGGGAAGGGAATGTCCGTCCGGTTGAGTACCGGCGCGTCCGCGACCGTGGACAGATCATCGCGGTAGAGCGTGATGTCCAGCTCGCCGACCGGCAGCTGCACGCCGTCGATCTTCTCAATGTTTTTTGCAAGGCGGCGGGCCAGCGGCACACCGCGCGTGCGGATGCCGATCAGGCACAGGTCGTCCGTGCCGTCGTTTTTCTCGAGGATCTCATGCGCGATGCGCACGAGCGTACGGTCGATGGCGGCTTCGTCCATGATCTTTGCCTTGAATTTCAGCTCCACAGCGATCCCTCCTCCGGGCATAAAAAAACACCCTGTCCGGATACAGACAAGGCGGCAACGCGCAGGGAGAGCCCGCAGTGATTCCATTGACCGTGACACCTTGCCGGTATCTCGTACCGACTTAAAAATATCAGCTTGCACAGCATACCACCGTATCTCGTGCTTGTCAACAGCAAATTCACATTTTCGTCACAAAAACTTGTCCCTCCCGGTTTCGGCGGGAGGGACAGGATACATGATTTTGCGGTCAGGCTTTCTTAAAGCTGTCCTTGAGCGCGACGGCGCGGTTAAAGACCAGATGCTCCGGAGCCGAGTCCTTGTTGTCCACGGCAAAGTAGCCGAGACGCAGGAACTGGAACGCGGCCGGAGCCTCGGCGCCGGCGAGCATCCGCTCGACCTTGCAGCCGGTGAGCACGGACAGCGAGTCCGGATTCAGGCACGCCAGATAGTCCTTGCCGTCACCCTCGGGGTCGGCGTCGGCGAAGAGGTTATCATACAGGCGCACCTCGGCGTCGGCGCAGTTGTGTGCATCGACCCAGTGGATCGTGCCGCGCACCTTGCGGCCGTCGGGCGTGTTGCCGCCGCGGGTCTCGGGGTCGTATTCGCACAGGACCTCCGTCACGCTTCCGTCCGCGTCCTTGACGCAGCCGGTGCAGCGGACGATGTACGCACCCTTGATGCGCACCTCGTTGCCGGGGTAGAGGCGGTTATACTTTTTCGGCGGCTCCTCCATGAAGTCGTCGGCTTCGATCCACAGCTCGTTGGAGAACGTCACGTCGCGCGTGCCGGCGTTTTCGTCCTCGGGGTTGTTCTCGATGGCAAACGTCTCGCTCTGGCCCTCGGGATAGTTCGTGATGCGCAGCTTCACCGGGTGCAGCACGGCCATGGCGCGCTGGGCATGGAGGTTGAGATCCTCGCGCAGGCAGTGTTCCAGAAAGCTGTAGTCGACCGTGGACGCGACCTTGGACACGCCGATGCGCTCGCAGAAATTGCGGATGGACGCGGGCGTGTAGCCGCGGCGGCGCAGGCCGCACAGCGTCGGCATGCGCGGATCGTCCCAGCTGGAGACATAGCCCTCCTCGACGAGGCGGCGCAGCTTGCGCTTGGACATGACGGTGTAGTTGATGCCGAGGCGCGAAAACTCGATCTGGCGCGGCTTGCACGGCACGGACACATTGTTTACGACCCAGTCGTACAGCGGGCGGTGATCCTCATATTCCAGCGAGCACAGCGAGTGCGTGATGCCCTCGAGCGCGTCCTGGATCGGGTGCGCGAAGTCGTACATCGGGAAAATGCACCACTTTGTGCCCTGACGGTGGTGCTCGATGTAGCGGATGCGGTAGAGCACGGGGTCGCGCATATTGAAGTTGCCGGAGGCGAGGTCGATCTTCGCACGCAGGGTATACTTGCCCTCCGGGAACTCGCCGGCGCGCATGCGCGCGAACAGATCGAGGTTTTCCTCGATCGGGCGGTCGCGCCAGGGGCTGACGGCGGGGGTGTTCACATCGCCGCGGTATTCGCGGAACTGCTCCGGCGTCAGCTCGCACACATAGGCAAGCCCTTTTTTAATCAGCTCCACGGCGTATTCGTAATCCTTCTCGAAGTAGTCCGAGCCGAAGAAGAACCGGTCGCCCCAGTCAAAGCCGAGCCAGTGGATATCCTCCTGAATGGCTTCCACAAACTCGTTGTCCTCCTTGGAGGGGTTCGTGTCGTCCATGCGCAGGTTGCAGATGCCGCCGAATTTTTCGGCCGTTCCGAAATCGATGCACAATGCCTTGCAGTGGCCGATGTGCAGGTAGCCGTTCGGCTCGGGCGGGAAACGGGTGTGGACGGTCTGACCGGCGAAGCGGCCGCCGGGCGCAAGATCCTCTTCGACAAAGGCTTCGATAAAGTTTTTGGTATCTTCCATAGTGTCTTGTCAACTCCACATAAATTTGCGATGGGCAGAAAATTGTAAAGGTATTATACACGATTCGTTTTCTGTTTACAATATCGAAAAAGAAATATATAATTCAGACAGGATTGTAAGACAACGGAGGTGCGGACATATGTATGACCTGCTCATCATCGGCGGCGGCCCGGCTGGGCTGTCGGCGGCCATGACGGCGCGCAACCGGAATTTGACCGTGTGCGTGATCTGCGGCGGCGCGGCCGACAGCGCGCTGTATAAAGCCGGCCATGTCACAAATTACCCCGGTGTGCCGGATGTCTCCGGCCCCGCGCTGCTCGAGACCATGACGCAGCAGGCGCGCGATCTTGGCGCGGACATGCTGCGCGAGCGGGCGCTGTCGGCCATGCCGATGGGCAAAACGTTCGGCGTCTCGGCGGGCAAGGAATTTGTGGAGGGCAGGGCGCTTCTGCTTGCGACCGGCATTGCCCAGCGCGGCACGTTTCCCGGGGAAACGGCGTTTCTCGGCCGCGGCGTGAGCTACTGCGCTACCTGCGACGGCATGCTCTACCGCGGCAAGCGCGCGGCGGTCATCGGCCTGGCGGCGGACGCCCCGGCGGAGGCGGACTTCCTGCGTGAGATCGGCTGCGACGTGCAGTATTACGACGGAAAAAAGCACCGCTTTGAGATCCGCGGCGCCGAGCGGGCGGACACGCTCGTGATCGACGGCGCGGCACAGCCGGCGGACGTCATCTTCGTCCTGCGCGCGGGCTTTGCGGCCGATACGCTTCTGCCCGGCATCGCCACGGAAAAGGGCCACATCGTCGTGGATGAAAGCTATGCCGCGAGCATTCCCGGCGTTTTCGCGGCCGGGGACTGCACCGGCGCGCCCTATCAGATCCCGGCGGCGGTCGGCGAGGGCAACCGCGCGGCACTTTCGGTCGTGCGCTGGCTCAGAAACGCTTGACAAACGGCGCGGCAGGGCCTATAATTTTCCCATCCATTTGCGAAGAAGGGGAGGAGTAGTCTCCCGGCGGACGTCAGAGAGAAGGCGGTTGGTGCGAGCCTTTCGGATGCCGGAGATGAAGGTCGCCCCGGAGCAGCCGGCCTGAACGGAGTAGGGCGGCCGGGTTCTCCCGTTACAGAGACAAGAGTGTCACGCGCCTGCGTGGAATTCAGGTGGTACCGCGGTTTCGATCGCCCTGAAACAGTTCGTTTCGGGGCGATTTTTTTGCGCCCCGGCAATCTTAAAGGAGGAGAGCCATGAAAGAGCTTCCGAAGGTCTACGACCCCAAACAGGTCGAAAGCAAGATTTATGACATGTGGATGCGCGGCGGCTATTTTGCCGGCAAAGCCGATCCGGACAAAAAGCCGTTTTCCATCGTCATGCCGCCCCCGAACGTCACCGGCCAGCTGCACATGGGCCACGCGCTCGATGCGACGCTGCAGGACATCCTCACGCGCTATAAGCGCATGCAGGGCTATGCCGCCCTGTGGGTGCCCGGCACGGATCACGCCGGCATTGCCACGCAGATCAAGGTCGAGGAGATGCTGCGCAAGGAAGAGGGCCTGACCCGCTACGATCTCGGCCGCGAGGAATTCCTCAAGCGCGTCTGGGCGTGGAAAAAGCAGTACGGCAACCGCATCGTCGAGCAGCAGAAGTCGCTCGGCGTGTCCTGCGACTGGGACCGCAGCCGCTTCACCATGGACGATGGCTGCTCAAAGGCTGTGCGCGAGACGTTCTGCGAGCTGTATGAAAAGGGCCTGATCTACAAAGGAAACCGCATCATCAACTGGTGTCCGCACTGCCGCACGGCCCTGTCCGACGCTGAGGTCGAATATAAGGATATGCCCGGCGCGTTCTGGTATATCCGCTACCCACTCAAGGACAGTGATGATTACCTCACCATCGCCACCACCCGGCCGGAGACCATGCTTGGCGACACCGGCATCGCGGTCAACCCGGCGGACGAGCGCTACCAGCACCTCGTCGGCAAGACGGCGATCCTGCCGCTCGTGGGCCGTGAGCTGCCCATCGTGGCCGACGATTACGTCGAGCTCGATTTCGGCACCGGCTGCGTCAAGATGACGCCCTGCCACGACCCGAACGACTACGAGGTCGGCTTGCGCCATAATCTCGAGCAGATCCTCATCTTCGACGAGGACGCCCGCGTCATCAACGGCGGCAAGTACAACGGCCTCGACCGCTACGAGGCGCGCAAGGCCATTCTGGCCGATCTCGAGGAGCAGGGCTACCTCATCAAGACCGAGCCTTATAATCATAATGTCGGCACGTGCTACCGCTGCGGCACGACGGTCGAGCCGATGACGAGCCCGCAGTGGTTCGTCAAGATGAAGCCGCTGGCCGAGCCCGCCATCGAGGCCGTGCGCGACGGGCGCATCAAGTTCGTGCCCGAGCGCTTCAGCAAGACCTATTATAACTGGATGGAGAATGTGCACGACTGGTGCATCTCCCGCCAGCTCTGGTGGGGCCACCAGATCCCGGCGTGGTACTGCGACGACTGCGGCCATGTCACCGTCTCGCGCACCGACGCCTGCGAGTGCGAGGCCTGCCACAGCAAGAACATCCACCGCGACCCCGACGTGCTCGATACCTGGTTCAGCTCCGCACTCTGGCCGTTTTCCACGCTCGGCTGGCCGGATAAGGATTCCGAGGATCTGAAGTTCTGGTATCCCACGAGCGTCATGGTCACGGGCTACGATATCATCTTCTTCTGGGTCGCGCGCATGATCTTCTCCGGCCTGGAGCAGATGAAGGACATCCCGTTCCCGACGGTATTCATCCACGGTCTGGTGCGCGACGATAAGGGCCGCAAGATGTCCAAGTCACTCGGCAACGGCATTGACCCGCTCGAGATGGCCGACACCTACGGCGCCGACGCGCTGCGCTTCAACCTCATCACGGGCAACAGCCCCGGCAACGACATGCGCTTCTATGTCGAGAAGTGCGGCGCCATGCGCAACTTTGCCAACAAGCTCTGGAATGCTTCCCGCTTCGTGATGATGAACCTCACCATCGACAAAAACGAGCTGCCCGAGACGCTGGAGCTCGAGGACAAGTGGGTGCTCTCAAAGCTCAACACGCTCTCGAAGGAAGTGTGCGAGAACCTCGACAAGTACGAGATCGGCATCGCCGCGGCGAAGATCTACGACTTCATCTGGGACACGTACTGCGACTGGTATATCGAGCTCACGAAGCCCCGCCTCAACAGCGGCGACGAGGCCCGCGCCCGCAGCGCGCAGCAGGTGCTGCTGTATGTCCTGACGGACATTCTCAAGCTCCTGCACCCGTTCATGCCGTTCATCACCGAGGAGATCTGGCAGGCCCTGCCGCACGACGGCGAGGCGCTCATGATCGCCCGCTATCCGGAGTATACCGAGTCCCTTGCTTTCCCGGCCGAGGAGCGCGACTTTGAGATGGTCATGAACGCCATCCGCGCCGTGCGCAGCCGCCGCGCCGAGATGAACGTGCCGCCGAGCAGAAAGGCGCACCTGTTCATTACGACCGACCGGCAGGACGCTTTCCGCTCCGGTGAGATCTATATCACGAAGCTCGCCTACGCCGAGCAGATCACCATCAGCAGCGAGCTGCCGGCTGACGCGGAGAAGATGGTCTCCGCCGTCACGGAAGAGGCCAAGCTCTTCATGCCGATGGCCGAGCTGATCGACCTCGACAAAGAGCGCGCCCGTCTGGAAAAGGAGCTCGAAAAGGCCCGCAAGAACTACGAGGGCCAGATGCGCAAGCTCTCGAACGAGAACTTCGTCTCCCGCGCGCCGGAGGCCGTCGTGCAGACGGAGCGCGAGCGCGCCGAGAAGGCCAGGGCGCTCGTGGAAAATCTCGAGGCCAGCCTAAAAAACCTCGGCTGAGCGCCGCCGTCCGACAAATTCGGCCCACGTCTCTGGGCTACAATAGCACCGTGTACGAAGGTTCGTACACGGTGCTTTTTCTTTTGATTTAGGAGGTATGAGCAGATGCGGATGAAAACGCATGATGACGGCCGGTGCCTGACGCTGCGCCTGCTCGGCGAGCTGGATCACGCGGCGGCGCAGGAAGTCATGCCCGGCATTGAGGACGCCGTGGAGGAGTACCTGCCGCGCCGCTGCGTGCTCGACCTGTCCGGCCTGAGCTTTATGGACAGCTCCGGGATCGCGGTCATTCTCAAGACCGACCGCCTCCTGCGGCAGACAGGGGGCGCACTGGCGCTGTGCGGCGTGCCGCGGCAGGTGCGCCGGGTGCTGGACGTGGCCGGCCTGACCAATATCGTCCCGGTGCTCGAGGACCGGGCAAAGGAGTGTGAACAGTGTTGACGCAGAAAAATTACATGAAGCTGGAGTTTCCGGCGCGCAGCGTGAACGAGGGCTTTGCGCGCGCGGCGGTGGCGGCCTTCGCCGCGCAGCTCGACCCGACGCTTGCCGAGATCGGGGACATCAAGACCGCCGTGTCCGAGGCCGTAACGAATGCGGTCGTGCACGCCTATCCGGACAAGCTCGGCACGGTGCAGGTGCGCGTGCGCATCCTGCCGGACGAGCGGCTGGAGATCGCCGTCAAGGATCACGGCATCGGCATCGCCGACGTGGCGCAGGCGCGCACGCCGCTGTATACCACCGGCGGGGAAGAACGCAGCGGCATGGGCTTTACGATCATGGAGAGCTTCATGGACACGCTGCGGGTCAAGTCTGTGCCCGGCCGCGGCACGACCGTGACGATGTGCCGCCGCATCCGCCGCCGCGCATGATCGCCGAGGAGACGCGCGACCTGCTCCGGCGCGCCCAGGCTGGGGACGCCGCAGCGGCAGAGCAGATGGTCACGGAAAACACCGGCCTGATCTGGAGCGTGGCGCGGCGGTTTTTCGGCCGCGGCGTCGAGCCGGACGACCTGTACCAGCTCGGCTGTGTTGGCTTTCTGAAGGCCATGCAGGGCTTTGACGAGCAGTACGGCACGTGCTTTTCTACATACGCCGTCCCAAAGATCTCGGGCGAGATCCGGCGCTTTCTGCGCGATGACGGCGCGGTCAAGGTCAGCCGCAGCATCAAGGAGCGCGCGCAGGGCATCCGCACGGCGCGCACGCGCCTGGAGCAGACGCTCGGCCGCGAGCCGACGCTCTCCGAGCTCGCGGCCGAGACCGGGCTCGAGCCCGAAGAGATCGCCGCCGCCGAGACGGCCACCGGCCCTACGGAGTCCCTGCAGAAGGAGAACGGGGAGACCGGCTTTACGCTCGAGCACACGCTTGGGGACTACGATCAGGAAGAGCGCATGGTCGAATACGCCGCCCTGCGTGAGGCGCTGTGCCAGCTCCCGGAGCGGGAGCGGCAGGTCATCGCCCTGCGGTTTTATCACGGCCTGACGCAGCAGCGCGCTGCCGGCATCCTGCATATCTCGCAGGTGCAGGTGTCGCGCCTGGAGCGACGCGCCGTGGAGCGCCTGCGCGAGTGGCTGGCCACCTAGGCAGCCGGAGATCTGTTCTCCGGCTGCTTTTTCATGTCCCGGGCTTGACGACACAAGATATATGATGTTATGATGATTCTAACCGAATATCTTGCGCCGATTTGGAGGGACTGCCTGTGTACACGCCAAAAGAAGTTGCGGAGAATTATCTTTCTACCTGCCGGGCCAAGACGGCGCTGCCGCTGGGGCGGATGTTTCTGCTCGCCTGTCTGGCGGGGGCGTTCGTCGCGCTGGCAGGCGTCGCGTCCACGGCGGCCGCGGCCACGGTGGGCGATCCGTCGCTGGCGAAGCTCATCTCCGGCTGTGTCTTTCCGGCCGGCCTCGCCATGGTCATCGTGGCCGGCAGCGAGCTGTTCACCGGCAACAATCTCATGATCATGGGCGTTTTGTCGCGCGTGATCTCTGCACGGCGGATGCTGCGCAACTGGGGCGTTGTCTATCTGGGCAATTTCGTGGGTGCGGCGCTCGTCGCGGCGCTCTGCGTGCTGGGGCATGTGTTCGCCGCGTTTGACGGCCGGCTGGCGGCGTCTGTGATCTCCATCGCGCAGGCGAAGGCGTTCCTGTCGTTCGGCGATGCGTTTGTGCGCGGGATCCTGTGCAATTTCCTTGTCTGCATCGCCGTCTGGATGGCCAGCGCGGCCAAGTCCGTCCCTGGCAAGATCCTGGCCGTGTTTTTCCCGATCATGACGTTCGTCGTCGCGGGCTTTGAGCACAGCGTGGCCGATATGTATTATCTCACTGCTGGGCTGCTGACCGCGGCGCAGACCAGCGCGGCGGCCGCGGGCCTGACGTGGGGCAGGGCGCTGCTGGGCAATCTCCTGCCGGTCACGCTCGGCAACCTTGTCGGCGGCGTGTTTCTGGTGGGCGTGAGCGGGTGGTATCTCTACCTGAAGCAGGGAAAAACCACAGTTATTTCTTAGACGGCATTGTTAATTTGTAGATAACTGGCATCTTGTCCAGAAACGGCGAGCAAAATTGTGTACGTTCCACAAAACAGAACAACATTTGTTGACGAATTCACCCGATTGTGCTACTATGATAACCGTTGAGATTTGGATATTTGAATAGATGCATTTCATTTTTTAATACCCATTTGCACATTTTTAATACCCCTCGAGGGGAGGAGCATCGTTTTGAAAAAAATATATGTCATGATCGGCAACTACGGCAGCGGCAAGAGTGAGCTTGCGCTGAATTTTGCTTTTAAAGCGGCTGAAACCGGAAAGACAGAACTCATTGACCTGGACCTGGTCAATACCTACTTCCGCCTGACGGAGCGCGGCAAGCTCGTGGAGCAGAAAGAGATTCGTCTCATCTCTCCGAACTATGCCTGCTCCGGCGTGGAGACGCTGTCCCTGCCGGCAGAGGTCGCTTCTGCATTTGCCATGAACTGGGACACCGTCGTGTTCGACGTCGGCGGTGACGCCGTCGGTTCCACGGCCCTCGGCCGCTATTATGAGGACTTTCAGGACTTCATGGCCATGGGCCCGGAGCAGCTGGAGGTCCTGAACGTGGTCAATATCCGCCGCCCGCTCGCCGGCACGGTGGAGAAGATCATCGACCTGCAGCAGCAGATGGAGATCCATTCCCACCTGAAGATCACGGGTATGATCAACAACACCAACCTTGCCACCATGACCACGCCGGCGGAGCTGCGCGACGGTTATGAGATGCTGCGCGAGGTCAGCGACCGGACAGGCGTCCCGGTCATGTACACGACCGGCAAGAAGGAGATGCTCGACATTTTCCTTGCCGAGGGTCACGACCCGAAGTATATCGGCAAACCCGTCGCCATAGACATCATCATGAAGCGCGACTGGGAGAGCTATATCCACAGTCTGTCGGAGAAGAAACAGGCGTAACCCGCTCTTGCGGTTTACATAGGCAATTTCGCAAAACAGAACAGAAAAGAGGTAGCAAAAATGGTAAAGGTGACCATCAACGAGAATCTTTGCAAGGGTTGCGGTCTCTGTGTCAGAGCTTGCCCGAAGGGCGTTCTGGCGCTGGCGAAAGACAAACTCAACGCAAAGGGTTATCATCCGTCCGTCGTCGCGAATCCGGAGGCCTGCATCGGCTGCGCTTCCTGCGCGCGTACTTGCCCGGACGTGGTAATCAGCATTGTGAGAGATTAAGGAGGTACATCGAAAATGGCATTGACGCTTATGAAGGGTAGCGAAGCTATCGCTGAGGCTGCGATCCGTGCAGGCGCGCGTTACTTCTTCGGCTATCCGATCACTCCGCAGACGGAGATTCCTGAATACATGTCCGCACGTATGCCCGAAGTCGGCGGCTGCTTCCTGCAGGCCGAGAGCGAAGTTGCGGCTATCAACATGATTTACGGCGCAGCCGGTGCTGGTGCACGTGCGCTGACCTCTTCCTCCAGCCCCGGTGTCAGCCTGAAGCAGGAAGGCATTTCCTACTGCGCAGGCGCGCAGCTGCCGGCTGTCATCCTGAACGTCATGCGCGGCGGCCCCGGCCTCGGCAACATTCAGGCTTCCCAGGGCGACTACTTCCAGGCTGTCAAGGGCGGCGGCAACGGTGACTATCACCTGCTGACCTATGCTCCGGCATCCGTGCAGGAAGCGATCGACATCATGATGTACGCCTTCGACAAGGCTGAGAAGTACCGCATACCGGTCCTCTTCCTGGCTGACGGCATCATCGCTCAGATGATGGAGCCCGTGGAGATGCCCGAGATGGTCGACTACAAGATCGATCCCGAGAAGAAGCCCTGGGCCTGCACCGGCTGGAAACCGGGCGACGATCCGGCAAAGCGCGGCGTCATCAACTCCATCTACATCGATACCGAGACCCTGTCCGTCCACAACGACGAGCTGCAGGCCTGCTATCGTGAGATCACTGCCAACGAGCAGCAGTGGGAAGAGTACAACCTCGAGGGTGCTGAGTATGTCATCACCGCTTTCGGCACGGTTGCGCGTATTGCCAAGTCTGCGATCGTTGAGCTCAAGGAGCAGGGCATCAACGTTGGTCTGGTCCGCCCGATCACCGTTTGGCCGTTCCCGTACGACGCCGTCAAGAAGGCTGCGGAGCAGCCGGGCGTGAAGGCTGTGCTCGATGTCGAGCTGAACGAAGGCCAGATGCTCGAGGACGTCAAGCTCGCCATCAACGGCGCAAAGCCGGTCGACTTCTTTGGCCACCTCGGCAGCCAGATGCCGACCACCGAAGAGATCAAGGCGAAGATTATCAGCATGAAGGAGGGCAAGTAAATGTCTGTTGTTTTTGAAAAGACCAAGCTCCTCACGGACAAGCAGTTCCACTACTGCCCGGGCTGCAACCATGGCATTATCCACCGCCTGGTCGCTGAGGTCATTGATGAGATGAATCTGGACGGCAAAGTCATCGGCGTCGCGCCGGTCGGCTGCTCCGTTTTTGCTTATGATTACTTCAACTGCGATATGTACGAAGCCGCGCACGGCCGTGCACCCGCAGTCGCCACCGGCGCCAAGCGCGTCGTCGGCAAGGACACCCTCGTCTTCACCTATCAGGGCGACGGCGACCTGGCCTCCATCGGCACCGCTGAGATCGTTCACGCTGCGCACCGCGGCGAGAAGATCTCCACGATCTTTGTCAACAACGCGATCTACGGCATGACCGGCGGCCAGATGGCCCCGACCACGCTGGTTGGCCAGAAGACCACCACGAGCCCCTATGGCCGTGATGAGGACTGGTGCGGCGCACCTCTGAAGGTCTCCGAGATGCTCGCGGAAGTGCCGTGCTCCTACTACATCGAGCGCGTCGCTGTCAACAACACCCCGAACATCGTCAAGGCGAAGAAGGCCATTTCCAAGGCGTTCCATTATCAGATGGAAGGCAAGGGCTTCACGATGGTCGAAGTCCTGTCCGCCTGCCCGACGAACTGGGGCCTGAGCCCGATCAAGGCGATGGAGTGGCTGGAAGAGAACATGATTCCGTACTACCCGCTCGGCGTTAAGAAGGACAAGGGGGCTGAATAATATGAAGAAAGAATATATTTTTGCTGGCTTTGGCGGTCAGGGCATGCTCCTGATCGGTAAGTTCCTGGCTATGGCCTGCATGCTCGACGGCAAGCACGTCTCCTGGCTGCCCTCTTACGGCCCTGAGATGCGCGGCGGCACGGCGAACTGCTCCGTCATCGTCTCCGACGATCCGGTCGCATCCCCGCTGGTCGACATGGCTGACTGTGTTGTGGCGATGAACCGTCCGTCTCTGGACAAGTTCGAGAGCCACGTCAAGCCGGGCGGCGTCCTCGTCATCAACAGCTCCATCATCGACCGCAAGGCCGAGCGTGATGACATCCAGGTCGTCTACTGCGACGCCAACGGCATTGCCGAGTCCGTCGGCAACCCGAAGGGCGCAAACGTTGCGATCCTCGGCGCTCTGATGGAGAAGGCTCCGGTCGTCTCCAACGAGATCCTTGGCGAAGCGATCCGCATCGAGCTTGGCGAGAAGAAGGCCAAGTTCCTCGAGGGCAACATGAAGGCGCTCGAGGCCGGCGAAGCCGCTGCGAGAGGCTAAACCGTACTGAACATAAAAAAGAACCGATTCATCCGAATCGGTTCTTTTTTTGCGCGTGTGCGCGCGAGATGCGCCTGCCTGTATTATTGCTTGTCTTTGGATTTGAAGCACATGGCCACGAGCAGACCGAAGAAAATGGCTGCGCAGATCCCGGCCGCACCGGCCTCAAAGCCGCCGGTGAACGCACCGAGCACGCCCTTTTCGGCCACGGCATCGCGCACGCCTTTTGCCAGCAGGTTGCCGAACCCGGTCAGCGGTACGGTCGCCCCCGCGCCGGCCCATTTGGCGAACGGCCCATAGACGCCGACCGCGCCGAGCACCACGCCTGCCACAACATACAGCGTCAGGATACGTGCCGGGGTCAGCTTCGTCTTGTCGATCAGGATCTGACCGATCATGCATAGGACGGCGCCGACCAGAAATGCTTTTACATAGCCAAGGATCATGTGTTCACCTGCGTTTCGATCGCCACGGCGTGGGAGATTCCGGGGATGCTTTCGCCCTGCATGGATGCGGTGGGCGACATGAGCGCGCCGGTCGCCGCAAACAACAGCCGCCGGATCTGGCCGCCTGCCAGCAGCTTCAGCAGATGCCCCGCGAGCACGGCTGCGCTGCATCCGCAGCCGGAGCCGCCGGCGTGTACGTCCTGCCCCTCCAGGTCATAGATCAGCAGGCCGCAGTCCGTGTAGAGCCCCTCGAGCTCGATGCCGTCGTTCTGAAACAGCCGCGTCACGACCGTGTGCCCGATCTTGCCGAGGTCGCCGGTTACGATCAGGTCGTAGTAGTCCGGCGTGCGGCCGGTGTCGGCAAAGTGCGCCTTGAGCGTCTCATAGGCGGCGGGCGCCATGGCGGCGCCCATATTGTTCGCGTCCGTGATGCCCGCGTCGGCGATCTTTCCGGTCGTCACCATCGTCACACGCGGCCCGCTGCCGGCCGCGCCGAGGATGAGCGCGCCGGAGCCGGTGACGGTCCACTGCGCAGTCGGTGTGCGCACGCCGCCGTATTCCAGCGGGAACCGGTACTGCCGCTCGGCAGAGCAGAAGTGCGAGCTCGTGAGCGCGGCGGCGTGCTCGGCGTAGCCGCCGTCGATGAGCATGGCGGCCAGACTGAGCGATTCCGCCATCGTCGAGCACGCGCCATACAGGCCCAGATAGGGCACGCCGATGTCGCGCATGGCATAGGCCGAGCCTACGCATTGGTTGAGCAGGTCACCGGAGAGCACATAGTCGAGCTGCTCCGGGAGCAGCCCGGCCTTCTGGCACACAAGGTCGAAGCACTGCCGCAGCATGGCGCTCTCGGCCTGCTCCCAGCTCTTTGTGCCGAAATAGGTGTCCTGACTGACGCTGTCAAAGCAATCGCGCAGCGGGCCCTCGCCCTCCTTTTTGCCTACGACGCTGGCGGAGGCAAGGATCACGGGCGGGGCGACAAACTGCACGGTCTGAGGTCCGATTCGTTTGGATTTCAAGCAATCACCTTCGACGCTAGCGTTTCCGTTTTTGCGGGAAATATGCGCGGCGCGGCCGCCCATCCGGGTGGCCGCGCGCCGGTTTATGTACCTTTGTATTTTCGCCGCGTCGCCATGCCGCCGCGGATGTGCCGCTCCGCCTTGTTGCGGTCCAGCAGCTGCCGGACCTGCTGATAGAGCGCGGGGTTGATCTTCTCCAGCCGCTCCGTCAGATCCTTGTGGACGGTCGATTTTGAAACACCGAATTGTTTGGCGGCGGCGCGGACGGTGGTATTGTTGGCGAGAAGATATTCCGCAAGATCGCATGCGCGCGCTTCCATGTCCGTGTGCACTTACACCACTCCCCATATTTGCGTAATTCAGTATATGAATTTTTGCGGGGAATATGAGGCGGGCGCGCCGTGCGTGCCATTGCTTTGCGTGGACAACTGTGCAGGGGTGTGTTAGAATTCAAATAGAATGGCCTGAAGTGGGAGGAATGAACGTGGAGCTGCTGAAAATGGGGCTGCTTTTGCTGGTCGGATTCCTGTTTGGCGGGTACCACTTTGACGATCAGGTGCTGATCTCGGAGCGGCTGTCCGGCCATCATCGTGTGAAGTTGAAAAACACTCGCGTGATCAAAGTGTTTTTGCTCTTGCGCGATAAAAACCAACACAGTTATTTTTCGACGGTCGCCGTTTGCATGTAGATTTACGCATATCTTCTGGGAATCGCGAACTTTCTTTTGGCAGCCGTAATCCGTACTCGCGAAGCGGTCGATATTGTATTATATATTGACTATGGTTTTGGATTACTGGGCATGTTCGTAATTGTGTTCTTTGGTGCCTTTTATAGCATGAAGCGCAAAAAATGAGCGAGGATGGGTGCGCGCCATCTTTCAACCGATGAGAGATATAGGAGTGGAATGTATGAATTTTTGCTGCGAAGATATGCAGGCACATGTCCGCATCGTGACGGAACACACGGCACAGCTCTGCGATGGCAAAGCGATCTCATATCTGCCGCAGTTTCATGAATACGGCATCCCGTGCGGGGATGGGCATTCGCATATCGTGATTCATTATTGCCCGTGGTGTGCAAAGCCTCTGCTTCCGGCATCTCTTCGTGAGCGCTGGGTGGATGAGCTGATAGCCATGGGGTATGCCGATCCGCTGTTTGACGAGACGATCCCCGAGGCATACAAGACTGACCGCTGGTGGAGAGAACGAGCTTGAGATAAGGACGACTGAAGGAGACAGAAATGAAGCAGCGCTATGAGATACCGCTGCCGCTGGACGAGGTCAAGGAGCGGCTACGTGCAGATATGCAGACGGACTGGCCATTGGGGAAACTGTTGCGTAGTGTGAAAAGGCCGGCGAATGACCGACGCGGTCTATACGGGCAGATCGAGGGTGAGCGCCTCTGGGCGGTTATGATGCACGGATATGATATGTACCCGAAGCGCGTGTTTTTCGGTACGCTCCGTGCACAGGGCGATCACACAATCCTTGAGGGTGGTTTTCGCTATCCGATGCAGGTGCTGCTGAAGCTGGCAGTGCTCTTGGCGTGGATTTTGTTCGGTATCATCCGTATAGGTGTGTATACTGCGCCTGCGCTCCTTTGCGAAGCTGCGCTGTGCGCGCTTTTCTTTGCGCTGCTGATCGTGCCGGGGCGCTTGATTAACCGTGAGAATGACCGGACAGTGAGAGAATATTTTCAGCGGGCTTCCCGCGGGGAGCCATTCGCTCAGGAAGTCAACCCGGAATAAAGAGACAATTGGGAAAGGGACGCTGGCTGTGCGAGCATTTGCTTTGCATAGGTGTCAGTGGGCGAGATAGCTTGCGGGCGGTGCATCAGCACTGCCCACGTTTTTCTTCGTTTCGCTGCGTATTCGCCGGTGAAAATGTCGCGGCGGCAGAAATTTTACTCCTATTTTACAAACCGCTTGCATTCTCCGGCACCATGTGGTAAGCTGTCGATTGGTTTCCGGAATGCGGCGAAAGGGGGAGCGCCCTGGCGCCGCGCTCAACAGAAAAATGATGACGAAACCAGATTGCGAGGGAGCCCGTGTTCCGGGTTGAGAGGATCCCAGGGAGGATCGACCGGCCAAATCCGTCCGCAGGGGCGGATTCTCAGCGTCTGCCGGTTGTCAGGTATGGTATATGCAGCGCTGCATATGCCAATTTTTTATGCCTGCGGTCGGCGGAAAGAAAAAATCTGGAGGGTATGTACATGAAAAAAGTAGTGGCAATGATGCTGTCTCTGGTCCTGGCGCTCGGCCTGATGGCCGGCTGCGGCCAGAAGGACGCCGGAACGGCCGGCGGCACGAAGACGATCGAGAGTCTGAAGATCGCGTTCTCCCCGTATGCGGACGCCGATCAGATCACGACGGCGACCGAACCGCTCGAGGCGCTGCTCAAGGCGAAGCTGCTGGAAAAGGGCTATGACGTGCAGAGCATCGACATGACCGTCGGCACGAGCTACACCGCCGTGGGCGAGGCGCTCAGCGCAGGCAGCGCGGACATCGGCTTCATCTCCGGCGGCAACTATGTCCTGTTTTCCGATGACTGCGACGTGCTGCTGACGGCGCTGCGCTACGGCATCAACAAGGACTCCGACAACCCCGCCGACTGGAACGACGGCACCATCGAGGAAAACACGCAGGACATGACGACCTACTACCGCTCGATCATTCTGGCCGGCCCGAGCGCAAAGGGGCAGGAGCTGCTCAAGAAGGTCAACGCCGGCGAGGAGCTGACGTGGGACGATCTCAACAGCGCGACCTGGTCTGTGCTCGCCCCGACGTCCGCGTCCGGCTACATCTACCCGAGCCTCTGGCTGCAGGAGCACTATGGCAAGACCATTGCCGATCTGGATCACGTGGTGCAGTCCGACTCGCACAGCACGTCGCTCGCGCGTCTGGCCACCGGTCAGGCTGACGTGATGGTCTCCTATGGCCATATCCGCATCAAGAACGCGCCCATCTGGCAGGAGAAGCTCGGCGGCACGGCCCCCATGGTCGAGCAGACGGGCATCATCGGTGTGACCGAGGGCATCTACAATGACATGATCGCCTACAGCAAGAACTCCGACCTCATGGCCGACGAGGATTTCCGCAAGGCGCTCGGCGAGGCGTTCATCGAGATCGCCCAGACCGACGAGGGCAAGGAGATCATCAGCGTCTTCAGCCAGGTCGGCTATACCTGGGGCAAGGATTCGGACTATGACGGCGAGCGTGACGCGCAGGCCATGCTCAAGTCCGCCGGAAAGTAAACCCATGCTGCTGGAAGCTGCACACATCAGCAAGCGCTTCGGCAGCCGGCCGCAAGTGCTGACGGACGTCTCCTTCGGCGTCGAGCCGGGGGAGTTCGTGTCCGTCATCGGCCCGTCCGGCGCCGGGAAGACGACGCTGTTTCGCATCCTCAACGGCACGCTGCCGTGCGACGGCGGGGAAGTGTGCATCGACGGGCAGCCGTTTTCCCGCGCGCGCGGCCGCGCCAAGCGCGCCGTGCAAAAGCGCATCGGCACGATCTATCAGGACTTTGCCCTCGTAGAGCCGGTCTCCTGCCGGCAGAACGTGCTCAATGCCTGCCTGCCGGACATGGCGCTGCCGGCGGCGCTGCTGGGCCTGTTTTCGCGCGCACAGATCGCGGAGGCCGAGCGGCTGCTCGCGCGCGTCGGTCTGGCGGACAAGTGCGACGAGCCGGTCTGCGATCTCTCCGGCGGGCAGAAGCAGCGCGTCGCCATCGCGCGCGCGCTCATGCGCAGGCCCGCGCTGCTGCTGGCGGACGAGCCGGTCGCCTCGCTCGATCCGGTCACTGGCCGGCAGATCCTTGCGCTGCTGCAGGATATTCAGCGCACGGAGGGCGTCGCCATCCTCATGAACAGTCATAATCTCGACCAGAGCCGGGCGGTCTCCACCCGGCTCCTTGGCCTGCACGCCGGGCGGATTGTGCTCGACAGCGTGCCTGCCGCCGTGACGGATGCCGACCTCGCGCGCATCTACGGCGGCGCGGAAAGCGAGGCCGCGCCATGACGCGCGCGCGCGGCAGGCGCTGGGCGCGGGCACTGGGTGTGCTCGCGCTGTTTGTGCTGGCGTTCTGGCTCACGGGGTGCGATCCCGCGGTGTTCTGGGCGCGGCGGGCGCACCTGCGCGACATTGTCTCGCAGCTCTTCCCGCCGGACTGGAGCTACCTGTCCGCGATCGTCGCGCCGCTGCTGGCCACGCTGCGCATGTCCGTCACCGGCACGGCGCTGGGCGTGCTGCTGGCGCTCATCCTCGCGCCGCTGTGCGCGGCCAACCTGCCGTGCCCGGCGCCGGTGCGCCGCATCCTGCGGTTTCTGGTGCAGGTGCTGCGCTCGTTCCCGGCGCTGATTCTTGCGCTGCTGGCGACGTTCCTGTTCGGCCTCGGCACGTTCTCCGGCACGGTCGCCATCACGCTCTTCACACTGGCCGTCATGACGCGCATGACCTATGAGGACATCGAAACGCTGACGCTCGCGCCCTATCGCGCCCTGTGCGCCATGGGTGCGTCCCCGGCGCGGGCCTATGCGCGCGCCGTCGTGCCGGAGATCGCCTCGGGTTACCTGACCAACGCGCTCTACCTGCTCGAGACGAATGTGCGCCACAGCGCCATCCTCGGCTATGTCGGCGCGGGCGGCATCGGCCTGCTGCTCAACGAGAAGATCTCGTGGCGGGAGTATGGCCGCGTCGGTGCGATCCTTGTGTGCCTGTTCGTGACTGTCTGTTGCATCGAGTGGCTCAGCCACGTGCTCGGGCGCATCATCCGCGGCGAGCGCAGCATCCCGCGCGGGGCAAAGCGCGCGATCTGGGCGGCGGTGCTCGTGTGCGTCGTCGTCTGCACGGCGGGCATCGAAGCGCCGGATCTGGCGCACACGAGTAAAAGCGTGCTCGCGGCGATGGGCACGGGGCTGCTGCATCCGGACTGGAGCTTTTTCTTCGGCACCGGCAAGGACGGCCTCGGCTGGCTGCTGCTCGAGACGGTCGGCATCGCGCTGGCCGGTACGGGCCTCGGCGCGCTGCTCGCTTTGCCGCTGGCGTTTTTGAGCACACCGAAGCTGCTGCCGCGCCCGGTCGCGCTGCTGTTTCGGGTGCTGATCGTGGCGATCCGCTCCGTGCCGTTTCTGATCTACGGGCTGATTTTCATCCGTGTCTCCGGCCCGGGCGCGTTTACCGGTGTGCTGACGCTTGCGGTGTGCAGCATCGGCCTGCTCAGCAAGCGCTTCACCGAGGCGATCGAGTCGCTGGATTTTCGCGCTTACGACGCGCTGCGCGCCATGGGCGTCTCTCTGCTGCCGCGCATCCGCTATGCGGTGCTGCCGCAGCTCGGCCCGGCGTTTTCCTCGGCTGTGCTCTATCGGTTCGATGTCAACATCCGCGAGGCGTCCGTGCTCGGCCTTGTCGGTGCCGGCGGCATCGGCGCGCCGCTCATTTTCGCCATGAATCAGTACGCATGGAACGATGTCAGCGCTATCTTCCTCGGCTTTGTTCTGCTCGTCTGGCTCATCGACGTGGGCTCGGCCCGCCTGCGTACCCGGCGCACCGCGGCTGCCGCTCCCGGGAAATGAAGTTCGCGGCGGCCAACTGGTGGTTTGCACTGCGCCCGGCATTTTTTCAAATATTTTCAGTTTTTGTGATGAGAGTCCTGATTATGGGACTCTCTTCCTGCTATGATGGAGAAAACAGGCGGACAGGCGGCTCTGCAGCGCGAAAGGCAGCGGCTGCCGCCGGCGACGCCTGAGCAGCCGGTCAAATGGAAACGCTGTAAAAAATGTACATCATGATGGCTTTTGACTGGCTTACACCGCTGAATTGTGGTAATATTATGCTGATCCTTGCGGGAAACGGAGAATCACTATGCCAAAGTCACCGAATCAGAAACTGAAGTTACTGTACCTGATGGAGATCCTGCTGCAGCAGACGGACGAGCGCCACCCGATGACCGTGCCGGAGATGATCGCGCAGCTGGCCCAGCGCGGCGTGTCGGCCGAACGCAAGAGTATTTACGGCGATCTGGAGGCGCTGCGCACATTCGGCCTGGACATCGTGCAGGCCAAGTCCAAGACGACCGGATACTATGTCGGCACGCGCGCATTCGAAACGCCGGAGCTCAAGCTGCTGGTCGACAGCGTGCAGTCGTCGAAATTCATCACGCACAAAAAGACGCTGGCCCTTATCAAAAAGATCGAAGGTCTTGCCAGCATCTATGATGCGCAGCTCCTGCAGCGGCAGGTCTATGTTCACGGCCGCGTCAAGAGCATGAACGAGAGCGTTTATTATAATGTCGACGAGATCTCCGACGCCATTTCCCGGGATCGGCAGATCCGTTTTCACTACTTTGAATACACCATCTCCAAGCAGCGCCGGTGTCGGAAAGAGGGCGCGTTTTACGTCGTCAGCCCGCTGGCGCTGATGTGGGACAATGAAAATTACTATTTGCTGGCGTGGGATGCCAAGGCCGCTCTGCGCAAGCATTACCGCGTGGACAAGATGACGGATATCTCCGCGCTGGAGGTGCCGCGCGAGGGTGCGGCGGATGCGGCGCAGCTCGACCTGTCGGCGTATTCTCAAAAAGTGTTCAGCATGTTCAGCGGGGAAGAGCAGACGGTGCGGCTGCGCTTTGCCAACCATCTGGTCGGTGCGGTGCTCGACCGCTTCGGCAAGGACGTGATCGTGGTCGCCGATGGGCCGGAGCATTTCAAGGTCACGCTGAATGTGGTCACGAGCCCCAAGTTTTACGCCTGGCTGTTCGGCTTCGGCACTGAGGTGGAGATCCTCTCGCCGCCGTCGGCCCGGCAGGAGATGCAGCGTATGCTCACCGCCGCCGCGCAGCTGTATGCGGCGGATGCGCAGTCGTGACTTGACAAATCTCACATATGCGTGTATAAATCATCATGTACATTGGGGGGCTGGGTCATTCCCGGCTGAGACGAGTGAATCGAAGCTCGATACCCACAGACCTGATCCGGATAATGCCGGCGTAGGAAACGAAATCTATCATACATTATCATCGTTTTCTATGGACTGCATTGTTTCGGCAATGCAGTTTTTTCTTTGAGGAGGAACACAACATGGCCCAAAGCAAATCCCATCTGCGCCTGCGTGCGCTGTGCGAGGGCGCGATCTTCATCGCCCTGGCCCAGGTCCTGAGCTATCTCAAGCTTTTCGAGCTCCCGCAGGGCGGGTCTATCACGATCGAGATGCTGCCGATCTTTCTGTACTGCGCCCGCTGGGGCTTCGGCCCCGGTATGCTTGCGAGCTTTGCCTACAGCATTCTGCAGGCGGTGCTCAGCAGCACGTATGCCTGGACGTGGCAGTCGCTCATCGGCGACTATCTGCTCGCGTTCACGGTGCTCGGCTTTGCCGGCGCGTGCTCGAAGCTCAAGGACGGCTTTTTCATCGGCACGGTCGTCGGCAGCGTGGCGCGCTTTCTTGTGCACTATGTCGTCGGTGCGACGGTCTGGGCCGAGTACATGCCCGAGACCTTCTTCGGCCTGACGATGACGACGCCGTGGTTCTATTCGGCGCTGTATAACGGCAGCTTCATGCTCATCGACATGGTGCTCGTGCTCGTGATCGGCGCACTGCTGTGGAAGCCGCTGAAAAAGTACATCACCGGCGAGGATCTGCGCGGTGCCGCCGCGGCGAAAAAATGAAGGTTGACAGAGAGAATTTTCATAGTGTATAATGTATATCCGGCGTCAGTCGTCTGGCGCCGGATACTTTTTGCCAACTACGGCGGCGCGAGCCGCTGTTGAGTATGATCGAAAGGAGAAAAACACCATGTTCCGTACCTATCAGCCCAAGAAGCTTCAGCGCAAGAAAGAGCACGGCTTCCGCAAGAGAATGGCGACCGCCAACGGCCGCAAGGTGCTGTCCCGCCGCAGAGCGAAGGGCAGAAAGCATCTCAGCTACTGAGTTGCTGCGCGTGAGCAGGCAGACTTCTTCATAATGTTTTTCAGGGCGGGATCTTTCCGCCCTAAAGGCATTTCCGGAGCGTCTGCACAGCAGAGAGGATCGGGGGAGACCTTTGGAATTTACCAGCACGATCAAACAAAACTATGAATTCCGGCGTCTGTACTCGAAGGGCAAAAGCTGCGCCAATGCGTATCTGGTGGTCTACTGCCGGAAAAACCGCGCCGGCCGCAGCCGCATCGGCTACACCGTGTCTAACAAAGTCGGCCATGCCGTCGTGCGCAATCGCATTCGCCGCCGCCTGCGGGAGATCTATCGCCTGCATGAGCGGCAGATCGCGCGCGGGTATGATCTGGTCGTCGTGTCGCGCGTACGTGCGCGCACAGCGGACTATCACCAGCTGGAGGCAGCGTTCTTATCGGCGTGCGCCCAGCTCGGCCTGCTGACGGAAGGGAATGACGGCGTATGAAGCGGCTGCTCATTGCACTGGTGAAGTTTTACCGCAAGTATATCTCACCGCTCAAACCGCCCTGCTGCCGGTTCATTCCGACCTGCTCGGAATATGCGCTCGAGGCTCTGCAGAAATACGGAGCGCTCAAGGGCTCGTGGCTGGCCATCAAGCGCATATGTCGGTGCCATCCGTTCCATACGGGTGAGCATGAATTTTATGACCCGGTGCCATGACCGGGAAATCCTAAGAATTTAAGAATTGGAGTCGTCTTATGTCCTGGATTACTGCACCCTTTGCCTGGCTGCTCAAAGCACTCTATGAGCTGACCGGCAGCTACGGTTGGGCGGTCATCCTCTTCGGCGTCGTCGTGAACCTGATTTTGCTTCCGTTCATGGCCAAGAGCAAGAAGAGCATGATGCGCACCAGCCGCCTTCAGCCGCGGATCGCAGAGCTTCAGCGCCGGCACGAGGGAAACCAGCAAAAGCTCAATGAAGAGATGGCCAAGCTCTATCGGGAAGAGAAGATCAACCCGATGTCCGGCTGCCTCTGGAGCCTGATCCCGTTCCCGATCCTGATCGCGCTCTACAGCGTTATCCGTCAGCCGCTGACGAAGATGATGAGCCTGAGCGCGGACGCTGTCACGCAGCTGACCGACTGGGTCACGACCAACGCGGGCTATGTCGCGCAGACGAAGTCCGCCTATCAGGAGATCCAGATCGCCGACCTGATCCATCAGAACTGGGACGCCGTGACCGGCGCGCTCGGTGATTTCTCGGGCAAACTGCTGGATATCGACTATTCGTTCATCGGCCTGAACATGGGCCAGCAGCCGTCGTTCAAGATCTGGACCTTCGACTGGAGCAACAAAGCCGTCTGGCTTCCGGCTCTGGGCCTGTTCCTGATCCCGATCGTCTCGGCGGTGCTGTCGTGGCTGTCCATGAAGATCAGCACGGCAATGACGCCGCAGCCCGCTGCCAATCAGCAGCAGGCCGCTACGACCAACAAGACCATGATGATCATGATGCCGCTCGTGTCGCTGTGGATCTGCTATACGATGCCGGCCGCTCTGGGCATTTACTGGATTGTTAACAGCATCCTTGGCATCCTGCGTGATGTCAGCCTGACGAAGGTTTTCAACAAGCAGCTCGATAAGCTCGATGCCGAGCGGATCGCGCGCGAAAAAGAGCGCGACGCAGAGCTTGAGCGCAAGCGTCTCGAGACCGAGCGCCTGAAGGCTGCCGGCGAGACCGTCGTCAACCCCAACACCAGCAAGAAGAAGATCCAGGCCAGCCAGAAGCAGAAGGATGACGAGCGCAAGGCCGCAGCGATGCGCGAGGAGCGTGCTGCCCGCCGCGAGCGTCTCGGCGTCGAGCAGGCGGCTGCGCCGGAGTCCCAGGTCGGCAACCGCCGCTATGCGCGCGGCCGTGCCTATGCGCGGGACCATTATGCAGAGGGGCAGGCCGCCGCTTCCGAAGCGGAGCAGACGCCGGCCGCCGAAGCCCCCGAAGGAAAACAGGAGAGTACTGAATGATGTTGAAAACACTGGAAAAGTCCGGCAAGACGGAAGAGGCGGCGATCGCCGCCGCGCTCGAGGAGCTTGGCCTTGACCGGGATGATGTTTCCGTTGAGATCGTGGAGCGCGCCAAGTCCGGTTTCCTCGGCATCGGCGCCAGCCCCGCGGTCGTCCGCGTGCAGTATGAGGCGCCGGATGAGGAGCCCGAGACCGTTGCGGAAGCTCCGGCTGCGGCTCCGACCGCACAGGAGCAGCCTGCGGCCGCACCTGCCGCTCCCGCAGCGGCAGCGGACGAGCCGGAGAGCTATGCGCGCATCCGCGCATTTGTCAGCGGCCTGCTCGAGCACATGGGCATCCAGGCGGAGATCGAGATCACCGCGCGTGAAAATGGCGGCGTGAACGTGAACCTGTCCGGCAGCAACATGGGCGCGGTCATTGGCCGCCGCGGTGAGACGCTCGACGCGATCCAGCACCTGACCAATTATGCCGTCAACCGCGGCAGCGATAAGCACATGCACATCAGTGTCGACGCCGAGAGCTACCGCGCCAAGCGAGAGGAGTCGCTTGTGCGTCTGGCGGAGAAAATGGCCGCCAAGGCGATCAAGTACAAGCGCAGCATGGCGCTTGAGCCGATGAATTCCTACGAGCGCCACGTCATCCACACGGCGCTGCAGGATTACGAAGGCGTGACGACGAGTTCGACCGGTACCGAGCCGAACCGCCGCGTTGTGGTCTCCTACGAGAAGCCGCAGCGTACCAGCAACAAACCGGTCAGCCGTGAGTGGAGCTGACGAGAGACTTAGGAGGAAACGGTATTATGTTCGAACAAGTGAGACAACTGCTCGCCCATCAGTTTGAAGTGGACGAAAACACCATCACCATGGACACCAACATCGCGGATGATCTCGGTGCGGATTCGCTCGACGTCGTGGAGCTGGTCATGTCGATCGAGGATGCGTTCGGCATCACGATCGAGGACGAGAAAGCGGCCGAGCTGACCACCGTCCGTCAGGTCGTGGATTACCTCGAGAAGAACGCTTGAGATCTTACGTAAGAGAAGCAGGCAGCCGGTGCTGCCTGCTTTTTTTATTTCTGGAAATGCAATAGTGATTGACGAATCCGGCCGCAGCGGGTAAAATAAACAATGTATGCCGGAAAGGAGCGCGCGTATGCTGCAATTTCAACCGCAGGAGCACCTGATGCATTCGTATATTGTCGCGTCCCAGTCGGAGCAGGCGCGCGACCGGCTCTCACTCGATCTGGCGGCGGCCATGCTCTGCCGCAGTGACGGCGTGCGTCCGTGCCGGACGTGCCGGGACTGCCGCAAGGTCTATGACGGCGTGCACCCGGACGTGATCTATGTCGCGCCGGATCCGGACGCCAAAGTGCCGACGATCAAGGTCGACCAGATCCGCAGCATCGCGGCCACGGCGTACATTCTGCCGAGCGAGGCGGAAAAGAAGGTCTATGTTCTGCGTCAGGCGGACACGATGAACCTCAGCGCGCAGAATGCGTTTTTGAAGCTGCTGGAGGAGCCGCCGCAGAGCGCGGCGTTCATCCTTGCGGCCGCGAGCCCGGAGCTGCTGCTGCCGACGGTGCGCTCGCGCTGCGCACTGCTGCGCGACCCGACGGAGCAGCTGCAGGAATCGGACGAGATCCGCACCCTGGCGGAGGACTATCTGCGCGCGGTCGCGTCGCAGGATCGGCTGACGCTCCTGCGCTGGTGTCTTGCCCAGGAGGGCATGGATGCGCAGACGCTCTCGGCGTTTCTTCCCGCCGTGCAGCACCGGCTGGTGCACTTGCTGGCGGAGCCGGATGAGACGGTGCTGCCGCAGGCACTGTGCGCGCAGCAGCTGCGGCTCATGGAGACCTGCGAGAATTACCGCCGCGCCAATGTCGGCACGAAGCATATCTTTGGCCTGCTGTCCGTTTCGGGCGTGCAGGCGAAAGTTCAGAAGTGAGGATATCAAATTGACAGAAGTAATCAGTGTGAAATTCAAAAACCGCGGCAAGGTCTATTTCTTTGACCCGCACGGTATTGCCGTGCGCACGGGCGAGAAAGTGGTCGTTGAGACGTCGCGCGGGCTGGAGCTGGCCGAGTGCGTGCAGGGCAACCATGCAGTGCCGGACGAGACGGTCGTGCAGCCGCTGCGCTCACTGGCGCGCATCGCCACGAAGGATGACCTGCGCATCGAGGAGATCAACCACCGCCGCGAAAAAGAGGCGTTTTCCATCTGCAAGCAGAAGATCGCCGAGCACGGCCTGGACATGAAGCTCGTGGATGTGGAGTGCAGCTTTGAGGGCAACAAGACCATGTTTTTCTTCACGTCCGATGGGCGTGTGGATTTCCGCGAGCTGGTCAAGGATCTGGCCTCCGTGTTCCGCAACCGCATCGAGCTGCGCCAGATCGGCGTGCGCGACGAGGCGAAGATGCTCGGCGGCATCGGCATCTGCGGCCGCCCGTACTGCTGCAGTCAGTTTCTGGACGACTTTCAGCCCGTGTCCACGAAGATGGCGAAGGTGCAGTCCATGTCGCTCAACCCGTCGAAGATCTCCGGCGCGTGCGGCCGTCTGATGTGCTGCCTGCGCTATGAGCAGGCGGCGTATGAGGAGCTGGTCAAGGCCGTGCCGAAGGTCGGCGCCTTTGTCGAGACGCCCGCGGGCTACGGGACCGTGTCGTCCGTGAACATTCTGCGCAGCAGCCTGAAGGTCAAGCTCGACGGTCAGGGTGAGGACGTTTTCAAAAACTATCAGGCTGACGAGATCGCCGTGATCCCTGGCGGCCGCCCGAAGCCGGGCGAGCCGCTGCCGTCCCTGCTCAAGGACCGGCCGAAGCCGGTGCGCGATGAGGAGCCGAAAGAGGATCCTTGGGCGCTGCCGCAGCTTTTTGCCGACGAGGTCTACGGCGACAAGAAGCCGGAGCGTGCACGCACGCCCGAATCCGGCGAGAAGAAAAAACGCCCGCGCCGCCGCTCACGCGGCCACGGCGGGAAGAAGCCCGCGGACGCTCAGGCTGCGCCGAAGGCGGCGCAGGAGGGGGCAAAGTCCAAGGGTCAGCCGCGGCAGAAGTCTCAGCCCAACCGCAAATCCGGCGCGCGCAAGCCGGGGGACAAGCCAGCGGGCGAGAACGCCGAGCGCAGCCGCGCCAAGGCGCAGCCGCCCAAGCCGGCCGAGGGCGCGGCGCCGAACGGCGAAAAACGCGCCGACGGCCATCGCCGCCGCCATCGCGGCGGGCGCGGCCGCAACAAGTCCACGACGCCCGGCAATGCAGCGCCCAGCACGCCGGCGGCGGAATAAAAGCCAAAACAGGTGCATACCGATCCGGTATGCACCTGTTTTTTGCGCTGTCTGGTTCAGATCAGCAGTCCGCCGTCCACGCCGAACACCTGTCCGGTCACGAAGCGGGCGCGCTCGCTTGCCAGCAGCGCGATCGCATCGCCCACATCTTCTGCCGTGCCCATGCGGCACAGGGCGGTGCTGTCGGCCAGCTCCGCCTTGTCCTCGGGGCTGAGGTTTGCGATCATGTCCGTGTCGATGCAGCCGGGGGCGACGCAGTTGACGCGGATGCCGGACGGGCCGAGCTCCTTTGCCAGCGCCTTCGTGAACGCGACGACCGCGCCCTTCGTGGCCGAGTAGGCCACCTCGCACGAGGCGCCGTTCGTGCCGAGGATGGAGGCGAGGTTGATGATGTGTCCGGCCTTTTCATGCACCATCGGCGGGATCGCGCAGCGGCAGCAGTTATACATACCCGTGACATTCACGTCAAACAGCCGCTGCCAGACGGCCGGGTCGAGATCCGTCAGCAGCCCGTAGACCGCGACGCCGGCGTTGTTCACCAGCAGGTCCACAGGTTCAATTTTCTCGAACATGGCTTCGACAGCCTGTCCGTCGCTCACATCGGCGCAGATGGCCATGCCGCCGGTCTGCGCGGCGACCGCCTCGGCGGCCGCGCGGGATTGAATATAGTTCACGTGTACCGTCCAGCCGTCGCGGGCCAGCGCCAGCGCGGCTGCCTTGCCGATGCCGCGGGACGCTCCGGTCACGAGTGCGATTTTTTTCATGTCAAGATCCTCCCAGAAACGAACATTTGTCAAAACGCTGCGTCTATGTTATTATATACTTGTTTCTTTGAAATTGCTATCCATCCTGTCGATCCCGGAGGAAAAAATATGAGCAGACAGACAACCACACGCCGCCGTCACGGCGTCCGGCGCATGAGCGAGCGCAAACGGCTGACGATCACGGCGATCTCGGCGGTGCTCGCCCTGGTCACGGTCGTGATTTGCGCGCTGTCCGGCGTGTTCAATTTTCATAAAGGCAATGAGCGCATCCTGCCGAACCTCGTCGGCCAGACGGAGGAATCAGCCAAGGCGCAGCTTGCGGAGTTGGACGCCGAGCCGAGCATTACCTATGAAAACAGCGACGAGACCAAGGGCATCGTCATCCGGCAGGACGTCAATGAGGGCACGCAGCTCAAGCACCGGCAGACGGTCGCGTTCGTTGTCTCGCTCGGCCCGAAGGAGCAGCCCACGGCGCCGGAGGACACCCCGGTCGCCATTCCGAGCTTCGTCGGCCTGACGCTCGAGCAGGCGCAGGCGACGGCCAAGAGCCTCGGCGTCACCATCGAGGAGAGCGGCACGGTCTATGACGACAACGTGCGCAAGGGCTCCGTTGCACGCCAGAACCCGGTCGGCGGCACGATGGTCAAGCCGGGCACGACGATCCAGGTCTCCATCTCGGCCGGCCAGGAGAAGAAGGAGCACACCGTCACCGTTACGTGCGGCGCGGGCGGCAGCGTCAGCCCGAGCGGCAATCAGAAGGTGGCCGAGGGCGGCAGCGTGTCATTTACGATCACGCCGAAGGACGGCTACGAGGTCGCAACGCTGGTCATCGACGGCACCACAGTCTTGCCCCTGACGAGCTATTCCTTCATGAACGTGGACAGCAACCACACGCTCTACGTGACGTTCCGCGAAAAGTAAACACGGCACAGAATGCGCCCCCGGCGACTGCCGGGGGCGTATATTTTATGCTTTATGCTTCCGGAATGGCGTGGATGCCGACGGTACGGATCGCGCCGTTTTCCGTCTCGATGCAGGCGTACGTGCAGAGCGCTCCAACGCCCGCCGTGCCGGGGTTGACGACGTACAGCCCCTGCATGGTCTCGCTCATGGCACGGTGCGTGTGCCCGAAGAGCACCATATCCGCGCCCGCAAAATAGGCGGCATTGAGCAGGGCGTCGAGCGTATACTTCACGCTGTATCGGTGTCCGTGCGTGAGGAAGAACTTCACGCCGTCGAGCGTGAGCTGCAGCACCTCGGGGTTGACCGGCTCGCGGTCGCAGTTGCCGCACACGCGGTACAGCGGCAGGTCCGGAAACTCTTTTTCCAGCCGCTGTGTATCGCGCTCGCAGTCGCCGAGATGGAACACGGCGTCCGGCTGCTGCTGCCGGATGGCGCGCACCATGCCGAGCGTCCGGCCGTGAGAATCGGAAAAAACAAGGATCTTCGTGGCAAGTCACCTCTGCATTGCTCATAGAATACAATAAAAGCAGGATACCCGGCACGGCCGGGCCATCCGCATTATACGGGACACGGCCTGCAAAGTCAAGCCGCCCCGAATGGAGCGTGACCGATATGAAGGACTTGGATGCGCTGAAAAACCAGCTCGCGCGCGACGGACGCCTGCAGCGCCTGCAGGAGATCGCCGACTCGACCGACGGGCAGAAGCTGGCCGGTGCGCTCGATGCGCAGAAGATCGAGCAGGCGGCGCGCGCGGGGGACACCGAGACGCTGCGGCAGATCCTCACGCAGGTGCTCAGCACGGACACCGGGCAGCGTCTGGCCGGAAAAGTAAAGGACGCGATGCAGGATGGATGAGATCGGGGAGAAGCTCGACGCGCTGCTCAATGATCCGAAGCAGTTCGGCAAGATCGCGCAGTTGGCATCCTCAATCCTGGGCGACGGCGGCGGCAAGCAAGCGCCGCCGTCCGCGCCGGAGCCGGAGCTCGACGTCGATATGGGGCAGCTGCGCCGGATGATGTCGGCGCTGCGCGGCGGCGGGCACGACTCCGCCAACCGCCACCTGCTCGAGGCCATGAAGCCCTATCTGGCTGAGAAGCGCCGGCGCAAGATCGACCGCGCCATGAAGCTCGCGCGGCTTGCGTCGCTTGCCGAGCTTGCCGCCGAGGACTTGGAGGGGGACGACCATGTATAATCGCTATCAGGGCAACAGCGGCCGGGTCGAGCGCGTGCCGGATGCGCCGCAGCCGTCTATCCGTCCGCGCCCGCCCGCGCCGCCTGCCGGAAACAACAAGCCGCCGCCGGGCTTGCCCGGCGGCGGCTTGCAGCAGTTGCTGCAGAAATTTTCGCTCGCAGACCTCGAAAGCGAGGATCTGCTGCTGATCCTGGTGTTATACCTCATGTACCGCGAGAGCGGCGACAAGGAGCTGCTGTTCATCCTCGGCGGGATGCTGTTTCTTTAGTGCGCGGGCACAAACGGCTCGGGCGGCTGTGCGCCGAGAAAATGGCTCAGGATCGCCTGCGCGATGCGCGGGCAGGCCCGCCCGTCGCCATAGGGGTTGACGGCCTTGGCCATCCGGTCATAGGCGGCCGGATCGTCCAGCAGCTCGGCAGCCAGACGGTAGATCTCCTCCGTGTCCGTGCCGGCGAGCTTGACGGTGCCGGCAGTGACGGCCTCCGGCCGCTCCGTCTCGCGCCGGAGCACGAGCACGGGTTTTCCGAGTGCGGGTGCTTCCTCCTGAATGCCGCCGGAATCGGTCATGACCATGTAACTGCGCGCGATGAGCCGGTGCATGTCCACGGCGTCAAGCGGCGCGATGAGCCGGATGTTCGGCACGCCGCCGAGCAGCTCCTCCGCCGTGCTGCGCACGACCGGGCTCAGGTGCACGGGATAGACGATCTCGACATCCGGATAGTTGAGCGCCAGGCGGCGCACGGCGGTGAAGATGTTGCGCATGGGCTGGCCGTAGTTCTCGCGCCGATGGCAGGTCATGGCGATGACCCGGCGCGAAAAATCGACCTGCCGCAGTTCGTCCGAGACGAACTGCTCCCCGCGGACGGTGTAGGCCATGGCGTCGATCACGGTGTTGCCGGTGACGAAAATGTCGCCCTCCACGGCCTCGCGCTCGAGGTTGTGGGCGTTGTTTGCGGTCGGTGCGAAGTGCAGCGTGGCAATGCGGCCGACGAGCGAGCGGTTCATCTCCTCCGGGAAGGGAGACCAGCGGTCGTACGTGCGCAGACCGGCCTCGACATGGCCGACGGGGATCTTGGCGTAAAACGCGGCGAGCGCGCCGGCAAACGTCGTCGTGGTGTCGCCGTGGACAAGCACGATGTCCGGCTGCACCTCACCGAGCACTTCGCGCATCCGCTCAAGCACGCGCGTTGTGATCGCGGTCAGATCCTGCCCCTGCTGCATGATGTTGAGATCGTAGTCGGCACGAATGCCGAAACAGTCCATGACGGAGTCGAGCATTTCCCGGTGCTGCGCCGTAATGCACACGATGCTCTCGATCTCGGGATGCTTTTGCAGCTCCAGCACGAGCGGCGCCATTTTGATCGCTTCCGGCCGCGTGCCGAAAACGGACATGACTTTAATGCGTTTGCTCATCGTTGACCTCCTGTGCAGGTGCTTCGGCGGCATCGGCGTTGTTTGCCTGTTCGGCTGCTTCGGCTGCTTCGGCTGCTTCGGCCGCTTCGGCCGCTTCGGCCGCTTCCTGCGCCTCCTGCAGCTCCACGTCAATGTGGTGCTTGTGCACGCTCTTGCGGATGAAGGCGCACACGACAAAGCCGATCAGCAGCGCGAGGACGAGCAGTGCGATGCGGATGGAGCCCTTCGTCGTGAGCACGACGGCGGCGAGGCCGAGCGTGGCGCTGATGGCGTAGAGGATCGCGACGGCCTGCTTCTGGTTCAGACCGAGATCCATGAGCTTGTGGTGGAAGTGACCGCGGTCGGCGTGAAACGGGCTCTGTCCGTGCAGGATGCGGCGGCAGAACGCGAAGAGCGTGTCCGATAGCGGCACGGCCAGCGCGAGCACCGGCACGACAAACGTGACGATCGCGTAGAACTTGAACAATCCGAGCACCGACACCGTTGCCAGCACGTAGCCGAGCAGCAGGGAACCGGTGTCGCCCATGAAAATGCGGGCGGGGTTGAGGTTGTAGGGCATGAAGCCGATGCACGCGCCGGCGAGTGCCGCGACGATGAGCGCCACGTTCGGCTCCGACACGAGCAGCGCCACGACCAGAATGGTCACGCAGCTGATGGTCGACACGCCGACGGCCAGACCGTCCAGCCCGTCGATCAGGTTGACGGAGTTCGTGATGCCGACGATCCACAGCACGGTCAGCGGAATGGCGAGCCATCCAAGGACGATGGCCTCCTGACTGCTGAACACGTTCGGGTTCGACACGACGTTGATGACCACGCCGTGCAGCACGGCGATGACGGCGGAGAGGATCTGGATCAGAAACTTCGTCCACGCACGCAGGGAGATGATGTCGTCGATCACGCCGGTGATGACGATGATGATCGACCCGAGCAGAATGCCGCGCACCTCCTGCGTGATGTCCACGAACAGGAGCATCGACACGATGAAGCCCAGAAAGATGGCCAGACCGCCCATGCGGGGGATGGGGTGATCGTGCACGCGCCGGGCCTCGCCCGGTACATCCATGGCGCCAACTTTTTGCGCCAGGATCTTGACGACCGGCGTCAGCGCAAAGCTGACCACGAACGCGATGAGGATCGCTAGCATGACTTTGATCCAGACAGCAGTGTTAAGAAACATGAGAACCGATCTCCAATAATGTAAGTATTATTTGGCGACGAAGCCGACCTTCTTATAGACTTTGCGCAGCGTTTTGTTGGCAATGTAGGACGCCTTTTCCGCGCCGGCCTTGTAGACGCTCTCGAGGTAGGCCTTGTCCTTGAGCAGACGCTCGCTCTCCTCGCGGATGGGGCGCAGCGTCTCGACGACTGCCTCGCCGACGGCGGGCTTGAACGCGCCGTAGCCCTTGCCGTCAAATTCCGCCTCGATCTCCTCGAAGGTCTTGCCGGTGCAGGCGGAGTAGATGCTCATGAGGTTGGACACGCCGGGCTTGTTCGCCAGGTCATAGCGCACGCAGCGCTCGGTGTCGGAGTCCGTGACGGCCTTTTTGAACTTGCGCATGATATCCTCCGGACGGTCGAGCAGGTACACGGTACCGTTGGGGTCTTTGTCAGATTTGGACATTTTGTTTTCCGGCGAGACGAGACTCATGACGCGCGCGCCGATCTTCGGAATGTACGGCTCGGGGATCTTGAACACGTCGCCGTAGATGTTGTTGAAGCGGGTGGCCACGTCGCGGCAGAGCTCGACGTGCTGCTTCTGGTCGCTGCCGACGGGAACGTAGTCCGGCTGATAGAGCAGAATGTCCGCCGCCATCAGGGCGGGGTAGGTGAACAGGCCGCCGTTGATATTCTCGGCGTTTTTGGCGCTCTTGTCCTTGAACTGCGTCATACGCGAGAGCTCGCCGAACATGGTGTAGCAGTTGAGCACCCAGCCGAGCTGGGTGTGCGCGGGCACATGGCTCTGGATGAAGAGCGTGTTCTTTTCCGGGTCGAGACCGCAGGCGATGTATTGCGCGAGCTGCTCGATGGTGCGGCGGCGCAGGTCGGCGGGGTTCTGCCGCACGGTGATCGAGTGCAGGTCGGCCATGAAATAATAGCAGTCAAAGATCTCGGCGCGCTCGCTCCAGTTTTTGATCGCGCCCAAATAAGACCCGAGCGTCAGATCACCGGAGGGCTGGATGCCGGAGAGCATCACTTTTTTTGCTGTTTTTTCTTCCATTTTGATTACTTCCTTAACTGTTGTGCTGAAAATTCGTATTTGTTCGAATATTGTACCACAACCTGTGGTGGAATACAACACAGAAAGTTCCTTGACAATCCATGCGATGTAAAATAAGATATAAATAATTATGGTTTATCTATCCGGAGGATACAGAGAATATGAAAGATCAAAAGTGGTTTGAAGACATGGAGCAGCGCATCCCGCACGGCGAGGTGCGCACCCGCTTTGCACCGAGCCCGACGGGCTATATGCACGTCGGCAATCTGCGCACGGCGCTGTATACGTACCTGATCGCGCGGCACGCCGGCGGTAAGTTCATCCTGCGCATTGAGGACACCGATCAGGGACGCTATGTCGAGGGCGCGGTCGATGTCATTTACAGCACCATGCGCGCCTGCGGCCTGACGCATGACGAAGGCCCGGATGTCGGCGGCCCGGTCGGCCCGTATGTCCAGACCGAGCGGCGGGGACTCTATAAAGAATATGCCGAGCTGCTCATCGCGCGCGGCCACGCCTACCGCTGTTTCTGCGATAAGGACGATGCCGCCGAAGAAAATGTTTCCGACGGCGCGGTCATCCACAAATATGACGGCCGCTGCTCGCGCCTGAGCGAGGAAGAGATCGCGGCCAATCTCGCGGCCGGCAAGCCCTATGTCATCCGTCAGAAGATCCCGCGCGAGGGCAAGACCACGTTCCATGATGAGATCTTCGGCGACATCACGGTCGATAACGACACGCTCGACGATCAGGTGCTCATCAAGCGCGACGGTCTGCCGACGTATAACTTTGCCAACGTCATCGACGACCATCTCATGGGCATCACGCACGTTGTGCGCGGGTCGGAGTACCTGTCGTCCACGCCGAAATATAACCTGCTCTATGAGGGCTTCGGCTGGGAGATCCCGAAGTATATCCACTGCTCGCCGGTCATGCGCGACCAGCACAACAAGATGTCCAAGCGCCACGGCGACCCGTCGTATGAGGATCTGATCGCGCAGGGCTACCTGTCGGAGGCCGTGGTCAACTATGTGGCACTGCTCGGCTGGGCGCCCGGCGGCGAGCGGGAGATCTATTCGCTGCCCGAGCTCGTGGAGGCGTTCGACATCAAGGGCATCTCCAAGTCTCCGGCCATCTTCGATATCGACAAGCTCAAGTACTTCAACAGCGCGTATATCCGCGCCATGACGCCGGAGCAGTTCGCCGCCGTGGCCGCGCCCTATATCCGCCAGACGGTGAAAAACCCCACCATCGACCCCGCGCAGATCGCGCCGCTGCTGCAGCAGCGCTGCGAGGTGCTTACGGACATTCCGGAGAAGGTGGATTTCTTCGACGCGCTGCCGGAGTATGACATCACGCTCTATACCAATAAGAAGTCCAAGACCGACCCCGCCGTCTCGCTCGAGATGCTCAAAACGGTGCGCCCGCTGCTCGCCGAGCTCCCGGCGTGGGATGATGAGACGCTGCTTGCGGCCATGAAGGATCTGGCCGAGCGGCTGGAAGTAAAAAACGCGAAGGTAATGTGGCCGGTGCGCATTGCGGTGTCCGGCCGCGCGGTGACGCCCGGCGGCGCGGTGGAGATCTGCCGCATCCTCGGCCGGGACGAGACCCTGCGCCGGATCGACGCCGGCATCGCCAAACTGGAAGGGTGAGCGGCATGAAAAAACGCACGGGCGTGGAGCGGGCGGTCATCGTCATGGCCGTCGTGGTCGTGCTGCTTGCGATCGCGCTGATCGTGGTCAACGCAGCCGGCATCCGCATCCACAAGTCTGCACCGGAGGCACCGGCCGCGACAAATCTGCCGCAGTTTCCGTTTTCCGACGAGCCGGAGCTGATCCTTGGCAGTGGACAGACCCCGTCGCGGGACGCCCAGCAGGCAGTTTCCGTCGGCGGCGAGGATAAGACTATGCAGCTCGTGACCGGCTCGTTTGCCCAGCGTGGCGGCCCGGATTTCTCGCTGTATCTGGATACTTCCGTGTTTCTGAGCACGGAAATGGACGGCAAGTGCTGCTTTGCCCGCGCGGATGATGCGAGCATGGACGCCTATCTGGAGATCGGTTATCACCCGGGCGCGGACGCACAGACGCTTGCGGGTACGATTCTCAATGACTACGGCACGATCGCAACGACGGAGTCGCTCGGTCAGGTCAAGCTTGGAGATCTGAATGCCTACGGCGTCAACGGCGCCACGGTGCAAAGGCAGCTCGAGGCATACCTGATCCCGACGGCGTGTGGCTGCATTTCGGTCGTGCTCTGCCGGGCGGGAACGGCGCCGGCGGGCTGGTATGAGAGCCTGCTTGCCTCGGCGCAGACGCTGCAGATCGCCGACTGAGAAAAATTGCACATCAAAACCACCCTTTCCGGCAACACTAGTCCGGAAGGGGTGTTTTGCTATGAAGAAAAAAACGCGCGTGCTCATCATTTCCTACACGGCGGCGCTCGTCGCGGCGCTTGCGGTCGGCCTGATCGCCTGCCGCACGGATGCCAACCGCCGCCAGACGGCCATGGATGCCAACTACCGCCACGCTTACGGCGAGGTGCTCAACGCCGTGCAGGAGCTCGACAGCTCGCTGCAAAAGAGCCTGTATGCAACGACGGCGGCCATGGAGTGCACGGTCTGCACGGATATCTATAGCAATGCGCAGACGGCGGAGATGGCGCTTGGTGTGCTGCCGGTCAATTCGCATGCGCTCGCGCGCATCGCGCGCAACATCGCCCTTGCCGGGGACTACGCGCGCACGCTCTCGCGCAATGCGGCGGAGGGCAGAACGTTCACATCCGAGGAGCTGGAGCATCTGCGCGCCTTTTCCGATGCAACAAAGCAGCTGAGCACACAGCTCGCGGCGCTTGGCCAGTCGCTTTATGACGGCGCGGTCACGACGACGGCGCACGTGCGCAGCACGGAGTCACTGGAAAACCTGGGATCGGAGGCGGACCTGTCCGATACGCTCGAGGCGGAGCTTGCGGCGCTGGCCGATTCGTTTGAGGAGCTGCCGCTCCCGATCGCGGACGGCAGCTATCAGGTGCGCACGGCGGCGGACTATGCCATGCTGGCGGGCCACGACGAGGTCACGGAGGAGCAGGCGCAGGCTGCGGCCGCGGCCTTTCTGGATCTGGATGCGGCGCGCCTGCAGGCGACCGGCCGCTCGGAGGGCGCCGTACCGTGCTGGAACTTTGACATCGACGGCGGGGACGATACGTCCTATATCGCGGTCACGGTCTCCGGCGGGGAAGTGCTGCGCTATTACTCCTCCTGTGCCGGCGGCGAACCGGTGCTTTCGACCGATGAGGCGGCAGAAGCGGCCGCGGCGTTTTTGCGCGCGCGCGGCTATGACGGCATGCGCCTGATCGACACGGAGGACGCGGGGCAGTCACTCATCTGCACGTTCTGCTATGTGCAGGACGGTGTTCTGTGCACGGCGGATCAGCTGCGCGTGCGCGTCCGGCTCGACGACGGGACGGTCTGCGGCTTCTCGTCGGCATCGTATCTGGACACGCACCGGGCGCGCACGCTCTCGGCCGATACGATCGGCGCGGAAGCGGGACAGGCGGCCGTGCCCGGCGCGCTGCAGGTCGTGGACACGCGCACGGCATTTCTCCGGCTCTACGGCGCGCGGGAGACGCTGTGCTATGAGTACCTGTGCGAAACGGACGATGGGCAGCGCTGCGTCATCGCCGTCAATGCCCGCACCGGGCAGCAGGAACGCATCCAGACATCGGACGTGTCCGGCGGGGTGCAGATGCAGTTTTGATGCGCCGCGCAAGAGGGGGGAGCGGCAGGCTCTCCCTCTTGACGAAAAAAACCGAACAGTGTATGATAGGGAAAACAAATGCGTATCAAATCTTTACATATTGGAGGCTTCTCATGAGCGTCATTCCCAAGATCACCTGCCGGCGCTGCGGGCGCGAGTATTCCGGCCTGCGCAGCCGCTGTCCATATTGCGGTACGGGACGCAGCAAATCCGCAGAGCGCATACCGCTGCGCACGTCCAGTGAAAATGCGGGCACGCCGGCGGCGGAGCACGCTGCGGTCAATACGAAGTGGCAGATGCTGTTCGGCGGCATTTTGCTCCTCGCGGTCGTGGCTGCCGTCATCGTGCTCATCACCGTGAGCCTGAACGCCAGTCAAAATACCCCGAGCGTTGCCGAGCCGACCCCGCCGGCGACGGTTTCCAGTGCCGCGCCGGTCGCCACGCCGACACCCACACCGGAGCCGACCCCGACTCCGACGCCGACTCCGTCGGTCACGAGCATCACCATCACGTTCCTCGGCAGCAAGCGCACGGAGTTCGCGGCCAAGGTCGGCGATGAGGTGCCGCTGAGCACGACGATCTATCCGGCCGGCGGCAATCAGACTGTCACGTGGTCGAGTAAGGACGAATCCATTGCCACCGTCAGCGACAAGGGCGTCGTGACCGGCGTGGGCAAAGGCACGACGACGATCACGGCCGAGTGCGGCGGCGTGAAGGCCGACTGCACGGTCTATATCACGGCGAAGTAAAGCGCCCCATGTTCGACGGCTCCGAAAATAATCGGGGCCGTCGAAAAAAGGGGTTGACAAAAGGATGCAGATGCGTTAGAATAACCAACGCTGACACGGACGATTAGCTCAGCTGGTATGAGCATCCGCTTGACGTGCGGAGGGTCACAGGTTCGAGTCCTGTATCGTCCACCACGAAGAATCCCGCAATCTGTTGAGATTGCGGGATTTTTTGCGTTTTGCAGCATGTCCGCACTGCGTCATACTGCCCGTTGCGACGGGCTAAAAACGCGGCTATTGGGCGTCTGCCGGGGCGTTTGGGGATACTTTTGGGGATATTTTTTCGGCTGCCGGAAAGGCCTGCAGCACGGTGCCGAGGTTGGCCTCCGGGCTGCGCTCAATGAGGTGCGTGTAAATGTTGAGCGTGGTCTCCACCTTGGAGTGCCCGGCCAGGTACTGCACGACCTTGACATTGGCGCCGGACAGGATCAGGTTGGTGATGTATGTGTGCCGTAGGATGTGCGGCGTGACGTCAAAGTCGATCGTGATCTGCACCTTGGAGTTGCGCACCATCTCGCCGAGCTTTTTCTCACGGAGCACGGTCTCACCGTGCTCCGTGCGCTTGGCCGTGCCGGTCTGGCGGCGCGTGATGTAGCGCCAGGCGTTGCGGTACGCCGTCATGCTCCACGGCTGGCCGTCGCTGCTGCTGATGACATAGTCGCCGGTCGCGGTGCGCTGCAGGTCGGCGAGGCAGCCGACGAGCTTGGGCGGGATTGGCACGTCGCGCCGGGCGGCCGCGCTCTTGAGCTCGTCCGAGACGACCGGTTGATTGTGCACCCAGCGCAGCGCGCGGCGCACGGAGATATACGGCGCAGCGCCGTCGAGATGGACGCAGTCCCACTCCAGGCCGAGGATCTCCTCGCGGCGCAGACCGGCGTACAGGCCAATCATCACAAACGGATAGATGCGTGTGCCCGCGACGGCGTCCTCCAGCGTCTGCATCTGCTGACGGGACAGCGCCTCTTTTTCGGCCGATTTTTTGCCGCCGGCGCGCAGTCCGGCGCACGGGTTATGCCGCACGACGCCCGCGCGCTCGCCCGCTTCAAAGATCTTTTTGAGCGCGCAGACGATCTTATCCTGCGAGCTGCGCGACAGGGCGCCGCAGGCGCGCATTACCTCTGCGATGTCGTCCTCGGAGACCTCCAGTATGTGCCGCGCGCCGATAATCGGGCAGATGTGGCGATTGATGGCGATAGCATAGTCGGACTTGCGGCTGTCGCTGAGGTGCGCCGTATAGAGCTTGTACCACGTCTGCGCATACTGCCACACCATGGGATTGGCTGCCAGCGCCTTGCGGCGCTCGACCTCGACCAGGCGCTCGGCGACCTTGCGCTCCAGCTCCTCCGGGTCCTTGGCGTACACGGCGATATAGACACCGCGCTCGTCCCTGATCTTTTTCTTGAGATATTTTTGCATAGCAAATGCGCCTTGCATCTTGCGCGCCCGGCATGGGCGTGATAAGATAACAGGGCAGACTACCCCCTTTATTGCTTGGGTTGGGTTTTCTGTGTCAGCCGTCCGGTGTGCCAGCACCGGGCGGCTATTTTGTTATGTGTCCAATTTGGACACTATGCATTTTTGTTGCGGCCGTAAAAGATTTTGCCATGACGCAGGTTGCGCTTGTAGTAGCAGTGTGTGGATAGCTCCTGATCCGGATTTATGCACTTACCAGCGTCGCTGCACGCCTCATAGCGCGAGCAGCAGCCGAAATCAGTTGGCAGCGCATCAATCATATCGTCGAGGATCGCGGAGAGCAACGGCGCGTAGCTGACAATCGACTCAGCATCTGCAAGAGGCAGACGCACATAATACGGATCCGACCTGAGGTGTGATGTGCTGACATTCGCGGGGATCATATGCTCGTATTTGACCGGGATTGTCACATGACTTTTTTTGCCGCGGATGCTGATGCGGCATACGAGGCTGTTCTCGCTCCCGAGGTATAGGGAGCTGTACTGCGCGCCGTCCGCCTTAAAAATGAGCATATCTTCAGGTGTTGTCGCGTTGCGCATCGTCTCGAGGAGCGCCGGCTCTATCAGCTTGTACGCTGCCGTTTCCGCCGACATCTCATCCAACATATCCAGAGTGATCTGCTCCATTATACTTTTGCCCCCAAACCCGCGAGCTCCAAAAACTCGCACTCATTGATGATTTGTATCTGCGCCTGCCCGCTGCTGTTGAGCTCATATGCCTTGAGCTCCTTTGTGCTGTGCCCGCTTGCGCCGACGGCATCCGGGTCCTGCTCGCCGAGGACGAGATAATGCACTTTTTTGGACACGGACGTTTTGACCGTCGCGCCGCAGTTTATGGCTATCTGCATCGCCTCGCCGCGGTCGATGCTGAGCTCGCCGGTAAACACAATGTTTTTGCCGTATAGACAGCCGCGCTGATCGATCGTGTCGACTGTCGGAGCAATGTCACACGGCCGCGGCGCGTGCGGGTATGTCTTACTGTGCCCCTGTTGATGTGCAGACCTGTGCACCGGTTCACGAGCCGGGACAACATCGGCGTAATGGTAGATGTCTACGTCGGGCGATGTTGCGAGGTATTCCCACGCAGACAGACAGCCGCTGCGCTGGATACCGGTTATGGCAATCATTGCGCACGCCTGCGCGTCGTCCAGCGCGTTGTGATGCTGTTCGAGCTGGATGTGCAGCGCGTCCGTGCAGTTGTCCAGCTTCGCCTTGGCGATGCCAAGAGAGTGCGCGACGTCCAGAGTGTCGGCGTAAATAAAGTCTGGTATCTCATGGCTCAGCGACTGCAACAGTACCGTCATGTCAAAGTGAGCATTATGCGCAAAAACCGGCGTGTGCGGCGAGAACATGCAGGAGATCTCCTGCCATAGCTCGTCCAGCGTTTTGGCGTTTGCGACATCCTCGTCTGTGATACCGTGTACCGAGATATTGTAAGAGTCAAAACCGGCCACACGCGGCTTGATGAGCGAGTAATATGTATCAACGATGCGCAGACCGGACACGGCCGCAATGCCGACAGAGCAGGCACTCCCGCGGCTCGCATTGGCTGTCTCGAAATCAATGGCCAAAAAATCGCAGCTCATATGTAGCTCCCTGTGTCCAAATTGGACACGTCACAACTTGGCCCGCAGCTCGACCACACGGCCGAGGATCTGCACGGGCAAGCTCTCAATCTCCTCGTTACTGTAATACATAGGCTCGTAGGCCGGATTGCTGGGTATCAGCGTCACGCCCTGCGGGCTCTTTTTTATGCGCTTGACGGTTGCATCGTCGCCGTTTACCAGCACGACGGCGATGTCGCCGCTGTCCACGTCCGGCTGGCGACGGACGATCACGACGTCGCCGTCCGAGATCTTGGGCTCCATGCTGTGGCCCTTGATCTGCAGGCCAAAGTACTCACCGTCTCCGGCGTCTTCAGCGCTGATGTCCTCCCAGTCGATGACCTCCTCGATCGCGTCGATGGGGATGCCAGCTGCCACGCGGCCGAGGACCGGGACGCGGATGTAGCCGGGGCGCGCTGGGGTTGCTGGCTGCCCGCCGAGCAAGTAGTCAAGTGACACATCAAAATAATTCGCAATGCGCCGATATGTGTCGGTATCCGCCTCGTATTTGCCTGTCTCGTACCCAGACAGGGCGGCCTGACTGACATTGACTGACTTGGCGAGGTCTGCTTGTTTGACATTGTCGCGCTTGCGCAACTCCTTAATTCTGTTCATTTTTATCAACTCCGTTGATATCAAGATAATTGATAAAAATCGAAAAGTAAACGCAATATCAAGATAATTGAAAAAATATATTGACATATCAACATACTTGATATAAGATAGTAAACGCAATCAAGATAATTGATAAGCGGAGGTGATACCTTGGACGGCATCAAAATTTGCCGCGCGAAACGCGGTTTGACGCAGGCGGAGCTCGCGTCGGCGCTGCATGTAGGGCAAAGCACGGTCGCGATGTGGGAGACCAGCGGGTCATACCCACGCGCCGATATGCTCCCAGCAATCGCGGCAGCGCTGAGCTGCACGATCGACGACCTGTATAACGTGCCGGCCTGACCGGCTATCATCATGCTACCAAAGGATGTGACAAAACACCATGCAGCACAACTACCACAATATCAGCCAAACCGGTAGACGCATTGCCGGCATGACGCAGGAGCGCTGGGCGGAGGCGCTGGACATCTCCGTCGAGAGCGTGCGCCTGTACGAGTCCGGCCGCGGGATGCCGTCAGACGATGTTGCGACGCGGATGGTCGAGGTGTCCGGCGCGCCGGTGCTCGGCTACTGGCATCTGCTCAACAAGAGCCGCGTCGCGGCCGACCTGCTGCCACAGGTGGACACCATCGCCCTGCCGCAGGCCGTGATCCAGCTGCTGCGCCGGATCCGCGACTTTGACAGCTCGCACCGCATCGACCGCCTCGTGGACATTGCCGAGGATGGCCGCATCGACCAGGATGAGCGACCGGATTTCGAGCAGATTACGCGCGAGCTCGACGGGATCGTCCAGGCTGCCATGCAGCTCAAGTATGCGAGAGGAGGGGACGAGGATGGCCATGCTGACGACTAAAGATGTGTGCGAGCAGCTGTCAATCTCGCGGTCGTCCGTTGGGCGGCTGGTGACGGACGGCGAGCTGCCGTGCTACAAGCTGGGCAAGTCGCTGCGCTACTATCAGTCGGACGTAGATGCATACGTCGAGCGCTGCCGCATCGCAGCGGCGCCGGCAGCCGTCTGCGCACCGCAGCCGCGCCAGAAGCCGCAGCCGGAAAAACGCAAGCGCGGCCGGCCGATCAAAAACGTGGTGCCGGAGTATTACCCTGGCATGAGGGTGGTGTGAGTATGATGATGGGACAAAAAAAGAGCCGTGCCCGCGGCGACGGGCACGACTCAGGTGCAAAAAAGTGCAATAGCTATTGCACTTACATTTTACAGCAGATCCAAAACGATTGCAAGGGGGGATTTTGAGATGGCCGTGATGCGCGTCGAAAAGTCGACGAATTACACTGTCATGAGCAACCGCCATCTTGACGACACCCGCCTGAGCCTCAAGGCGATCGGCCTACTGAGCAAGATCCTGCGTCTGCCGGACGACTGGGACTATACGCTCGAGGGCCTCGCCCACATCTGCAAGGAGGGCAAGGACGCCATCCGGTCCGCGATCGTGGAGCTGGAGCAGGCGGGCTACATCGAGCGCCGCCAGACGCACGCGGCGGACGGATCTTTTGCGGGCAACGAGTACATCGTGCACGAGGCGCCGCTTGGCGCAGATGCGCCACCGTCGTCGGATAATCCCACAACGGTGTCACCGTCGTCGGGAAACCCGTCGACGGATAACCCGTCAACGGAAAATCCAACGCAACCAAGTACTAAAGATACCAAGTACTTAGATACTAATACCCCCTTTACCCCCCAGAGGGGGCGGCGAGCGCCGAAAAAAGAACAAGGGCGCGAGCCGGCGTGGAAGCCGGAACGCTTTGCGGCGTTTTGGAAGTACTACCCGCGGGGCGAGAAGCCAAGGGCTGCCGCGGCCGCATGGGACAAGCTAAAGCCGGACGATGCACTGATCGACGACATCGCCAGAGCGCTCAAGCGGCAGATGGCCAGTGAGGAGTGGCAGCGGGGTGTCGGCATCCCGTATGCGGCTACATACCTCAATCAGCGCCGCTGGGAGGACGAGCCACACGCGCCGGCAGAGCAACCGGCGGAGGGAGGAGGTCTGCCGCTATGGACGTAAAGCAGACACTGATCGATGCGCAGGCAGCCGTGATCGGCAGTGTGCTGATCTCGCCGGAGATCGTCGGCGACGTGATGCTGCGCGTATCGGCGGATGACTTTTTGACGCCGGAGTACCGGCACGTGTACGATGCCATCCGCGCGCAGTGGTCCGCGTGCCAGACGGTCGACGTGGTCACGGTGCTGCACCGCCTGGGCGATGCATATCGGCAGATGCTGGTGCAGATCATGGCCGACACACCGACGGCGGCGCACTGGGAGGCGTATGCCGACGTGATGCGCGAGCAGTCAAGGCTTGCGCGCATCAAGGACGCGGCAGCCAAGATGCTCGACGCGGTGACGCTGGACGAGGCGCGCGCGGCCGTCGAAACGGCAAGCGAGTGCCTGTGCGACAGCAAGACGCTGCGCGTCGTCAGCTGGCATCAGGGGCTGTGCGAGTTTTACCAGCGCCACGCCGATGGGCATCAGCCGGACTATCTCCGCTGGGGTATCCGGCAGCTGGACGAGAGGCTCTACGCAGAGCGCGGCGACCTGATCATCCTCGGCGGCCTGCCGAGCAGCGGCAAGACGCTGCTGGCGACGCAGTTTGCGATGCACATGGCGCGCTCCGGTCTCCGGGTCGGGATTTTTAGCCTAGAGACGTCGGACGCCAAGCTGTACGACCGCATGGTCGCGCAGACGGAGGGCATCAACTTCGGCCGCATCAAGCGCAACCAGATGGTGCTAGACGACTACAAGACGGCTTCGACGGCAATCCAGACCGCGCAGCGCATCACGCTGGACGTCATCCGGGCCTCCGGCTTTGGCGTTGCCGATGTGCAGGCGGTCGCCATGGCGCGGCGGTACGACGTGATCGTCATCGACTACGTGCAGCTGCTGCAGGCAAAGGGCAACACCCGCGTCGAGCAGGTGACCAACATCTCGCTGGCGCTGCACACGATGGCGCAGCGGGCCGGCATCGCCGTCATCGCGCTGTCGCAGCTGTCGCGCCCGGAAAAAGGGCAGCAGCGCAGCCGCACACCGTCGATGTCGGACCTGCGCGAGTCCGGCCAGCTGGAGCAGGACGCGGATGCCATCATGATCCTCGCGGCGCAGCCCGGCGGCGACCGGGTGCTGTCGATCGTCAAAAACAAAGAGGGCGAGCGCGGCGCGATCGAGCTTGTCTTTGACGCGGCGCATCTGCGTATGCTGCCGGCGGTGTCCAAATCGGACACGGCCGCGGACCACGACGACGAGGACGACTGGCCGCGGATGCAGGCATGGCCGCGCACCGCGGAGAGGGGAGGCGAGCTGCCATAAAGATCGGCGACAAGCTGCCCGGCATGGTGCCGTCCTATGGGTCGACGTGCTCTGGCTTTGTATCGGACGGGCAAGCCTTTACGGCGACCGTGGTGTACATCCATCCACAGCGGCGATTTTACACCGTGGAGTTTGATCTGCCCCGCGGTCGCAAGTGCCGCGAGAGCTACTATTTCCCGGACCGCGCGGGTGACGACACGCTGCCGCGCAAGGACCGGCAGCCGAGACTGCCGGGCGAGACGCGAAAAAAGAAAGGTGCAAAAAAATGAAAGTTATCAGCATTGTGAATCTCAAGGGCGGCGTCGGCAAAACCGCCACGGCCATCAACATGGCCAGCATCTTGGCCACGGAGCACGGCAAGAGCGTGCTGCTGATCGACGCAGACCCGCAGGCCAACGCGACCCGCTTTTTCGGCGGCGACCACGCGCCGGTGACGCTGTACGACGTTTTCACGCGCCAGAGCGCGTGGGATGAGTGCTGCTGGATGACGCAGGTTGACGGCGTGGACATCATCCCGGCCAGCATGGACCTGCTGCAGCTCGACGTCGCGGCGGCAACCGCGGATAAGTCGCTGGTCTCCGGCTTTGGGGACTTTATGGCATCGGAGTTTGCGGAGTCCGACTATGACTACGTCCTCATTGACTGCCCGCCGGGCTTTACGGCGGTGTCGATCGCGGGCATCTCCGTCAGCGATGACATCATCATCCCGGCCAAGGTCGACGCCTTTGCCATCTCCGGCATCGACGAGCTGACGGCGCAGATCCGCGCCGTGCAGACGGTGCGCAGCAGCATACGGATCGCCGGCGTGCTGGTGACGATGTGGCACAACGCCCCGGTCGTGACGCAGGGCGAGCAGTACCTGCGCGCCATGGATGTGCCGGTGTTTGAGACTACGATCCGCCGCACAGACAAGATGGACGAGGCAACCTTTGCGCGACAGCCGATCAGTACATACAGCCGGTGGTGCGCGGCCGCCCGCGACTACCGCGACTTTGTGGACGAGTACCTGGGCAAGGAGGCGGCAGACGATGAGTAATTTTAACCTCGCTGACTACATTAAGCCGCCAGAGGGCGCTGCCAAGCCGGCCGAGCGCAGGCTGCAGATGATCCCCACGCGCAAGATCTTTGCCAACGACAAAAATTTTTATGATACATCCAAGGTCGACGATCTGATCGACAGCATCCTGATGCAGGGGCTGCTCGACCCGCTGACCGTCCGGCCGTCCGGAGACGGCGAGGGCTACATCATCATCTCCGGACACCGTCGTCACCGCGCGCTGATGACGATCCTGGACGACCATCTCGCCGAGGACACAAAGCCCTTTGAGACAACGCCGTGCTTTGTGCGCGAGCCAGGCGACGACCTGATGGAGGAGCTGATGCTGATCCAGGCCAACAGCGCGACGCGCGTGCTGACCTCGGCCGAGACCTCCAAGCAGGTCGACCGCGTGCGCGACCTGCTGTATGGACTTAAGTCCCAGGGCTATGAGTTCCCGGGCCGGATGCGCGACTACGTCGCCAGCGCGTGCAATATCTCTGCGTCCAAGATCGCCCGGCTGGACACGATCAAGACCAAGCTGATCCCGCAGATCAAGCAGTACTATGACGACGGCCGCATGCCCGAGAGCGTGGCCTACGAGATTGCTAAGTGCTCCGAGGATGACCAGCAGCTGATCGCCAAGGTCAAGGGCAACGGCCAGGACGGCCTGCGCTCCATGCGCTGCGGCGAGGCCGAGCGCATCCTGAGCGACCGCGACAGTCTCGCCGCCCGCAAGTGCAAGTATGCATGCGGCGTCCCGTGCGGCAACGTGGTAAAGTCGCTGCAAAAGACGACCGGCAACTACATGCGCAGCTGCGAGCACACCTGCTGCATGGAGTGCTACGACATCGCCACGTGCGACAAATACTGCAAGGTCGCCAAGGACAGGCACCTGCAGATCCGCGAGGATAAGGCCGAGGCCGAGCAGCGCGCGAACGACGAGGCTGCCAAGCGCCGCGAGGAGCGCGGGAGCAAGTGCCGCATCTACTGGGGCAGACTGACGCACGCGCTCGCCGAATACGGCGAGCAGGAGGCAGTCGCCGAGGCGCTGCACACCACTGTGGCGGGGCTTGCGAGTGGCGGCACGTATTGGGCGCCTTACAGGAGCGTGGCTGTCGAGTCGCTCGACGCGCTGGTCGCGGCTGCCGACATCCTCGGCGTGACCACGGACTATTTGCTCTGCCGGACGGACAACCCGCACCTTACGGTGCTGCCGCAGCGCGAGAGCAAAAAGGAGGACGACGCATGAAAATCTACATAGCAGGTAAGCTCACCGGAGACCCGTACTATAAGGCCAAGTTTGCCCGCGCCGCTGCGGACATCGCCGATGCCGGCCACACGCCCATCAACCCGGCCCTGCAGCCGGAGGGCATGAGCAATGCCGACTATATGCGCATCAGCTTTGCGCAGCTGGACAGCGCCGACGCCGTCGCGTTTTTGCCAGACTGGGAGGACTCCACAGGTGCTCGTCTCGAGCACCTCTGGGTGGAGTACACCGGCAAGCCGACGTATGACATCAAGTCTGCGCGCCATTACAGGTGGACGCTTGCGACGACACGCGAGGGAGAAATCCGCGGCGTCGTCGACGGGCGCTGGGATTTTAACGGCATGACACGAGACGAGGTAATGGATACGATGCGGCTTTGCACCGGCGCAAGCCTGGAAAACTGCGACAAGTGCCCGCTGCATGCCGTCGACCACTGTGATGATGTACTGATGCAGGCGGCCTTTGAGCTGCTACAACACCACCAATTTTTAATCGACGAGCAGGAGGGCGGCCATGGCAAGTAATAATCATGCGTCGCGGGAGCTGGTCGGCCTGTCACTGCGGCTGCACGAGCTGGCGATCCATACTGGGGACCTCAAACACAGCTGTCTCGCCTGCGGCTATGAGCACAACTGCGGCATCCACGGCTGTGCGGTGCTGCTGGCGGCAGAGGAAGCTGTGGTTAAGCTCAAGGCCTACGTGGATCTCGGCTTTGAGCCGGAGGAGTACAAGCAGACAATGAGCATGGACATCATAGTCCGCTGTGCGGCAGCCGCGCTTGGCGTATCGGCCAAGCAACTGTGCGAGGTGGTAGCGCTGGGGAAGGCCGGGCGCTTGATGGTGCTGCCAGAAGGAGGAGAAAGCGATGGCTGAACACATCGATGAATCGGAAGTGCTGCAGAGAGCGCTGGACACCTACGGCTCGCTGCCGCAAATCGTGATGATTTTCGAGGAAATGAGCGAGCTGCAGAAAGAGCTGTGCAAGTACTTGCGCGGCAAATACTCGCCGGAAAACATCGCCGAGGAGATCGCCGACGTGGAGATCATGCTCGAGCAGATGATGATGCTGTTTTGCTGCGCAGATGATGTGCGCGACTGGCGCAGACGTAAAGTCGCGCGCCTGAAAAAGAGACTGGACGGCGACAGCGATGCATAGCGTCACGTACAAGCGGCGCGACTATCTTTTCGCCGTCCGCCGCCGGCGCGTGGACGATCTGCAGCGCTGGGTGCTGTGTCTGCGCTCGCCGCGGACGCACGAGTGGCTGCCGATCCTCGGCGAGCGACCGTTTGTCGGCCACGCTGAGGCGGAGGCCAGGCTCGCGCGGCTGGCAAAGGACAACAAATGGGAGGTGGCCTATGCCTACGGCATAGAGTTCGCGCCGCCCGAAAACAAGTAAAAAGGGATGGCGGGGCTGCGGCCCCGCCGTTTTGCGTCCTGTTAGGAGGCTACATGGCAAAAACAAAACGACTTAAAAAGCAGACCGCCGGACGTCTTGTGCGCGCTGTCTGCTATACGCAGGTGCTGTCAACGGACACGCCGAGGGCGCGAGCCGAAAAGGCCAAGTGCTCCACGGCGGCGCGCAGGAAGTTAAATTACCGCTTTGCGTACCAAAAGCTGCAGATGCAGCTCGCGGCCAACTTTACACGCCGCGATCTGTATGTGACGCTGACCTACGACGACGAGCACCTGCCGCCAAACCGCAAGGCGGCCAAAAAGCAGGTGGCCGCATTTTTCGACCGGATGCGCCGGCAGTACCGGCGGGCCGGGCGCGAGCTGCGCTATGTGTACGTCACGCAGGAGCTCCAGCGCGACGGCAGCCGACGATTGCACCACCATCTGATCATCAGCGCCACGGGCAGCGGCGACTATGACACCATCCGCGCGCTGTGGCCCAACGGCAGCAACGTCGAGATCCTGCCAATCGGCGAGACCGAGATGTATGTGCACGACGACTTTCTGGAGCTGGCACAGTACCTGCTCCACGAGCGCAACCCGGACGCACCGGCCACGGCGGTCGGGGACCGCGGCTGGAACGCGAGCCGCAACCTGCGCAAGCCGGTCGAGGAGTCCGAGATGGTGGATGAGACAGTGACGGTCACGGCGCCGCCGGGTGCGTTTGTCCTCGACACCGACCACAAACAAAATGAGTATGGCAGCTATGATTATATAGTGTACCTCCTGCCGGAGCGCAGCGCGCGCCGCGAGTAGGCACCTATATTATCTGTCTTGGGGTTGTGTATATCTTTAGACGCAGCCCAAACAAATTGGAGGGATTTACTTGCAAAATCAGGACACGCATGGTAAAATGTTAACCGTAAGGGCGGGTTATCTCATCTGCCCAGTATGCCACCGCAATCGGCGGCTGGCAAAGATCCGCAGCGACACGGAGGGTATCAACATCCCAGTGTTTTGCCGCGATTGCAAACACGAGATTATAATCGACATATCGAGAGGCCAGTGCTTTGAGAGCCGGAGCCGGTAAACAACACGTGTGTGTTTTGTTTGCTGGCTCCGGCTCTTTTTGTTTTGCCGGTCTCCTCGGAGGTGATAGCCCGTTATGGCGACCGGCATCTACGCAGACAAGCGCTGGCCGCCGCTGCGCGCCCGCATCCTGCGCCGCGATGACTACCTGTGCCAGCAGTGCCTGCGATACGGCAAGCACCGCGCGGCGACGACCGTGCACCACTGTTTCCCGGCCGGGCGCTACCCAGGCTATGCCTGGGCGGCCTGGAATCTTGTCAGCCTTTGCCCGCGATGCCACGACGCGATGCACGACCGCAACAGCGAGCAGCTCACGCCGCTGGGCGAGCAGTGGCGACAGCGCGCCGAGCGGCGCAAGCCCCCCCTCTCGTGACTTCCAGCGCCTACCATCCGGGGACCGGCGGGGGGGACTCTTTCCAACCGCGCCGAGTTTTCGGCGCGGGGGGATCGCGCGGGAACAAAGCAACCGGGCGCACGCGCGGGAACCTTGGAGGCGGCATTTTTGCGGCCCTGCGATTTTTGCGCAAAAACGAATCATTCCCGGCCAAAAACGTGGCAGGAACCGTGTCCGAATTGGACACAAAAGGAGCGTGAGACATGAGCAAGCGCGAGGATGCGATCCGCGAGAACATGCGGCTCGCTGGGACTTACAACCAGGCGTTTGAGCCGATCATCAAGACACTCGCCCGCATCCAGACGGAGCTTGCAAAGGCCGAGCGCGACTGGCGCGCGAACGGCGGCGAGTTTGTGACCGAGTACACCAACAAGAGCGGAGCGACCAACGCAGTCAAAGATCCGTACTACTCCGTGGTCGAGGGGCTGCGCGGGCAGATCGTGGACATCTCGGCGCAGCTTGGTCTGACGCCGACCGGCCAGCGCCGGGTGCTGGGTAACGCAAAGGCACCGCCCTCCGGTCCGTCCGCATTGGAGCGGGCGCTGGCGCAGGCACGAGAGAGGGCGGGCAAATGACGCAGCATGACATGGACAGCCTCCGGGCAAAGCTCGGCGACCATCACAATGCACAGGCGGTCTGGGACTATGTCACCGGCTGTCTGGACGGCACGATCCTCGCCTGCCCGGACATCCGGCAGGCGTGCGAGCGCTTTCTCGCGGATCTTGACGATCCGCGCTGGGACTTTCGGCCGGCCGAGGCCGAGTACGCGATCGAGCTGATCGAGACCATGCTGTGCCACCAGCAGGGGCAGCGGCTGGACGCCACTCCACTCCGCGGACAGCCGTTTTTGCTCCTGCCGTATCACAAGTTTTGCGTGTACAACCTCCTTGGCTTTTACCTTGCCGGCACAGACGAGCGCCGGTTTAAGGAGGCGTTTATCTTTGTACCCCGGAAAAACATCAAGACGACGTTTGCGGCCGCGCTTGCCTGGGCGCTGTCGCTAATCGAGTCGCCGTCCGGGTCCAAGGTGTACATCGTGTCTGCTGCGCTCAAGCAGTCGCTGGAGTCTTTTGGCTTTTTGGCCTACAACGTCCGGCGGCTCGGCCTGTCCCAGGACGACGACCCAAACGGCCTGCGCATCCTAGACAACAACGCAGAGCGCAGCATCTCCGGCTCGGTCGGCGAGGGGTCCATCTACATCAACGCGCTGGCGTCCAACCCGGACCAACAGGATAGTTTTAACGCCAACATCATCATTGCCGACGAGCTGCACGCCTACAAGTCGCCCAAGCAGTACAACGTGCTCAAGGAGGCGACCAAGGCGTACACCAACAAGCTCGTCATCGGCATCTCCACGGCCGGCGACCGCGAAAACAGCTTTTGCGGCCACAGGCTTAAGTACTGCCGGCAGATCCTCAACGGCACGATCAAGTCCGCGGACGCGGATGCGCTGTTTGTGTACATCGCTGCTGCGCCGGTCGACGAGGCCGGGAACGTGGACTACACCAACGCCGACGTGCAGCGCATGGCCAACCCCGCCTATGGGGAGTCCATCCGGCCAAATGACATCATGAATGATGCGTTGCAGGCGCAAAACGATCCGCAGCAGCGCAAGGACTTTTTTGCAAAGTCGCTGAATGTCTATACGTCCGCGATGCGGGCCTACTTTAACATCGCGGAGTTCCGGGCGTCAGATGCCAAATATCACTGGACGATCGAGGAGCTGGCAAAGCTGCCGATCAAGTGGTACGGCGGCGCCGACCTGTCCAAGATGCACGACCTGACGGCGGCCTGCCTGTACGGCGTATACCAGGGCGTCAACATCATCATCCCGCACTGTTGGTTCCCGGTCACGGCCGCGGCCGTCAAAGCCGAGGAGGACAACATCCCGCTGTTTGGCTGGCAGGAGGACGGCTGGCTGAGCATGAGCAACGACAAGTCCGTCAATCACGCGGAGATCGTCGCGTGGTTTGTGCGGATGCGGCAGATGGGCTTTAAGATCGCCGAGGTGGGACACGACCGGAAATTTTGCCGCGAATACTTTGCCGGCATGAAAAAGGCCGGCTTTAAGATCATCGACCAGCCGCAGTACTTTTACAAAAAGTCGGAGGGCTTCCGGCATATCGAGGCGGCTGCAAAAAACGGCCTGCTGTACTATCTGCACGCCGAGCCGTATGAGTACTGCGTCCAAAACGTCCGTGCGGTCGAAAAGACGGACGATATGATTCAGTATGAGAAGATCGAACCGACGCTGCGCATCGACGTCTTTGATGCGTCCGTCTTTGCGGCAATTCGGATGCTGGAAAACTCTGAGAAAGCAGCCAAAGACCTTGGCTGGTTTGCATGACAGGAGCGTGAGATATGAGACTTTTCGCGGGCCGCAAGGCGGCCAAAAAGCGAGGTGTCGGCGGCCTGACCGGGTGGATCGTCGGCAGCGACGGGTCTGCGATGCAGGTGCCCGGCTACACCCGGCTGATCGACTGCCCGGAGGTCGCCGCGGCGGTCGATGCGATCGCCGGCAGCGTCTCCAGCATGACCATCCACCTTATGGAAAACACCAAGGCGGGCGACGTGCGCGTGCGCGATGCGCTGGCGACCAAGGTGGATATCAACCCCTACGGCCCGACCACACGCAAGACGTGGGTCGAGTGGATCGTGCGCACGATGCTGACGACCGGCGATGGCAACGCCTTTGTGCTGCCGGTGACGACCAACGGTTACCTTGACGACCTGATGCCGATGCCGGATGCAACCGCGCAGCCGGTCGGCGACAGCTACGTCGTGCAGTGGCGCGGGCGCAGTTTTGCGCCGGACGAGGTGCTGCACTTTGTGCTCCACCCGGACTTGACCTATCCGTGGCGCGGCACCGGCTACCGGGTGCAGCTGCGCGACGTGGCAGCCGGCCTCAAACAGGCAGCCGCCACAAAAAAGGGCTTTATGTCCGAGAAGTGGAAGCCCTCCATTATCGTCCGCGTGGACGGTATCGCCGAGGAGTTTTCCGGGAAAGAGGGCCGCCGCAAATTTTTGGACGATTATTTGAGCACCGACGAGGCCGGAGAGCCGTGGGTGGTGCAGGCGGACCTGATGGACGTGCAGCAGATCAAGCCCCTGTCGCTGCAGGATCTGGCGATCAACGACGCCGTGACCCTGGACAAGCGCACGGTAGCCAGCGTGATGCATGTCCCGGCGTTTTTGCTGGGCGTCGGGGACTATGACCAGGACGCCTACAACAACTACGTCAGGTCGACGGTGATGGAGATCGCAACGGCCATCCAGCAGGAGCTGACCAAAAAGCTGCTGCTCTCGCCGTCCCGGTATTTCCGCCTCAACCCGCGCAGCCTGTATGCCTATAGCATGGCCGACCTGTCGTCGGTCGCGTGCGACCTGTATGTGCGCGGCCTCATGACCGGAAACGAAGTACGCGACTGGCTGGGCATGACGCCCAAAAAGGACCTCGACCAGCTCGTCATGCTTGAAAACTACATCCCCGCCGGCATGATCGGCGACCAAAAAAAGCTGATCCAGGATCAGCAGAAGGAGGGCGACAATGCCTAATAACAACAGCCGGCAGGGCCGGCAGCTGCGGAGCACGCCGCAGCAGTTTCGCACCCGCGACGACGGGGACGACCTCATCATCGAGGGGTATTTTGCCGTGTTTGACAGTCCCTATGTCCTGTGGGACGGGGCGACCGAGATCGTCAAGCCGGGGGCGTTTGCCGGATGTCTGTCCGGCGACATCCGCGCGCTGATCGACCATGACACACGGCTTGTGCTCGGCCGAACCAAGGCCGGCACGCTGACGCTGCGCGAGGATGCGCGCGGCCTGTATGGCACAATCAAAATCAACCGAGACGATGCCGACGCCATGAGCCTCTATGCGCGCGTCCAGCGCGGTGACGTCGACCAGTGCTCGTTTGGTTTTGACATTGAGGAGGAGACCTTTGTCGACCTCGGCGGCGGACAGTGCCGCTGGGAGATCACCAAGGTAAATCCGCTGTATGAGGTCTCTGTCGTGACCTATCCGGCCTACGAGGAGACCGCCGTCAAAGCCCGCCATGCGGATCTCGCCGAGATCCAGCGCCGGCAGGCCGAGGCGTGGAAAACCAAGATGAAAACCAGACTGACAGGAGGAGACAACAATGGCACTTAAAGTACTGCTGCTGCGCAATAAGCTGTCTGCCGTCAACGCGACGCTTGCACAGCTGCGTGAGCAGGCTGCGGCGCTGGAGACCCGCGAGAGCGAGCTGGCCGCAGACATCGAGGCGGCCAAGACTGATGACGAGCGCGCCGCCTGCGAGACGGCGATTGGCGAGTTTGAGGCGGACCGCGACAAGGTGACGGAAGACATCGAGGCCGCCGAGGCGGATGCCGCGAGCCTGACCGAGCAGATCGAGGCCGCCGAGGCCAACGCCGCCGAGGCCCGCAGCGCAGCCCACACCAACACCACACATCACACTGAGAGAGGAGCACACAAAACTATGCCTACCAACACCGCGGGCGGCGATGCCCGCAGCCGCTTTTACGGCATGACCTACGCCCAGCGCGACGCATTTTTTGCCCGCGAGGACGTCACCGCATTTTTGACCCGCACCCGTGAGATGCTTGGCCAGCAGCGCGCCGTGTCCGGCGCAGCCCTCGGCATCCCCGAGGTGATGCTGGACATCGTCCGCGACAACATCAACCGCTACAGCAAGCTGATCGGCTACACCCGCCTGCGCCAGGTGCGCGGCAAGGCGCGCCAGAACATCGTCGGCACTGTGCCGGAGGCCGTGTGGACGGAGATGGTGGGCGCGCTCAACGAGATGACCATCACCATCAACCAGATCGAGACCGACGGCTACAAGGTCGGCGGCTACGTCTTCGTCTCCAACTGCTACCTGGATGACGACGACAACATCGGCCTGGCGACCGAGATCCTTGACCAGCTTGGCCAGGCGATCGGCTACGCGCTGGACAAGGCCATTCTTTTTGGCACTGGCACTAAGATGCCGGTCGGCATCGCAACCAGACTGGCAGCCGCCGAGCAGCCCGCATGGTGGGGCACCAACCAGGGCGCTTTTACGGCGCTTGCGACGACCAACGTCATCAAGGCCAACTCCGCCGCCAAAAACGGCGAGGAATTTTACGCGGATCTGATCACCGCGCTCGGCGCTGCCGACCCCAAGTACTCCAACGGCACGCCTGTGTGGGTGTGCAATCACAAGACGCACATCGCGCTGCAGAGCAAGGCGCTTGCCTTTGACAGCGCTGCCGCGCTGACTGCCGGCGTGACGTCCGAGATGCCGATCATCGGCGGCCAGATCGTGGAGCTGGACTTTGTGCCGGACAACGAGATCATCGGCGGCTACATGGATCTGTATCTGCTGGCCGAGCGCGAGGGCACGACGCTGGAGCAGTCGCGCGAGGTAAAATTTATCGAGGACCAGACTGCGTTTAAGGCGACCGCCCGCTACGATGGCAAGCCGGTGCGCGGCGAGGCTTTTGTGGTAGTGCGCTACGACAACGTCGCGCCGGTGACCTCGGCGACTTTTGCCGCTGACTCCGCCAACTGATGGCCGGCGGTACGGCCGAGACGGTGCTTGCGCTGCTCAAGGCTGATCTCGGCGTGACGCACACCAAGCGCGACGAGTACTTTGCGGCGCTGATCGCCGCCGCCGGCAAGATGCTGCGCACCGAGGGCGTCGTCCTGGACATGGACGACCCCGGCGACCAGCTGCTGCTGGAGATGTACGCCGCGCACCTGCACGAGCGCAGGCAGCAGCCGACACTGGCAATGCCGCGCTACCTGCGGGCCAAAATCAACAATCGGCTCTGCCAACAGCAGATGCAGGGCTAAGGTACAACACGCCGGTGTGTCCAATTTGGACACACCGGCAAAGGAGGGAGACGTGTGTACGATGATGTAATCAATCTGATCGCCATTGACGAGCGCGGCAACGACGTCGGCAAGCACGAGGTGTTTTGCCGGCGCGAAAGCATCACGCGCGCCGAGCACTACCAGGCGGCCGCCGTCGGCCTGCACCCGTCGGTGCAGTTTCGGCTGGCGGACTGGCGCGACTATGACGGTCAGCGCTTTGTCGAGTATGGCGGTCGGCGCTATATCGTCGAGCGCACCTACGAGACACGGAACGGCGGGCTTGAGATTGTGGTGAGGTGACGGCATGCGCGACGAGACTGTAACCATCTCCACCCTGGACAAGGCCATCGCCGGCGCGCTGGAGGAGTACAACGCCGACGTGCAGAGTAAGCTCCGCGCGCTGGTGGACAACGCCATGCTCAAGCTGGTCAAGCTGACCAAGGCGACGGCTCCACGCGACACCGGCGAGTATGTCAAGCACATCGCCTCAAAGACGACATCCGACACCCCAACAAACTACGCCAAAACGTGGTATGTACGCGGGGAGCGCGCCTACCTCACGCACCTGCTTAACTTTGGCCATGCCAAGGTCAACGGCGGGCGCGTCGAGGGGACGCACTTTTTGGATTTTGCCAAAAAACAGGTCGTCGAGGAGTACCTCGACGCCGTAAAGGAGGCGCTGAGCGGTGGCTGATATCATCCCCACGGTGCTCGACGGCATCCAGCACATCGAGACGTGCTGGGCTATGCCGCCGTCGCTGCCGTATGCCGTCTATCACGACCGGACGACCCGCCGCGGCGCCGACCTGTACAACGGCATCAGCGAGCACAACATCACGATCGAGCTCTACGCGCAAAAGCCGGCCGAGGATCTCGAGGCCCTGATCGAGCAGCGGCTCGACGCGCTCGGCCTTGAGTACGTGCGGGAGGAGCGCATGTGGATCGACACGGAGCACTTTTTTGAGACGGTGTACGATTTTGCGTACACCGAGAAAGGATTTGCATAATTATGGCACTTAAAAAACGCAAAGATATCACGCTTGGTTCCGGCAAGCTTTACGTGCAGGAGTACACCGGCACGACCGTGCCGGAGACCGAGGCGATCTGCACGGACGACAACATCCTGGGCCACATCTCCGGCGGCGCGACGCTGTCGTACAAGCCCACCTTTTATAATGCCAAGGACGATCTTGGACTTGTGTCCAAGACGGTGCTCACCGCCGAGGAGGTGACGCTTAAGTCCGGCGTGATGACGTGGGACGGCAACACGCTGGCCAAGCTCAGCGCGACGGCCCGCGTGACGGAGACCGACGCTGCAACCGGGAAACCCGCGAAGCGATCCGTTAAGATCGGCGGCGTCGACAACGCCGACGGCAAAAAGTACGTGCTGTGCTTTAAGCACGCTGACAAGGACGGCAAGCGCGAGCTTTACGTGCGCATCGTCGGCAAAAACCAATCCGGCTTTGAGATCGCCTTTGCCAAGGACAAGGAGACCGTGATCGACGCTGAGTTTGCTGCCGACCCGATGGACGCGGAGGGCACGCTGATCTACTACGACGAGGTGTACACGGCATGACAAATCGATTTACACTTGGCCAGCACAAGGCAATCTTTACGCTGGAGCTGCCGGACGGCGGCGAGCTGCTGCTGACCGTGCCGCCGCTGAGCGTTTTTAAGCGGATGGCGGCTATGCAGGACAGCACGGGCGTGGACGAGATGATCGACATCGTCTGCGACATCCTTAACTGCAACCGCACGGGCGCGACGTTTACGCCCAAGGAGGTCGCCGGGCTTTTTGCCTTTGACGATCTCGTCGGATTTTTTGCCGCATACTCCGACTTTGTCGCGGGGGCGACCAAGGCAAAAAACTGACCATCCCGTACTATCCCGATGACGGAGATGGTACGGGATGCCACTACACGATCGAGACGGTCGGTGAGCATCTGGTGGCACAGTATGCCAACATGACTCTGCCGGACGTCTGCGATCTGCTGCTGGACGACTATCTGCTGCTGCTGCGCGACGCCTTTATCGCGCGCAAGCTGCAGTCGGCGGACGGCCGCGAGTATCTGGATAACGCCTGGAGGCTGGAGCAAACCGAGCCGGATGTGGACGGGCTGCGCAGCACCTTCGGGCGGCGGCAGGAGGAGGTGGACGCTTGAGCGGCAAAGGTACGACACTTAAGGGCATCACCGTCGAGATCGGCGGCGATACCACAAAGCTTGGCGACGCGATCCTTAAGGCGCGCAAGTCGGCGAGCGATCTGAGCGGCGAGCTACGCGGCGTCGAGTCGCTGCTTAAGCTTGATCCCACCAACACTGTCCTGCTTGCGCAAAAGCAGGATATCCTCGCCGAGTCGATCGCCGGCGCTAAGGACAAGCTTAAGATGCTGATCGCGGCGCAGGAGTCGATGTCCAATCAGCTGGCCGATGGCAAGATCAGCCCGGAGCAGTACCGCGACTTTGAGAGAGAGATCGAGTCGACGCGCCAGCAGCTCACGCGGCTGGAGGCAGCTGCCTCCGGCACGGACGACGCCGTCGCCGATGTCGGTGGCGCAGCCAAGGAGGCCGGCGAAAAGGCCGAAAAAGCCTCCGGCGGATGGACCGTCTTAAAGGGAGCGCTGGCCGACCTGGCAGCGTCGGCAATCAAGACCGCCGCGAGCGCGATCAGCGACACGGCGCAGGAAATGATTACCGGCGCGGCGGAGTATGGCGATACAATCGACAAAATGTCACAAAAGATGGGCATGTCGTCCGACGCTTATCAAGAGTGGGATTTTGTCCTGCAGCACTGCGGCGCGTCGATTGAGTCGCTAAAACCAGCAATGAAAACGCTGGCCACAGCTGCCGAAAACGGATCGGACGCCTTTACGCAGCTCGGCATATCGCAGGAGCAGCTCGCTGGCATGTCACAAGAGCAGCTTTTTGACGCCACGATTGCAGGTCTGCAAAATGTGACCGACGAGACGCAGCGGACATACCTTGCCGGGAAACTCCTTGGCAGGGGCGCGACGGAGCTCGGCCCGCTGCTTAACACAAGTGCGGACGACGTCGCCGATATGCGCGCGCAGGTGCACGACCTCGGCGGCGTGATGGGCTCGGACGCGGTCAAGGCGGCCGCAGCCTATCAGGACAGCCTACAAAACATGCAGTATGCCTTTAGCGGATTAAAAAACAACATCTCTGGCGAGCTGCTTCCGACGCTGACGCTGATCATGGACGGCGTCACAAAAATGCTGACTGGCGGCGGCGACGAGGTCGCGGCAGCGGTCGGAGACCTTGTCGTGTCCCTGTCTGGGCAGCTCACGGCGCAAGCGCCGCGCATGATGTCCGTCGCGCTGACCTTTATCGCGGCACTGGTGACCGGCCTGCTGTCCGCGCTGCCTGACCTGATGGGCGCGGCCGTGGATTTGGTGGGCGCGCTGCTGCTCGGCATCGCGGATCAGCTGCCGGGCGTCATCACTGCGGCGATGTCCGCGCTGCTAGGCATCGTGGACACGATCACGTCCCCGGAGTCGATCACGCTGCTGATCCAGGCTGCGATGCAGCTGATGCTGGCACTCGCCCGCGGGCTTATCGCGGCGATCCCGCAGATGATCGATGCTGTCCCTGGCATCATCACAAATCTCGTAGAGTCTTTTTACGCGATGCTGCCGGAGATCATCGGCGTAGGCATCGAGATCGTCATCGCGCTGGCGTCCGGGCTTGTGTCCAACGCCGGGCACATCCTCGCGGCTGTGCCGCGTCTGGTGGAGACGATCGTCCGCGGCTTTTTGGCCGCCGTAAAGTCCTACTGGGACATCGGCAAGTCCATCGTCGACGGCATACGGCAAGGCATCACGGAGCAGTGGGAGCGACTTAAGTCGGACGTGTCCCATCTTTTTACGGGCTTGGTCGACTGGATCAAAAAGCTGCTCGGCATCCACAGCCCATCGCGCGTCTTTGCGGATATCGGCCAAAACATGGCGGCCGGCATCGGCGATGGCTGGGCGTCCACGATCGGCGACATCAATCGCCAGATCGGCGAGTCGTTGCAGCCGCAGTACGTCGTCGGCGTGGATATGCAGGGACTGTATGCGCAGTCGGCTACGCTGCAAGCGGCCGCTGCTCCGGGCGCCGGCGGCGACGTCGCCGCCGTGCTCGAGCGCATGGACCGCCTCGAGCGCGCGATCACAGGGATGCAGATCTACATGGACGGAGACGCGCTTGTCGGATCTGTCGCCACGCGCATGGACTATGCGCTCGGCGGCATCTACGCGAGCAAGGACAGGAGGACGATATAATGGCACTTACGTGTAAAATCGGCGGTGTACAGTACACCGCGCTGGATCTGATGAGTGTGCAGATTGGCCTGCCGGACATCAAGACGCAGAGCGAGAGCGTCCCAGGCGCGGACGGCGAGATCGATCTTACCGACGCGCTGACGGGCGGCCCGGTCTTTGGCAACCGGCAGATCAAGCTCCGCTTTGGCTTTGCACCGACCGGGGATTTTGAGTTTTACAGCTTCGCCGCCGCCGTACATGGGCGGCGGCTGAAGCTGGAGCTGAGCAACAAATCCGGCTATTACATCGGCCGGTGCACCGTCGGCGCGCCGGACACATCACTGGACAAAACGACCTTTGATGTCACGATTGACGCTGATCCGTATCTGCTGGAGTCGACGGAGACCACCATCACCATCCCCGTACTGGCAGCGTCAAGCAACCTGATGGTCGGCAAGACGCTGACCGTCGGTGGATCGTCATCGTCATACGCGCATGTGTCCGGCAGCGGCGCGGACACGGAGCTGACCGTGTGGGCCGGTGACGACCCGACGGTCGAAAACTGGGTGCGTGTGCAGCTGCCGTGGCCTACGGCCGGGTCCTGCATCGTGACGGCAGAGGCGACGCAGGGCTGGTACGAGATCACGGACGCTGACGGCAACGTCTACAACGGCGGCTCGCGCTGGTGCGGAGATGTGCCTGCCAATGGCCTGTATGTCACCATGCACGCGCGCGGCGGGCCGGTAGACCAAAATGGCTATTTGCGCCGCGTCCAGATTTACAAGGCTACGCCGACGTCGCTGGCCTTTTTGGCCAGCGAGCGCCTGCTGTACCCGGCAGTCGGCGGCGTCACTACCGACACGACGATCATGCGCTGCTCTCGGCCGTCCGCGCCGGTCGAGCTGCGCGCGGGCGAGACCGTCAGCCCGTACCTGCACATCCGGCGCGAGCAGGACTATGCTTTTGCGGTCGCTGCCACTGCCGGGAAAATCACCATGACGGGCCGCAGGGGGTGGATGTGATGTATGCAGGCTATGTCGACGGCCGGCTGCTTTTTGCGGCCGGCATGCCGGGCTACGAGATCGTGGACGGCACGATCAGTGAGGCCGTCGGCTCCGCCAGCTCGGCGACGATCAAGCTGCCGCCGAGCAACATCATGCGCGACGTGCCCATCAAGCGCGCGTCCGTAATCTCCATCCGCAAAGACGGCGCGGAGGTCTTCCGCGGCTCTGTCGTCGACACGACTACGGACCTGCGCGGCATGCGCACTTATAGCATCGACAGTGCCATGATGTGGCTTGCGGATATCTGCAAGCCGCCGCATACAATCAATGCAATGGCGGTGTCGACATACCTCGGCGCGCTGGTGACGCAGTACAATGCCGGCTGCCTGGCCGGCAAGCAGGTCAAGCTCGGCGAGGTCGGCGCGTCGCTGCCATCGATCACGCTGGCTGCGAGCGAGTACAAGTCCATGCTGGACCTGGCCAAAGAGGCAGCATCGATCTCAGGCGGCGAGCTGCGCATCCGCTATGCGGACGGCTCCGTCTATCTCGACTGCCTGGCGTCGTATGACCACCGCTGCGCGCAGACGGTCGAGCTGCGCAAAAATCTCCTGGGCCTGACAGACGAGATCGACGGCGCGGACCTTATCACGCGCGTCTATCCCGTCGGCAAGGACGGGCTGACCATCGAGGACGTCAACGGCGGGCAGGTGTATCTTGTCAACGCCGCGGCAGAGGGCATCTATGGGCGCATCGACGGCACGCTGCGAGCCGATACAGACGATGCGTCCGCGCTCAAAGCGACGGCTGCGTCGTATCTGGCACAGCACAGCGGCCTGTCGCGCGGCATCCAGGTCACGGCGGCGGACCTGTCGGCACAGGACATCATGATCGAGTCCTTTGCGATCGGTGACAGCGTCCGCGTGGTGTCTCCTCCGCATGGCATCGACACCATCATGCAGGTGTCCAAACTGGACACAAGTCTGGTCGGCAGCAAGTCCAGCATGACGATCGGCTGGGGCAAAAAGTCTCTTACCGGCAGCGTCTCCTCCAGCGGCATCCGGTCGACCAGCACGTCGTCCGGCGGCAGCTCCAGTGCGGACACCATCATCGACCAGGGCACGACCGGCAAGTGGACGTGGCGCAAATGGGCATCCGGCATTGCCGAGATGTGGGCTCTATTTGACATAGGCGAGCTGGCAATGACATCCCAGACATGGGGCGCACTGTATACCGCATCGTGGATGGGCCTCGCGGCAAATAAGGCAGCGCGTGCGTATCCGTTTGCGTTTGTTGCAAACCCGGTCGTGTCGGCGACGCCAACGGTCGGGAGTGGCAACATCTGGCTTGCGACGAACACAGAAAACGACATAGGTACGCGGCTGACGCACGCCCCGGCATATCAGTGTGTGAGAGCATCCGATGCAGTTGTTAATGCCCCGCAGGTCAGCTATTACGTCGTGGGCAGATACAAATAAGGGGGAATAATATGGAAATCACAATCGCAGATGGCCGGGGCGCGCTGTGGCAGTGGGACACCGGGCGGCGCTTGCGCGTGGGCAGCGGCGTGGAGCAGGTGCACTACCAAAATCGCGTGCTTGGCGGCACGCTTGACGTGGACGTCGGTGCAGACGGCACGGCCATCATCCCGGACGAGTTGCTGCAGGACTGGCACACGCTGACGGTATACGCATACGTCACCGACGACACCGGCGCGTACACGATGGTGCAGCAGGATTTTGCGGTGCACAAGCGCGGCAAGCCGGCCGACTACGTGTACACGCCGACGGAGCAAAAAACGCTGTCGGATATCCAGCGCCAGATCGGTGATCTTGACGGTCTGACGACGGAGGCAAAGGACACGCTGGTGGCGGCAATCAACGAGGCGGCACGGACAGGCGGCAGCTTGCGCGTGGCGGACGGCTACATCCAGTACAGCCGCGACGGCGGCATGACGTGGGAAAACCTTATCGCCGTGGCAGATCTCAAGGGCGCGGATGGCGCGCCGGGCAAGGATGGCCCTGCTGGCGCACCCGGCAAGGATGGTGCAGACGGCAAACCTGGGGCTGCTGGTGCGCATGGTGCTAAAGGCGCGGACGGCATCACGCCGCACATCGGCGACAATGGTAATTGGTACGTTGGCAACACTGATACAGGTAAGCCATCGCGCGGAGCAACCGGCGCTAAGGGTGATGCAGGTGCAACCGGCCCTGCTGGCGCACCCGGCAAGGATGGCGAAAAGGGCGACCCCGGCACGCCGGGCAAGACCCCTATCAGAGGCGCGGATTACTGGACTGCGGCAGACAAGCAGGAGATCGTAAACGACGTGCTCGCGGCGCTCCCGGACGGCACGGAGGTGAGATACTGAGATGAAAAAGCTCTACGAAGAAGCTGCCGTGCAGGACATCGCTGCCGCCATCCGCGAAAAGACCGGCGGCGCGGAGACGTACAAGATCGCGCAGATGGGCGATGCGGTGAGGGGCATCAAGGGCGGGGCAAAGCCTGTCACATACTCGCAGGTTAACGCCGTTGTCGCAGCATACCTCGCTGACGTGACATATGATCCCGACGATTACAGCACGTCACAGATCGAGCAGTATGCCGGACAGACGACCGGCTATCGCAAAGACCAGCCCGCAGGCGTTGCAGTGCCGGTCGAGGATGGCACGCTGACGGCTTCGGACGCGATCGGCGGTGTGCTGCGCAAGGATGTGCGATCCGGCACGGAGACGCTCTATAACCTCGCTCCGTCTGCACAGGGTGCGGACTATGTGGTGCAGCGCAGCGGCATCGTGAGCGTAAGCGGGCACTTGACGCCGACCGGTGCGCTGCGAATGATCAGAGTCGGCACGACGCTCGCGGCAGGCAGCCCGTTTAATATCCGAGATTTGGGCGGATGGGCTTGTGACGGCGGCACGATCCGGTACGGGCTGCTGTTTCGCGGCGGAGAACTCAACGGGAAAAACTACGGCGTCAAGCTGACGGACGCAGACAAAGACGTGCTCTGCACACAGCTTGACATACGCGCAGAAATCGACCTACGCTCTGCGTCCGAGATCTCCGGCGTGTCCGGCTCGGCGCTGGGGTCTGCGGCGACGTGGGAGCACTATGCCGTGACGCCGTATGCATCCGGCGTGGATGCAGACGGTCTCGGCGCAGAGTATGCGCCGGTGCTGCGCAGCATCATCCGGCACGTCTGCGCAAACGAGCCGTGCTACATCCACTGTATGCTTGGCGCGGATCGGACGGGAACGGTGTGCGCCATCATTGAGGCGCTGCTCGGCGTGGCGCAGCCGGACATCGACAAGGACTACGAGCTGACGAGCTTCAAGGGCGAGATGCGCCGACGGAGCGATGCGGCATATGCCGGGCTTGTGCGATATATGCAGACGATGGCGGGCACAACACTGCGCGATAAGGTAGTCAACTGGGCGGCGCGCATCGGCATCACCGCCGCCGAGATCAACGCCTTTCGCGCGGCTATGATCGACGGGACGCCGGAGACAGTGACGCCGGATATAGCGACCTTCGCCGTCACCAACACGCTCTCCGGTGCGGCGACCGACAACACCGCGGCCGAGGCGACACAGTATCAGCCATACGAGGCAACGATCATCGCGCAGGACGGAAAAACTATCAGCGCCGTAACCATCAAAATGGGTGGCGTTGATATCACGTCGGAAGTCTGGCAGGGCGACGAAACCGATCTGTATCGCAAAGTCAAGCTCAACTTGAGCAACTGCTCTACCGATAATACGCTGCTGCTGGTGATCGATGGCCAGTCCTATGGCGCGAACATCGCCCCTGACGCAGGGTACACACTCGATGGAGCAACAGTCACGATCACAATGGGAGGGGTAGATGTGTCAAATTATTACTCTGGCGGGAAAATTGCGATCCCAAGAGTTACCGGGAATATCGAAATAACGATCAGCACAGTGGAGAGCGGCGGGACAACGCCTAACATTCTGGTGGACGCCTTCAAGGTCGGCGGTGTTTCCAAACCGGCCGTTGGATTCGCTAACGGGAAGAGACTCTCGACCTCTACGGGAGTAGAAAAGGACAACACCGGGTCGTTTGTTACCGGCTTTATCCCAATTAAGGCAGGATCTGTAGTCCGGCTCAAGCCGTTGACAGCTCCTTCCACAGCAGGCGTTGGCGCAACGGCAGTTGTTTTCTATAACTCTGAAAAAGTATACCAGACTGCGAGCTACATAGTTGTCAAGTCGTCCGCCGCCAATTTTGCGAACTGCACATACGAGCAAGAATCCGCAGACGTATACAAGGTATCGTGCAACAGCGATATACCGACGATTTATGCCTATGTAAGATTCACGCTGCCGATTGCTGATGGCGCGAATGCCTATGTGACCTATGATGCAGAGATGCCAGAGGGGGGCAACTGACAGCATGGAATTTGTTTCTTGCGATCCGTCAAATTACCGCGCCGGGCGCACGCAGCCGGTGCGGTACATTGTGATGCACTACACGGCAAACAACGGTGACACTGCGCGCAACAACTGCGATTACTACCACCGCGTGGGCGGCCTGCAGGCCAGCGCGCACTATTTTTGCGACGAGCACGGCGCGATGCAGTCCGTGCGCGAGTGCGACACGGCGTGGCACTGCGGCGCGCGGGCGTACTGGCACCCCGAGTGCCGCAACGGCAACAGCATCGGCATCGAGATGTGCAGCCGCAAGCGCGCCGACGGCAGCTACTACATCAAGCCGGAGACCGTGGCCAACGCCGCGGCGCTGGCGCGGGAGATTATGCAGCGCTATGGCATCGACACGGAGCACGTTGTGCGGCACTACGACGTGACGGGCAAGCGCTGCCCCATGCCGTGGGTGGATGACCCGGCGCAGTGGGCGGCATTTAAGGCAATGCTGACAACCAACACAGACGAGGAGGACGAGGATATGACACGGTATAACACGATCGACGAGGTGCCCGATTGGGCGCAGGACACGGTGCGCGACCTGATGGCGGCGGGGGCGCTGCGTGGCGACGAGCGCGGCAACCTGAATCTGTCGCTGGATATGATCCGGGGGCTGATGATCGGCACGAGGTACGCAGAGGCAAGCAATCCGCGCTATGCTACGGTGGATGACGTGCCCGACTGGGCGCGCGAGGATGTGCAGCGGATGGTAGACACCGGCGCGCTCGCGGGCGAGGGCGGCGGAAAGATCAACCTGTCGCGGGATATGCTGCGGACGCTGGTCGTGTGCCAGCGGATGATGGATGGAAAGTGAGGCAGCCGTGAGTACATATCAGTGGCTCTGCCTGCTGGGCGTGCCGACCATCCTGATCTCGGCACTGCTGGGGATGATAAAGCATCTGGCCAATCAGATCAAGCACGATCGGGCAGACACGGCGGCGACCAAACTGGGCGTACAAGCTCTGCTGCGCGCGCAGATGATCGCGGACTACAACAAGTGGCACGACCGGGGCTATGCACCGATTTATGCGCGCCAGAATTTTGAGAATTGTTGGAAGCAGTATCACGCGCTGGGGGCAAACGGTGTGATGGATGATATCCACCACAAATTTTTGCAGCTTCCGGCGGAAAAATGAAAGGAGTATACATATGGAACTTGGCATTGCATCTGTGGCGGCGATCACCGCCATCGCGTATCTGCTGGGCATGGCCGTCAAGGCCACCAGCGTGGCTGACAAATGGATCCCCATCATCTGCGGCGCGGCCGGGCTGGTGCTCGGCGTGGTTGCCTGGGCGATGGGCGTGCCGGACTATCCGGCGCATGACTGGCTCAACGCTGCCGCCGTCGGCATCGTGTCCGGCTGGGCGGCGACGGGTCTTAACCAGAGCGTCAAGCAGCTGACGGACAAGTGACATTGACACACCGGCATCCCCGATGGCTTCGGCTATCGGGGATTTTTTGTATCCTGCACAACTTCCGCACCAATTTTTATGCATCTTTTTACGTCGTTTGAGCGTAAAAGCACTTGACATTTACGCTCATTGAGCGTATACTTAAATCATCAAAAGGAAAACACGACAGGCCAGCAGGCCGGAAAGGACGAAAACTATGACACGCAACGAGGCAAAAGCACTGCAGGCAAAGCACAACATGGAGATCCTCCGTGATCCCATCACAAGCGAGGCACGCGCACTGTATCTCGAGACCGAGCAGCCGATCTCGGAGCTCGATGATCTCGCGGACATCTCTCGCCGCTCCAACGGCTGCGCGCCGTGCTACATGGAGGCCAACTACGAGGTGTATAACGCCACCGGCTCCGGCGTCACGTACAAGCTGCGCTGCCCGACCACATGGTTTGACCTCTGGGGCTGGGTCGACGAGTAATCTCGTAAGGATACACATTCGGACTCGAGAAAGGAGATAAATCATCATGGCAAAAGCGACCGCAACCTGCACCTGCGCCACCTGCGGCGCAACGTTTACGCGCACCAAAATCTGCCGCAATCGCCGCGAGGCGGATGGTTGGGAGGCATGGGCAGCCGCAAACTTTGATGAGTGCGATGCTTGCTACACTGCGCGCAAGGCATCCGAGCGCGAGGCTGCCGCCGCAGCGGAGGCTGAGCTGCCCCTGACGCTGCATATGACCGGCTATCCGTACAAAGACAACACGCCGGTCGTCCTGTTTTTCGGCGGCGACACCATGCCGCGCAAGGACGACATTAAGGCGCTCGGGTACCGCTGGTTATTTGCGGATGACTACATTACCTATGGCTACAGCGTCCAGCGCGGAGAGCAAAAATGGATCAAGGTCGTCCCGCAGGAGGACGCCTACGACGAGATCGAGCGCGCGAGGGCGTTCGGCGCCGTGATCGACGATAGCATTGTAGACACGGAGTATCTTGCCAAACAAGCCGCCGCCAAGCGCGAGCGCGTCGCGGCCGCTGAGGCATCCGGCATCACGGAGCCGGTCCGGCCGGACTGCTACCCGGCTGGCCGGTGGAACGGCAAGGTCTACGGTACGGCGGCTTATGGCTACCGCATCTACGTTGACAATGCGGAGGTCCGCATCAGCAACGATGACGCCGACGCGCTCAAAAACTATGCCAAGGCTCTGGCAGCCTGGCGTGAGGCTACTTAAGGAGGCAAAACGCAATGGAAAGCAAAGGTATCACCGCAAACGAGTATGAGGTGTATGTGGCCGATAGCCCGTGGCCGGACACAATCAGCGGCACCACACTCACAGACGCGATCAACGGAAACCTCCATCGCCTCGTCTCGAGCGCCGGTATCCGTGGGTCATACATCTCCATCGTCGGCTACCGTGCCGAGTACAAGCCAGGCATTCTCGGCGGGAAGGGCGGTGTCGATGTTGCAATCACGCTGCGCCGCGACCCTAAGACTGGATACTCTGCGGCATATGTTGCGCATGCCTGGATCTATGCCAGCGCAGACGATCTGGATGAGCACTACGATCTCACGGATAAGCAGTTTTCGGCAGCGCTGCAGGAGGCCACTGCCTACGATGATCCGGATGCGTTCGTGTCCGATGTTGCGACGTCAGACATCTTTGGTGTCAGCGAGGACGAGCTTCCGGCCTTGGCCGCAGAACTGCGGCCCATCTGGCGCTACGCGCACCTGTCCGTCAACGAGATCGTGCAGCACACCGGCCTGTCGCAGACAGATTTTGCGGCGCGGTTTGCGATCCCGCTGCGCACGCTGCAGGGGTGGATCTCCGGGAGCCGCGAGTGCCAGCCGTATGTGCGGCTGCTGCTTGCAAAGCAATGCGGGCTGTGACGGAGGTGTTAGCATGAGAGATCGCGAGACCCCACTGCCGCTGCTGCGCAAGTGGCTGCGCGACTGCCCGGATGCCTATCGCCAGCTTGACAGCTGCGCGACCGCCAACGGCGAGGACGGCTTTGCGTGGCCGGACTACTGCCCGCTGCCGATCAACGCCGCCTACACCTACCTTACCTACGCCCACGGCCGGAGCGGCCTGGATGCCGCAGCCACGTCGGCGGAGCTTACGGCCTGCTGGGCGTGGCGGCGCAGCCGCATCATCTATGCCATCGATGACGACATGGCCGAGATGCTTTTTGCCCAGGCGGAGGACATGGAGGACACCGACGTCCTGCCGGTCGACCTGCTGCTGCACCTGCCGTACCCCTGCATCTATGTCAAGGCTCACCACCCGGAGCTGCCCGGCGTCGACGGCTTTTTTGCATGGATTGACTACGACGTAAACCACGGCTCGACGGAGCTGCGCGTGCAGTGGCTGTACGATGATATGCAGGGCACCGTACCGCAGGTGCTGCATCTGGATCCGTCCGGCACGATCGGCGACTGTGTGCGGGCCACGCTGGATCGCACACAGGAAAATGTCGGCGTCGACATCAGCACCGTCTCGGACTTTGCGCCCCTCGGCCGCATCATCCTTGGCGTGATCCAGATCATCCTGTACATCATCTCCGACGGCGCGGACATCGCCGCTGCACCGGATCACAAGCACACGCAAAAGATCCCGCGCAAGCCCGACGACGTCGGCAAGGCCAGCACCGTCGATCTGCAGTATGTAGGCGTGCGCATGGGCGCGGCCATCCGCGGCGCAAGAGCGCGCGCTGAGGCAGACGAGGATGCCGATGCCGGCAGCACGCCCGGCGGCAAAAAGCGGCCGCACGCCCGCCGCGGTCATTGGCATCACTACTGGGCAGGCCCGCAGGATGATCGCCGTCTGATCCTTAAGTGGACAGCTCCCACCTACATCCACGCGGATGATATGCCGCCGGACGGCGAGACCGTCATCTACCCCGTGCGCAAGCCGCCCAAGCAGTGACGCGGGGATAATTGCGGGGATAAATTTTCGCACAGACTGCGCAAGCGCTTGCGTGCCAGTGCTTTCCGGCTTGGCACGATTTGCTTGACGTGCGGAGGGTCACAGGTTCGAGTCCTGTATCGTCCACCATAAAAATGCCGCGACAAACGTCGCGGCATTTTTATATTTTCGCAGCATTGAAAGAAAGAAAAAAGGAGACTGGCAGCAGTGCACAGTCTCCAAGGATGTAGTCAGCAAAGTTTGCAAGACAGGGCTGACCGCAGTGGTTTTATTATAGTGGGATTCCGGAATGCTGTCAAGATGAAAATAACAGAAAGAAACATTTCTTCCGAAAACAAGAATCGACAAATTTCGCATATTTCTCTGTAAAAATGAGAATTGATACTTGACAACCGTGTGCGTTATCATTATAATGAAAAAGCTGCATCGGGGTGTAGCGCAGATGGTAGCGCGCATGGTTCGGGACCATGAGGCCGCGAGTTCAAGTCTCGCCACTCCGACCATAATGTGGAGGCAAAAAAGATGTCTCCTGCGAAAAGCCCGAATATATCGGGCTTTTTTGCTACCCAAACGGCGATTTTTCTCTGTACCAAAACACAGATGTAAAATCGCCGTTTTCCCTTTGTGGATAGACTTGAATTCCCGAAAAGTAAATATCAGATACACAGGCAGATAGAAAGCAAAAATCTATCTGCCTTTTTTATTACCCTAAAAAGGAGAAATCAGATATGCGGTCCTTTATTTCTCTGCACAAGGAAAATTGGCGCAGTCACAGCTACGCTGCCGCCCGCTGTGTCGGGGATCAGGTGCTGTTTCAAATGCTGAAAGCGAATTCCAATATCGACACCGTCTATCTCTGCATGGACAACGATGTCGCAGGTCAGGCGGCGAACAAAAGGATATCCGACAAACTCTTTAGCAAAACGAATAGTGCGGAGTTTGCGACGACGAAGTGACAGGTGCCACCTGTCATGACGGAAGGAGAAAGTGAACTTACCCAACTGAAAAATAACTACAGCAGAAAGGAAAGACAAATAACTCTATCAAGGCAGAGTATAAGATGGAATCAGTTCGACTTGTGCAGGTCAAAGACCGCCCTTTTTCTCTGTTGTGGGTAAAAAGTGTGGCTTTTGTGCAAAGCCTTATAAGAGGCAGTTGAGAAACAGACGGATTTATGCTATAGATTAATTTGAAAAGGTATACCCAAGGAAAAACAAAAACGAATGAAGGCGAAATGGGGTCTGTTTATGACCGAACAGAAAAAGAATACTATCATAACAAGCGGCATCGCTGTACTTGCCGTGATACTGGCATATTGCTTCCGAATTGTAGGCAGGGGCAGCTTCTACCCGATGCTGTTTTCCTATCTGCGCAGCTTTATCTATATTGGCCTATTCGCTGCCTGGGGGCTCTCCGTCCGTCAGCGGATCGTGCAAAAGCAGGTGTGCAGGTTTATGACGGTCACCGCAGTACTGCTCATCATATGGATGGTAGTCCGTTCGGCAAAGTATTTTATATTCTGGCAGCCGGATGCCGTCCGTTACCTGTGGTATCTGTTCTATCTGCCCATGCTGTTTGTGCCTATGCTGGCACTGCTGATTGCCATGTCATTGGGAAAGCCGGACGAATACAAATTTCCCAAGGGAATGTCGGTTCTGTGGATCATCTCCGGCGTATTGCTTCTGCTCGTGCTTACAAATGACTTGCACCAATTCGTATTTACCTTTCCGAAGGACGCCGCCGTGTGGACAGACAAAAACAACGGTTACTCGATAGGCTACTTCATGATTGCAGGCTGGCAGGTGCTGTGCGCCTTTGCCGCACTCGTAATTATGTTTTTCAAATGCCGTGTGCAAAAAGGAAGGCTCCACTTTCTTCCCATTGTTCCTATGCTGCTGGCGATTGTTTACAGCGCACTTTACTATGCGGGTGCGGATTGGCTGCTCCACTTGTTCGGCGATATTGCCGCGTTCCAAAGTGTGATGTATATTCTGACCTTTGAGTTTTGCATCGCCTGCGGATATATACATTCAAACAGCCGTTATGTGGACTTGTTTGCCTCCTCTGTCGGCACATCGGCAGAGATTACTGACAAGGACTTTACCGTTCGGTATGCAGCTGTAAACACTGCGCCTATCTCAAAGGAAACGATGAAAAAAGCCGAGCAAAGCCCGGTCACGATGGGCGGCTTGACCGTTCACACCATGCCTGTTGACGGCGGCTATGCCGTATGGACAGAGGATGTGTCGGCTTTGCGTGACATCAAGGAGAACTCTGAGCTTCTTGCAGACGAGCTTGCCGACAGGAACGAAATACTCCGTTATGAATACAAGCGCGAAGCTAAGCGCCGCAAGGTGGAGGAGCAAAACCGCCTGTATGACCTCCTGCGTTCCGCTACGCAGACGCAGATCGACCGCATTGCGGAGCTCACTAAGGAATACCGCCGAATCTCAAGCACCGATCCCGACAGCGCCAAAACGCTCCTTGCCGAGATTGCCGTGCTGTGCAGCTATATTAAACGCCGCAAGCATCTGACGCTCCTTACCGACCGAGATATTAAAATAGCGGCAACGGAACTCCACCGTGCCTTCAATGAATCGCTCCAAACGCTAAAGCTGTTGGGCGTCCGCAGCTCGCTCTATGTGGACGAGTCTCTTTCCATGCTCTCCGGCAAAACGGCGACTGCTGTATTTGATTTTTACGAATCGGTTATTGAAGCCGATATTTTGAATTTAACAGGCATACAGGTAAGCCTCATAAAGGCAAACGGCTTGCGCTTGTCACTAAATGTGTGCTGCAAGGCCGACCTTTCCGCTTTGGCAAGCGGAGACAGTATCCGCTGTGAAAAAGAGGATGACGAGGAATACCAGCGCCTTGTATTTGAAGCGAAAGAAGGTGACAGGAAATGAGTGCATTTTCTTCCCTTTCTGAATTTTGGCAGACTATGCTGCCGTTTATCATGCTTGTGGAGATCGTCCTTGAAATCGGGCTGTTTATGTATCAGCTTCTTCGCAGCAATAAGCCGGTGCGCAGCCTGCTGAGTCTGGCGGTTATGGCGGTGATGATCCCACTGCTGTTCTCCGTTTCCCGGGCAGATCCCGATAATATCGGGGACGCATTTCTGCTGGGCGCACCGTGGCTGATATTTGCCGCTGCCATTTTCCTTGCGGCAGTTCACTTTGCCATTGCTCTGCCGCGGGAATACCGCCGTAAAAAGAACGAGCTCTCGCCGTTCTCCATTAAGGAAGCAACGGATAAGCTGCCTATGGGCATCTGCTTTGCTGACCCGAACGGCAGGATCATCCTGTGCAACAACCGTATGCGCAGGCTGTCCTTTGCCCTTTGCGGCCACGAGCTGCAAATCAAAAGCGATATGGAAAATGCCCTGAGCGTGCCGGACAGATCCGTAACCGTCAAGGATGATTGCTACATCCTGCCCGACAAGACCGTCTGGCAGTTTCGCACACAAACTATCACCGTGGAGAGCGATGACCGCTGGCAACAGATAACGGCGCACAATGTAACCGAGCTGTATAACGGCTACCAAAAGCAAGAGGAAATAAATAAAGAACTGGCAGAAGTCAATCGAAAGCTCAGGAAGATGTACGCTCGCATGGAGGACGATGTCAAGGAGAAGGAAAGCCTTGACCTAAAGGTCTATATTCACGATACCATCGGGCGGAGCCTCCTGACCATTCGTGACATCATCGGCAGCGGCGAGGACACCGAGAGAAAGCTCGAAGCCCTGCAAAACGCCGTCGGTATGCTGGCAAGCAACCGCGTCACCTCCGTCGGCACGATGCAGGAGGTGCAGCAGACCGCAAAGCAGCTCGGCGTAGCCGTTGAGGTCGAGGGCTATCTTCCGCGCGATACCGCCGCCGAGGAACTGACCGTTGCCGCCGCCAAGGAGTGCGTGACCAACTGCATCAAGCACGCAGACGGGAATGAGGTATATATCCGCATTGCCGAGCGCAATCATTGCCACGACATTACCATAACCAATAACGGCAGAGTGCCCACGGGGCCGATCAGAGAGGGCAGTGGACTTTCCGCGCTTCGTCACAGCATTGAAAGCCACGGCGGCGAGATGCATATTTCCCATGAGCCGCGCTTTGCGCTTCTCATCACGATTCCCGAAAAGGAGAATGAGCTATGATAAGCACCATACTTGTAGAGGACGATCTGTACATCCAAAAGCACTTTGTCGATCGTCTTGCGGCAGACGGCGAGTTTCATCTTGTCGGCGTTTTCCGTGACGCCTTTGAAGCGGAAAAGCACTGCGACGCCACCGTAAAGCTCGTCCTTATGGATGTGCAGACGCAGCACAAGCACTCCGGTCTTGCCGCCGCGGAGCGCATCAAAAAGGCTTTTCCGCAAATCAAGATAGTAGCCGCGACCTCGCTTGTCGATCCGCAGGTGCTGCAAAGAGCGAAAGCGGGCGCAGCCGACAGCCTGTGGTATAAAGACCACGGTACAGAGGAATTGATGAGCGTGGTAAAGCGCACCCTGGCAGGCGAAAAGCTCTTTCCCGATTCCTCACCCGCCATCGAGATGGAGGGCACAATGTCCGATAAATTTTCGCCGCGGCAATTGGACATACTGCGCCTTTATATAAAGGGCTTCACCTATCAGGAGATAGCCGATAAATTGGGCATCTCCAAAAACGGCGTTCGCTGGAATTTGGACGATATGGTGGGAAAAGGCGGGTTTGAAAACCGAGAGGCGCTCGTTGCGACCGCAATTGAAAATAAGCTCATGGTAACGACTTTGAAGGACGAATAAATGCAAAGTACCCCTTGACCGAGCAGGTCAAGGGGTACTTTGCGCAAAAAAGGCAGAATTATTTTGAAAAAACATTTTTTTCGCTCCGTTACTGGCACTTGTGCCAGTGACAAGCCTTAAAAAATCCGTAGAATAAAATGTGTATAAATATCGTTGTGTATAGACAAGGCGGTGGTGAAGGATGAAAAAGATCGTGCTGGATATTCAGAGCGATATCCATGCGCAAACCATGGAGCGAATGCTGATGCAGAAGCTGGACGATTGTCAGGTCGTGATCTCCGAATCGCCTGACACGACCGCCGAGTGGTGCAAAACACATCGACCGGACGTGCTCTTAATGGAGGTCAAGGCGTATTCACCATGGATGTTCAAAGAACGAATGGCAATCTGTGACAAGGTAAAACGAAACACGGAAAACTGCCGTGTCATTCTCTTTGTGGATGATGATACAGACGGAGAGTTGATCGAGCAGGTGCGGCAGGCAAAGCGCGAGGGTCTGATAGACGCTTTTCTCTTCGGTTCGGTATCCGAAAACTACTTTGCTTCGGTCATCGACAGTGTTTAAATCAGGCAACACAAAACGCATAGACAAATCTTCAAAATGATTTTGAGGGAGGAAATGATAGTATGACAAAAACGAACACACGAAGTCGCATCGTCAGCATCCTGCTGGTGCTTATAATGCTGCTCTCGCTGATGCCGAGTCTGATGGTTCCCACCCACGCCTTTTGGGACGACTACGACACCGGCGGAGATTGCCCCAACTGCGACCACTACCACTGGGCTGAGAATTGCTGCGACTGCCAGTTCTGCACCATTGACTGCAACTACGATTGCTGGGTTGAGACCCATTGCAACGACTGTGGTCTGTGCCTGGGCGACACGCCCTACTGGTGCTCAGAGTGCTTTAAATGCGCCGACTGCATGGAGGATACGCACTGCTCCACCTGCGCCAAGTGCTACATCGGCGAGGATGACCAGCTGTGCGGCGAATGCCATAAGGGTCCCTGCTGCTCCATAACCATCTGCGACACCTGCGGCTTCTGCGACAACTGCGCAAACGATGACAGCGACCCGATGCACTGCTCGCTGTGTAACGCCTGCTTCGGTTCGGTGGACGAGTGCGTGGACGACGATGATACCGGCGTCATCCACTGCGTCGATTGCCACACGGCCTGCGAGCAGTGCGAGGAATGCCTGCTGGCCAAGGAGAGCTGCGAGGACTGCGGCCTGTGCAAGGAGTGCTGCCGGGACAACTCCGATGCCGGCGGCTGCCCGGACGGCGAGACCTGCGTGGAAAGCGCCGAGTGGGAAGAGCACATCTGCCCGGGCTGCGACGGCTGGGTCACGGATAAGGAAGACGAGGACGAGTTCTGCGAAACCTGCGAGCTGTGCAAGGAGTGCTGCGAGGGCAACTCCGACTGCTCCGCGGGAATGTGTGCAATGGATACGGACTATGCGGATCACTTCTGCGAGGACTGCGGCCTGTGCTTCTGCGACAGCGACCCCTGCGAGGACGGCTGCGATCAGCGCTGCAAGGACTGCTGCCTCGATGCCGTGAAAGCGATGGGCTGCGATCATGACGACTGGTGCTTCAGCGACTCTGATTTTGAAGATCATCTGAAAGCGGAGCACAGCGGTGCCGGGCATACCCACATCGCTTCCTCGTCCTGGTCAGCTGACGGAACGCGGCACTGGCACCCCTGCCGCTATTGCGACGGTAAAAAGCTGAATGCCGCCAACCATGAATATGACGCCAAGGGCGTGTGCAAGGTCTGCGGCTACATCAGCGGCAGCTCCATCGTCATCACCCGCCAGCCCAAGGGCGTCAAGTGCAAGACCTCCATCTACGATGATTATAACGAAGAGCCGGAAAACGGCCTGCTGTTCTATGAAAATCACCCGGTCACCTTCTCTGTCTCGGCAAGAAGCCTGAAAGGCGACGAGTTGACCTATCAGTGGTATCGGAAGGATAATGAGCATCCCACGGCGGCGCCCTACAAGCTGCCGGAGGGTAGGTTTTACATGGGTGTGACGACCTCTACACTGAAGATGTCGGTTTCCACCCAGGCCTGTCAGGAGGACTACTCCTACTACTGCGTCATCGGCAGAAAGGGCGACGCTTCGGACACCATGAAAACGGCGGAGGCAAAGCTGACTGCCACCCATGCCTTCAGCTATCAGCAGGCCGGTGAGCCTGTGTACACCGACGACGGCAAGAGAACGCCGGAATACAAGGTCACTTGGGTCGATAAGGATGGGAATACCCATAATACTACCGTAGGCAGCGTTCGCAAAAGCGACGGCCACAAGCTCGCGTGCCTGTTTGAAGCAGGCGCAGAAGAATACGAAGCACATTATATGACCTCCGGCTACAAGGAGCGCATCTTCCCGCATACCTTTAAGCTTGAAAAAAGCTATGACGCGGTAGGCGGCGGCAGAGTTGACATGCTCGTCTGCACCGTCTGCGACTATTTCGTTTTTGTGAAGAGTCACGTCCATGATTACGGCTGGAACTGGGACTACACCGGCTTCGGCAGTATCTATGAGTATACCTTCAACATCGGCGGCTCGACCAAGACGGTGGAGCAGCTCGTCTTTGAGTCCGGCTATGCCCACCCCGAAAAGTGCAAGGTTCCCGGCTGCGAGGAGTTCATCATGGTTCCCCACAGCTGGGGTCGCTGGAACGTGGTTTTGTGCCCTGACACCGCAGGCGCCGAAGGCGGCATGGAGGCCGAATGCAGCGTCTGCGAGTACAAAGAGACGGAAAAAATTGACGGCGATTGGACAAAGGACACCGCCATTGTGACGGTGAAAAACGGCCGCGCAACCCGTATGATCGTCAAGCCAGGCGACAAGATCCGCCTTTATCCCGAGGAGAGAAACGGTCAGAAAGCCATCGGCTGGAAGGTGGAGTATCTCCGCGAATACAATGACGGAAGTCCTGTTAAGAAAAACTGGAGCAGCACCGAGGTCGCGAGCCTGTTTAAGCTCGTCAATAACGGCTCTGCACTCGAGTGGGGCTGCACGATCCCGGCGTTCAGCGCCATGGGCGCCCCCGGCGGCGGCCAATTCTTCTTCGAGCCGGTCTATGCAGGCTGTGACCACAGCGGCGGCACCACGGTGCTCAATGCGAAGGCGCAGGTCTGCGACCGCAAGGGCTACACCGGCGACACCGCCTGCGCAGACTGCGGCCAAGTCATCAGTGCCGGTTCGGATATTTACCCGCCTGCAAACGCCGGTCATACCGGTCCACTGCAGCCGCTGTACTACTACGGTACGACCAACTCGGCCACCACGGATGCAAGCCATGGCGGCAAACGCTATAACGCCAATTCGGGCGACTGCCGGCACCGGGCCTATGAGGGCGACTACCGCTGCACGGCTTGCGGCGGCACCGTAAAGGGCGAGACCGGCGACTTCAAACATAGCGGCCCCTTTGAGCTGCGCGATGTAAGAGCGGCAACCTGCACCGAGAAGGGCTATTCCGGTAACCAATACTGCACAGCGTGCGACAGGATCTCAAAGAAGGGCTCCGCTACCCCGTCCCTCCACGAAATTGCCGGCAACTACAAGCTGGTCAATGAGGTTAAGCCCGGATGCACCACCACAGGCTATAGCGGCGACTATCAGTGTACAAGAGGCTGCGGACAGATTTTCCGCTACGGTCATGTTATCGATAAGCTCAGCCATGATTGGGACGGCGGCAAACCGGCAACACAGGGCAAGAGCGATGGAATTCTCTACACCTGCCGGCGCACCGACTGCGGCGAGACGAAGTTTGTGAAGAATCCCGCTGCGACCGAGTATGCAGTTACCGTCACAGGCGGTACGGCGTCTGCATCGGGGAATGCCATTACCTCCGCCGCTGCGGGCGTTGAGATCACCGTCACGGCGATAATTCCCGATGGCAAGGTCTTTGACAAGTGGGTCGTGAAGTCCGGCGGCGTGACTCTTGCCGATGCTGCAAGCGCCGTCACCACCTTCACCATGCCCGCAAACGATGTTGCGCTTGCGGCAAGCTATAAGGACGCACCCGTTGCGACCTATAGCCTTACGACGCAGGTAAACGGCGGTCACGGAACGATCTCCGCGAGCAAGACAGGACTTGCAGTAGGCTCGACCGAAACGATCATTTTTACTCCCGACGCGGGCTATGAGATCGACACGGTCACCGTAAACGGCGCTGCAACGCCCGTGCTTGCCAATGTTCTGGACGTTACAATGGATGCGGATAAGACCGTCATCGTGACTTACAAGGCAACAGGCAGCACGCATACCCACAGCTACGGCACGGAGTGGAAGTATGACGACACCAATCACTGGCATGAGTGCCAGTGCGGCGACAAGGCCGACACGGCAGCACACAGCTTCCAGTGGGTGATCGACAAGGCCGCTACCAAGGAGGCCACTGGCATCAAGCACGAGGAATGCACCGTTTGCGGCGCCAAGCGCAGCGAGAACACCGAGATCCCCGCCCTGCGGGATTACGCCGTTACCGTCACCGGCGGTACGGCAACCGTTGCCGCAGGCACACCCATCACCCGCGCCATGGAGGGCGTTGAGGTCACCGTTACGGCACAGGCTCCTGACGGAAAGCACTTCGTCAAGTGGGTCGTTAAGGCAGGCGGCATTACACTGGCTAACGAGACCAGCGCCACCACCACCTTCACCATGCCCGCAAACGATGTAACGATCGAGGCGGAGTTCGCCGAAAACCCCGTAGAGGCGTATACGCTCACGGTTATCAAGGGCACGGCCTCCGTTGCCGCTGGCACCCCCATCACCGACAAGATCGAGCAGAACACCGTTGTGACCGTTACGGCGGACGCACCGGAGGCAGGCAAGGTCTTTGACAAGTGGGTCGTGCTGGAGGGCAATGTCACCCTGGCAGACGCCACCAAGGCCACCACCACCTTCACCATGCCCGGTAATGATGTGAAGATTGAGGCCACCTATAAGGATGCGCCTCCCAGCCATACCCACAGCTACGGCACGGATTGGAAGTATGACGACACCAATCACTGGCATGAGTGCGAGTGCGGCGACAAGGCCGATATTGCGGCTCACAGCGCCAGCGAGTGGATCGTTGACACGGCAGCTACCGAAACCGCCGACGGCGCTAAGCATAAGGAATGCACCGTCTGCAAGAAGGTTCTTGAAACCGCACCGATCCCCGCAACAGGCAGCACTCATACCCACAGCTACGGTACAGAGTGGAAGTATGACGGCACCAACCACTGGCATGAGTGCGAGTGCGACGATAAGGCCGACACGGCAGCACACAGCTTCCAGTGGGTGATCGACAAAGCCGCTACCAAGGAGGCCACCGGCATCAAGCACGAGGAATGCACCGTTTGCGGCGCAAAGCGCAGCGAGAACACGGTCATCGACAAGCTCCCCGACGGCGGCAACACCGGCAATACAGGCAGCGGTGATAATAACACCGATAAGCCAGGAAAGGACGACTCCACCAAGCCTCCTCAGACCGGTGACAGCAGAAACCTCATCGGTTGGCTGGCTGCTCTGTTCGTCTGCGGCGGCGTTCTGACCGTGCTGGGTCTGAACAGCAAAAAGAGAAAGGAATCCGAGGCTGAATAAGCCGACGCTTCCGAAATCGAAATATCCTAAATACAATAGGCGGTGACGGATCATTCCGCCACCGCCTATTTTCCTGAAAGCGGACTCGGCAGCAAGCCCCTTTCCGAAAGGCGGCAATCACGGCGTTGCCGCTTTTCGGAAGGACTACAGGACACTACGATAAGAAAAAGGAGAGAAGCTGCCATGACTGTTTCGGAAAGAATTCCCTTCAGCGGCCTGCTGCTGCCCTTACAAGAAGGGCATACCTACAGCTGTGACCGCTGCACCACCGACGGCATGGAGCTGCTGTTCGTTTTCCGTGAGAACGGGCATTCACGATATTACTTTGAGTCGGATATGCAGGGGTTTGACCGGAAGGCGGCAAGCGACAGCCACATTCTGACCGTGTATCCCCAGCCGAACGGCGACGGAGAGGTGTCCCTGCTCCATTTGAAGCGCGCCGCCACGGACAGATTTTTCCTTTTTCGTATGACCAAGCCCTGCGTCACGCTGACCGGCGAGATGTGTCTGTGGGAGGACGCACCCCATCGGCACCGGTCTGCCGATGCTTTTTGACTTCCTGGATGAAGTCAGAATATTGAAGTAAAGTAAGGTGAAGCAATGCAGGATAACAGAATACCGCCGCAGAAAAGACCCATGACCGAGGCAGAAATGCTCCGCAGGCGTGAGCTGCGCCGCTCGGCGATCAAAAAGCAAAAGCGGAGAAGGACGCTCTTTCTTACTGCCTGCGCCCTTGCGGCGGTGCTGCTCATAGCGGGCATCGTGCTGCTGTGCCGTAGCTGCGGCCGCTCCGAGAGCAGCCCTCATGACGAGAGCATCTACGGCAGCTTTGCAATGTCCGACAAGAGTTGCGTCTATACCTTCCGTGAGGACGGCAGCGGAGAGCTGCGGCTTTCCGGCGCACCGTATAAATTCCGTTTCACGCTGTCCGGCAGGACACTCTTTATCGACTTTGAAGCTGAGGCACTGACCGACTGCGAGTACGAGGTGGCGTATATCGATACGGGGCTTGAGCTGACCGCAGGCAAGGGTACGGCGACACAGGGTGAGAAATTCACGCTGAACAGAACAGAAAAATAAGACCCATGCGGTTATGAAAGGACGGTGACGGCGATATGCCGCCTGAAAAGAGAATAGCCGACCGGACGGCAATCTCCGGCACAGTTTCAAGAGCGCTCAGCAAGTAAAAAACTTGCTGGCGCTCTTTCTTTATGCCAACAATTTTATAGTGAGTCCTAGTTTTAATGAAATGATTCATAAACACACTCCGACCATATTGCTGCGGACGTTGCATCGTTCGCAGCGATTTTTTATTCCCCAATCCCTTGCGCAGACGGCGCAAGTTCGGTATGATAGAGTTACCGATATTTTCATTCTGGAGGAGAACGTATGAACATTGCTGTCATCACCGGCGCATCCGCCGGTATCGGCCGGGAGCTCGTCTACGCTGTGGACAAGGACGCGCGCTATGACGAGATCTGGGTCATTGCCCGCAGAAAAGAGCGGCTGGAGGAGCTGCGCGACAAGTGCACGAACCCCATCCGCCCGATCGCGCTCGATCTCTCGGATCTGAGCAGCATCGATGCCTATCAGGCCCTGCTCGAGCAGGAGCAGCCCGAGATCAAGATGCTGGTCAATGCGGCCGGCTGCGGCGTGTTCGGCCCCTTTGCCGAGGCGGACCGCAAGAAGCTGCTCGCCAGCGCGCAGCTCAATTCGCTCGCGCTCACTGGCATGTGCCACGCGAGCCTGCCGTATATGCACGCCGGCAGCAGCATCATCAACATGGGCTCGAACTCCGCCTGGCAGCCGGTGCCGTATCAGGCGGTGTACGGCGCGAGCAAGAGCTATGTCCTGAGCCTGTCGCGCGCGATCGGCCGCGAGCTGCGCCCGCAGGGCATCCATGTCATGTGCGTCTGCCCCGGCTGGATCAAGACCGAGTTCCAGCAGGTCGCGCACCATGACGAGTATATCCGCTATGTGGACAAGTGGTATGGCCCAGACGAGGTGGCGGCGCAGGCCATGCAGGATCTCAAGAAGAAAAAGAGTGTCTCCATTCTCGGCCACCCGGTGCGCCGTCAGGTGCGCCTGGTCAAGCTCCTGCCGGTGGACACCGTCATGGACATCTGGTGCAAACAGCAGGGCATTGAGTAAGCCATTTTCCCGCTTGACAATCCATCTTCCTTCTGGCATAACACCCTCGTTCGCTGGAGGGCGAGCTGTTCAGAGAAACGGCAGCCGGATAAGGCGCAGACTGAAATGTCTGTTCCTTGTCCGGCTTTTTTCTTTTTCGAGGAGGATGACCATGGATCTGCTCGGGGACAATGTGCGCGCGATCTACCGCAAATACTTTCTGGCGGCGTTCGGCAGCGCGCTCATCTCGTGTATTTACGGCGTTGTGGACATGGCGATGGTCGGCCAGTATCAGGGGCCGGACGGTACGGCGGCGCTGCCGTCGTGCTAAAACCGGGCCTGTCTGCATACACTCCTTTTATCGGGGGTGATGTGCATGAAGCGCTGGAAAGTTTATTTGTGCGCGGCGGTATTCCTGCTGCTGACGGCGGTGAAGATGATCGCCCCGGCGGCGGCCGCAGATGCGCGCAAGGTGCTGCTGCCGGCCATCAACGCGGACGATGATTACAAGTCCGTCTTTGCCGAGATCCGCAGCGTGTTTGCGCCCGCGCCGGTACAGACGCAGGACGAACAGCTGCGGCAGTATCTGCCCGCCGTGAACATGTCCGTCTGGTCGACGCCCGCACCGGAGCCGACGCCGACACCCACGCCGGAACCGACCCCGGAGCCGACACCGACGCCGACGCCCGAACCGACGCAGAGCCCGCAGCTGCAGGCGGCCCTTGCCGCGCGCGAGGCATTTCTCAACGAGCAGGCGGTCTATTCCGGCTATGCAGTGCCGACCAATGTCAGCTACGCGGTCAGCGAGCTGCCGTTTGCGCACACGTCACCGGTCGCGGGCTATACCTCGTCCGGCTTCGGCTACCGGCTGCATCCATTGGAAAACAAGGTGAAATTTCACTATGGCACAGATTTCGCGGCCAATTCCGGCACGGCGGTCTGTGCCTTTGCTGACGGCACGGTGCTTGCCGCCGGGCAGAATGACGGGTACGGCAACTATGTGAAGATCCGTCACGCCGATGGTTACACGACGCTCTACGGCCACTGCAGCAAGCTGCTCGTGCGCGCCGGGGAGACGGTCACGGCGGGGCAGGAGATTGCGCTCGTCGGCGCGACCGGCAAGGCGACCGGGCCGCACCTGCACTTCGAGCTGATGCACGACGGGTATTACTGCAATCCGGAGTTTTACCTCGCCGCCGTATGAAGCGCCGCCGCTTTGCGCTCGATGTGCGCCCGGGCGCGGTCGCGCTGCTTGCCGGGCTGTATTTTCTGCTGCCGCTGCGCTGGTGCGCGCGGCTGGCGCTCGCCGTGGCGGTGCATGAGCTGGGCCATGTTGCGGCGCTGGTGCTGTGCGGCACGGAGATCTACGGCCTGCGCATGGAGGCCTGCGGGCTGGCGCTGCGCTGCGCGCCGCCGGAGGACGCGGTGCGCACGGTCGCGGCGGCGCTGGCCGGCCCTGCCGCCGGCGCGGGGCTGTTTTGCATCCTGCGCGGGCTCGGCTGCCCGGAGGGGGCGGATCTGAGCCTGCTGTATTCGTGTGTGAATCTGCTGCCGGTGCTGCCGCTCGACGGCGGCCGCGCGCTGCAGGCGGCGGTCGCGGCGCTGGCGGGCGAGCGTGCGGCAGAGCGGCTGCTGGACGTGCTGGGACTGGTGCTGCCGGTCGCGCTCATGGGACTCGGTGTGGTGCTGTTTGCGCGCGGCATGGGGCTCGCACTGGGCGCGTTTGGCGCGTGGCTGGCGCTTTTGCAGCCGGGAATGACTTGCCAAGGGGGAAAACATGATGTAAAATACTCCTACTATCATATGTAGGAGTGTAGTATGGATCAGCGACTGGAACGCATCCTGCCGCGCGTGCAGAAGCCCGCGCGCTATACCGGCGGTGAATACCGCCAGATCATCAAGGACAAGGCGGAGGTGGACCTGCGCCTCGCTTTTTGCTTCCCGGATATTTATGAGATCGGCATGTCGAACATCGGCATGCGCATCCTCTATGCCACGATGAACCAGATGCCCGGCGTCTGGTGTGAGCGCGTGTTTGCCCCCTGGGGCGACATGGAGGCCGAAATGCGCCGCGCGGGCATCCCGCTCTACGCGCTCGAGAGCGGCGACCCCGTCAGCGAATTTGACGTTGTGGCGTTCTCGCTCGGCTACGAGATGGCATATCCCGCCGTGCTCAATATGCTCGACCTGGCCGGCATCCCGCTGCGCAGCGCTGACCGGCCGGAGCTGACGCCGCTTGTCATCGCGGGCGGTACGGCCTGCAGCAACCCGGAGCCGATGGCCCCGTTTTTTGACCTCATGATCATCGGCGAGGGGGAAGAGGTCAATAACGAAGTGCTGGCGCTGTTCCGGCAGGCGCAGCAGGCCGGCTGGAGTAAGACGCGGTTTCTCGAAACGGCGGCGAAGATCCAGGGCGTGCTCATTCCGTCGTTCTACGTCCCGCACTGGAACCCGGACGGCACGCTGCACGACCTGACCCCGACGCACGGCGCGCCCGCGCGCGTGACCAAGCGCATCATTCAGGATCTCGACGCCTGTTATTATCCGACGGACCCCATCGTGCCGAGCACGGAGATCGTGCACGACCGTGTGAACGTGGAGCTGTTTCGCGGCTGCATCCGTGGCTGCCGCTTCTGTCAGGCGGGGTATGTCTACCGCCCGGTGCGCCCGCGCAAACCGGAGACGATCATCCGGCAGGGCATCGAATCGCTCAAAAACACCGGCTATCAGGAGGCGACGCTCCTGTCGCTCTCGAGCAGCGACTACCGCCCGCTCGACGAGGTGTGCGACGGGCTGCTGGAATACTGCGAGCCGCGCAGCATGAGTCTCGCGCTGCCGTCGCTGCGCGCGGACAACTTTTCCATGGACATCATGAGCCGCCTGCAGAAGGTGCGCAAGGGCGGCCTGACCTTCGCGCCCGAGGCCGGCACGCAGCGCCTGCGCGACGCCATCAACAAAAACGTGCGCGAGGAGGATCTGCTCCATTCCTGCCAGGTTGCCTTTGAGGGCGGGTGGAACGGCGTGAAGCTCTACTTCATGCTCGGACTGCCGACGGAGACGGATGAGGACGTGGTCGGCATCGCGGAGCTCGCCAATCAGGTGCTGCACACATGGCGTATGCACGCGACGAACAAGGCCCGCGGTGTGCGCATCACGGTCAGCACATCGTGCTTCGTACCGAAGCCGCACAGCCCCTTCCAGTGGGAGACGCAGGTGACGATGGACGAGTACAAGCGCAAGGTGCAGCTCCTGCGCGAGAGCATCAGGGCCAAGAGCGTGACCTACAACTGGCACGACCCGGATACCAGCTTCGTCGAGGCCGTTCTCTCGCGCGGCGACCGGCGCATTGCCGACGTCATCGAAGAGGTCTGGCGCCGCGGCGGCAAGCTCGAGGCGTGGGGCGACTATTTCTCGTTCGACCGCTGGATGGCGGCCATGGACGCCTGCGGCGTCGACCCGATGTTCTATGCCTGCCGCGAGCGCGGGAAGGATGAGTTCCTGCCGTGGGACATCGTGAATATGGGCGTGCGCCGCGCGCATCTGTGGCACGAGCGCGAGCAGGCCTACAAGGCCGAGCTCTCGCCTGACTGCCGCAGGCAGTGTACCGGCTGCGGTGCGCTCGCACTCATGACGGAAGGGGGCAAGTGCGATGCCTGAAAAGCTGAGACTACGGTTTGAAAAGACCGGCCGTGCGATCTACATCTCGCACCTCGACCTCATGCGCACGATGCAGCGCGTGTTCCTGCGCGCCGACTGCCCGCTGAAATATTCCGAGGGCTTCAATCCCCACGCGCTCATCTCCATCCTGCTGCCGCTGTCCGTCGGCGTCGGGAGCGTGTGCGAGCTGATGGACTTTCAGCTGCGCGAGGAAGTAGACCTTGCCGCGCTGCCAGAGCGGCTCACGGCGGTCATGCCGGAGGGCATCCGCGCGCTCGAGGCGTACCCCGGCGGACGCAAGGTGCGTGAGCTCAAGTGGCTGCGCGTGACCGGGCGATATGAATATGACAACGCTGCTCCTGCGGACATGGCCGAAAAGCTTCGCGCGTTTTACGCGCGCGACGCCATCGTCATCACCCGCAAGACCAAGCGCGGGGAGGGACAGATGGACATCGTGCCCGCGATCTCGGAGCTGCACGTGCGGCCGGAGGCGCGGTTTGTGACGGTGGAGGCCGTCGTCTCCGCACAGAACCCGACGCTCAACCCTGACCACCTCGTCGCGGCGCTGCATCAGCTCGCGCCCGAGCTGGCCCCGGACTTTGCCGCCTTCACGCGGCAGGAGGTCTATACGGAAGATATGCAAATTTTCCGCTGAAAACACTTGCAAACCCGCGCAGGATGTGCTATTATCTTATGGCTTGTGCGAAACAGTGTTTCGCAAGATAACGACGGTCCGCTGCCGTGACCGGCTCTGTCCACCGGTATGAACGTCTGATAAAGGAAGGATTTCATTATGGATCTCATCAAAACTCTGACCGCGCAGTACATGAAACCCGAACTGCCGGCCATGCGCGTCGGCGACACCGTGCGTGTCACTGTCCGCGTCACCGAGGGCAACCGTGAGCGTACCCAGGCTTTCGAGGGCACCATCATCGCCAAGAAGCACGGCGGCATCAACGAGACGATCACCGTCCGCCGCATCTCCTACGGTGTGGGCTGCGAGAAGGTTTTCCCGGTGCACTCTCCCACGATCGTGTCCGTCGAGACCGTTCGCCGCGGCAAAGTCCGCAGAGCCAAGCTGTACTACCTGCGCGACCGCGTGGGCAAGAGAGCCAAGGTCAAAGAGCTTATCTAAGTGGATACTGCAAAAAAGAGGCTTCGGCCTCTTTTTTGCATTTTCGGGGCGTTTTTGCGATGCCGCCGGAAAAGAATTCACACAATTTTAGTTGCCGAAAATGGGTCTGAGCGTGTATAATATAATTTACGAATTTTTTACACCGAGGTTTTGAAAATGGACAGCAAGAATCCGAGCGGCGCCAAGAGCCGCGCCGAAGTATACGATTGGATCCAGTGCATCATCTTCGCGCTGGTGTTCTGCGTGCTGCTGTTTGTGTTTGCAGTGCGCATGGTCAATGTCGTCGGCCACTCCATGGTGCCGACGCTCGAGCAGAGCGACAAGGTCGTCATCTCCAACCTGTTCTATCATCCGAAGCAGGGGGACGTCGTCGTCCTGCGCAAGCAGACGCTCATGCAAGAACCCATCGTCAAGCGCATTATCGCAACGGAGGGACAGACCGTGGACATCGACTTTGACGACGGCGTGGTCTACGTCGACGGAAAGGCGCTCGACGAGCCGTATGTCAATGAGCCCGTGCACGACCGCGAAAATTTCGAGGGCAAGATCACGGTGCCGGAGGGCTGCGTGTTCGTCATGGGCGACAACCGCAACGCCTCTACCGACAGCCGCGACGCGCGCCTCGGCTGCGTTGATACGCGCTATATCATGGGCCGGGTATACTTCACGCTCTTTCCGGTCAAGAACATTGGAGTTGTAAAATAACATGGCGCAGGATTTTGAAAAGCTGAATATTCAGTGGTTTCCGGGCCACATGACAAAGGCGCAGCGCATGATCGAGGAGCACATGAAGCAGGTCGACGCCGTGTGCGAGATCCTCGATGCGCGCATCCCGATGGCGAGCCGCAACCCGGACATTGACCGTCTCGCGGGCGACAAGCCCCGCATCGTTGTGCTCAACCGTACCGACCTCGCCGACCCGAAGGCGACGGCGCGCTGGCACGCAGCCTTTCAGCGACAGGGCATGACCGTGCTTGAGACCGACAGCCGCAGTGGTAAGGGCGTCAACGGGTTTGCCGGCGCGGTGCGCACGGCGCTGCGCGACAAGATCGAGGCGTACGCTGCCAAGGGGCAGGTCGGCCGGCCGATGCGCGTTATGGTGCTGGGCATCCCGAATGTGGGCAAGTCCACCTTTATCAACAAGGTGGCGCGGCGCAAGGCGGCCGCCGCGGGCGACCGGCCGGGCGTCACGCGCGGCAAGCAGTGGATCACGGTCGATCAGGGCCTTGAGCTGCTGGACACGCCGGGCATCCTCTGGCCGCGGTTCGACAGTCAGGAGGTCGGCGAGCTGCTGGCCATCACCGGCGCGATCAAGGCCGAAGTGCTCGACCGCGAGACGCTCGCGGCTAACTTCATGCTCCGACTCGCACGGTTTTATCCCGACGCGGTGGAGCAGCGCTACAAGTTCCGCCCCGACCCGGCCTGCAATGGCTTCGAGCTGCTGGAGCAGGCGGCGAAAAAACGCGGCTTTCTCATCTCCGGCGGGGAATATGACCTTGAGCGGATGGCGGGCGTGCTGCTCGATGAATATCGCGGCGGCAAGCTCGGCCGCATCACGCTCGAGATGCCGGAGGCGGAAGCATGACGCAGGTCGATCTGTGGACATTGGAAAACGAGCTGCGCACGCCGGACGCCGAGCCGCTGTGCGGCGTGGATGAGGCCGGGCGCGGACCGCTGGCAGGGCCCGTGTGCGCGGCGGCAGTGATGCTGCCGCCGGGGCTGGAGATCCTGGGCCTGAACGACTCGAAAAAGCTCTCGGAGAAAAAGCGCGAGGCGCTTTATGATACCATCATCGCGCAGGCGCTGAGCTACGGCATCGCGTTTGCGACCGTGGAGGAGATCGAGGAGCGCAACATCCTCGGCGCAACGTTTCTGGCCATGAACCGGGCCATCGCGCAGCTGTCCCCACAGCCGGCGCTCGCGCTCATCGACGGCAACCGGAACACCGGCATCACCGTGCCGAGCCGATGCATCGTCGGCGGCGACGGCAAGTGTGCCGACATCGCGGCGGCCTCCGTGCTCGCAAAGGTCACACGTGACCGCTATATGCGCCGGATGGCGGAGACCTATCCGCAGTATGGGTTTGAAAAACACAAGGGCTACGGCACGGCAGCACACTATGCGGCCATCCGGGCGTATGGGCCAAGCCCCATCCACCGGCCGTCGTTCCTGAAGAAGATGCACTGATATGGCCGGTGCAGTCAAGGGAACGAAGGGCGCCTGGGGCGAGGAGTGCGCGGCGGCGTACCTGCGCCGGCGCGGCTACCGCATCCTGGCGCGCAACTACAGCTGCCGCTTCGGCGAGATCGATATCATCGCGGCCGACCGGCACTATGTCGTGTTCGTGGAAGTGAAGCTGCGCGCGTCCGACCGGTTCGTGCGCGCGGGCGCGTATGTCACCACGGCCAAGCAGGCGCGCATCCGCACGGCGGCGTCGCTCTGGCTGGCAGAGCACGAGACGCAGCTGCAGCCGCGCTTTGACGTGATCGAAATTTATGGCGACGCGGACACGCCGCACCGTCAACGCAGGATCAATCAGATCGAAAATGCTTTTGAATAACGAGGGATCAGATATGAACTACTACAGCACAAGAGATCATCAGCAGATCGTTTCCGCCGCACAGGCGATCGCCTGCGGCCTCGCGCCGGACGGCGGCCTGTTCGTGCCGGAGTCGCTGCCGGAGGTGTCCGCGCAGCAGCTTCAGGCGCTGTGCGGCATGACCTACCAGCAGCGCGCCGTGACGATCATGCGCCCGTTTCTGAGCGAGTTTACGGACGCCGAACTGGAGCGCTTCACCGCCGCAGCCTACGGCAGCCAGTTTGATGACCCGGCCGTTGCGCCGGTGCACCGGCTCGATGACGCCACGGCGTTTCTCGAGCTCTGGCACGGGCCGACGTGCGCGTTCAAGGACATGGCGCTGCAGATCCTGCCGTACCTGCTTACGGCGAGCCTGAAAAAGTGCGGCGAGCAGCGGCAGGTGTGCATCCTCGTCGCCACCTCGGGCGACACCGGCAAGGCGGCCCTGCAGGGTTTTGCCGACGTGCCGGGCACGAAGATCCTCGTGTTCTACCCCTACAGCGGCGTGTCGGAGATCCAGCGTCTGCAGATGGCCACACAGGCAGGCGATAACGTTGCGGTCAGCGCCGTGCGCGGCAACTTTGACGATGCGCAGACCGGCGTCAAGCAGATCTTCGGCGACAAGGCGTTTGCCGCCGAGCTCTCGCAGCGCGGCTGGTTCCTGTCCTCGGCCAACTCCATCAACTGGGGCCGCCTGCTGCCGCAGATCGTCTACTATTTTTCGGCGTACTGCGACGCTGTCACCGGCGGCATGATCGCCATGGGCGACAAGCTGAACTTCGTTGTGCCGACCGGCAACTTCGGCGACATTCTCGCCGGCTGGTACGCAAAGGAAATGGGCCTGCCGGTGGGCAAGCTCATCTGCGCGTCGAATGCGAACAACGTGCTCACGGACTTCATCCGCACAGGTACTTATAATAAGAACCGTCCGTTCCACACGACGGCGTCCCCGTCGATGGACATCCTCGTGTCGAGCAACCTCGAGCGCCTGCTCTATGCGCTCTGCGGCAGCGACGTGGAGGTCGCAGGCTATATGCAGCAGCTGCGCGAGCAGGGAAGCTACACGGTCTCCGATGCGCTCAAGGCAAAGATCCAAGAGGTGTTCGCCGGCGGCTTCTGCAATGATATCCAGACGCGCGAGAAGATCGGCCATGCCTGGCGCGACCATCGCTACCTGATCGACACGCACACGGCGGTCGCCTATCACGTGCTCGATGATTACCGCCGCGAGACCGGCGACACGACGCCGTCCGTCGTCGTGTCCACGGCAAGCCCCTTCAAGTTCTGCGACCAGGTGCTGCGCGGCATCGGCGGCACGGCCGACGCCTTCGGCCCGGCGTTGATCCGCCGCCTGTCGTGCGAGACGCAGATCGACGCGCCCGCGCCGCTGACCGGCCTGGACGCGCGACCGGTGCGCTTCGGCGGTTGTGTGGACAAGGCGCAGATGCTGCATACGGTGGACGAATTCCTGAAATAATATGTAACGGACGGGGAGACCCGTCCGCCGGGTCAGAACGCCGCGCGGCCCTTCTTGGTGAAGGTGCTGCAGAACGTCTCGTCCTTGCAGGTGCAGGTGCCCTGGGTGTTTTTGACCTGAATGTGGTCTGCGTGGCAGCGCTTGCCGTCCGCATTGTAGGCGCAGTTGCTCACGTCGCACGCAACGTTGTACTCGCAGCAGTCGTTCATATGATCGCTCATGGTTTCTGCCTCCAGATCAGATTCCGGCATCCGCCGGTCGAATCTATTGTGTGCAGCCGGGCGCGGAATATACGGAGGAACGCAAATGGCATTGTATGCAATCGGCGACCTGCATCTGTCGCTGGGCGCAGATAAACCCATGGACGTATTTGGCGGGCCGTGGGAAAATTATGTAGAAAAAATCAAACTTGGCTTTTCGTCCCTGCATGACGACGATGTCTGCGTGCTCTGCGGCGATCTTGCCTGGGGCATGACCATGGAGCAGGCGCTGCCGGACTTTCAGTTTATCGAGGCGTTGCCGGGGAAAAAGATCCTGCTCAAGGGCAACCACGACTTCTGGTGGAGCACCGCGAAAAAGGCTTACAGCTTTTTTGCGGCGCACGATATGCACACCATGGACATTCTCAATAATAACTGCTATTTCTACGGCGATTATGCCATCTGCGGCACGCGCGGCTGGTTTTATGAGGAGGCCAGGGGCGAGGCGCACGACCGGAAGATCATGCTGCGCGAGGTCGGCAGGCTCGAGACGTCGCTCAAAGCGGCGGGGGATAAGATGAAGCTCGTCTTTCTGCACTACCCGCCGAAGTATCTCGGCTATGAATGCCCGGAGATTCTGGACCTGCTCGATGCCTATCACGTGCCGCTGTGCTGCTATGGACACATCCACAGCCGCGGCTGCCGCAGCGCCTTTCAGGGCATGTATCACGACACGGAGTTCCGGCTGCTGTCGGCGGATTATATTTCGTTTTGCCCGCGCAGGATCCTTCCGTGAAACAGGTGTTGATTTTAGAGGATGAATCTGTTATAGTATTTAGGCATGTTCTTTTCATGACAAATTTCACGTAAACAATGCACCCGGCGATAAATGATTAGAGGAGGAAACCCAATGAACATCCAGAACATCGAAAAGAAAGAAAAAAACATGGCGACCTTTGAAGTGAAGGTCCCGGCCGATGTCTTTGACAATGCGGTCAACGAAGCATATAAAAAGAATAAGAACCATCTCTACGTGGCCGGCTTCCGCAAGGGCAAGGCCCCGCGCGCCGTCATCGAGGGTATGTACGGCAAGGAAGTGTTCTACCCCGACGCCATCGAGGCGCTGGCGGAGGATGCGTTCGAGGCAGGCCGTGCCGACTGCGGCTTTGAGTGCGTCGGCGCGCCGAGCCTGATCGACCAGAAAGTCACCGAGGACAAAGAGCTGATCTACACCTTTGAGGTCGGCATGTATCCGGAAGTGCAGCTCGGCCAGTACAAGGGCCTCGAGGTCCCGCAGAACCACGAAGCGTTTGACGAGAGCAAGGTCGACGAAGAGATGCACAATGTCCAGAAGCGCAACGCCCGCCTGCTCGATGTTGAGCGCGAGGCGAAGATGGGCGACCATGTCACGATCGACTTCGCCGGCTTCATCGATGGCGAGCAGTTTGACGGCGGCACGGCCGAGGATTATGACCTTGAGCTCGGCTCCAACACGTTCGTGCCCGGCTTCGAGGAGCAGATCGTTGGCATGAAGGCCGGCGACGAGCGCGGTGTCGTCGTCACCTTCCCCGAGAACTACGTTGAGGCGCTGGCCGGCAAGGAGGCCACCTTCAAAGTCACCGTCAAGAGCGTCAAGGAGCCCGAGCTTCCGGAACTGGACGACGAGCTGGCCAAGGACATCTCCGACTACGAGACCATCGCGGAGTACCGCGACCATGTCCGTGAGGATCTGGAGAAAGAGTTTACCGAACAGCAGGAGTCTGATTATGCGACCCGCCTCATGAAGGCCGCCGTTGACAACATGACCGTCGAGATCCCCGAGCCCATGATCCTGGCCAAGCTCGACGAGCAGCTGCGCAACTACATCTCCACCATGGGCATCAGCCCCGAGCTCACCCGTGAGCAGGTGCTCGCCTCCATGGGTCTGGACGAGAAGACCTTCCAGGAGATCATGCGTCCGCAGGCCGTGTTTGAACTGCAGACCGATCTGCTGCTCGACGCGATCGTCAAGGCCGAGAACATCGAGCTCGACGAGGGCGAACTCGACGAGACCTACAACAAGATGGCCGAAGAGTATAAGATGGACGTCGACAAGATCAAGCAGTATGTCGACGAGAAGATCATCGTTCTCGATATGAAGCGCCGCAAGGCTGCCCAGCTCATCCGCGACACCGCGGTGGACAAGGAGCCCGAGGCGAAGGAAGAAGCCGCTGAGACCAAGGAAGAGGCAGCCGAGTAATTCCCCGAAAGCTGTTTGGATTCCGGGCAGAACGGTTATGCTCTCTTGGATAAGCGAAACATCGAAAGGAGCGTACCATGAGTTTAGTACCGTACGTTGTCGAGCAGACCTCCCGCGGGGAGCGCTCGTACGACATTTTTTCCCGCCTGCTCAATGACCGCATCATCATGCTGTCCGAGGAGGTCAATGATACAACCGCCAGCCTGATCGTGGCGCAGCTGCTGTATCTCGAAGCACAGGATCCCGATAAGGACATCCAGTTTTATATCAACAGCCCCGGCGGCAGCGTGACCGCAGGCCTCGCCATCTATGACACCATGCAGTACATTAAGGCGGATGTTTCCACCATTTGTGTCGGTTTGGCTGCATCGATGGGCGCGTTCCTGCTCTCGTCCGGCGCGAAGGGCAAGCGCCTGGCGCTGCCGAATTCGGAGATCATGATCCATCAGCCCTCCGGCGGCAGCCAGGGCCAGTGCACGGATATTCAGATCCAGGCACGGCAGATCCTGCGCATCAAGGATCGCCTCAATCACATCCTCGCAGAGAACACCGGCAAGCCGGTCGAGACCATCGCCGAGGATTGCGAGCGCGATAACTTCATGACCGCGGAGGAAGCACAGGCTTACGGTCTGGTGGACAAGGTCATTTATAAGCGATAATCTGTCAGGGGAGGGAACCGCCGTTCCCTCCCTGTTTCAAATGTAGAAAATGTGAGGTTTTTATGGCCAGAAATGACGAGAAAAAGAGCGTGCGCTGCTCTTTTTGCGGCAAACCGCAGTCGCTGGTGAACCGGCTCGTTGCCGGCAACGGCGTCTATATCTGTGATGAGTGCGTGCGCCTGTGCATGAGCATCATCGACGAGGGCTATCAGCCCGAGAGCGTCTCCACGGCGCAGGTCACGCTCCGGCGCGACCAGCTGCCGAAGCCGGCCGAGATGCGCGCCACGCTCGACGACTATATCATCGGCCAGGACCGTGCCAAGGTGGTGCTGTCCGTGGCGGTGTACAACCACTATAAGCGCATCCTGCGCGGCGATCAGGATAACGATGTCGAGCTGCAAAAGAGCAATGTCCTGCTCATCGGCCCGACTGGCAGCGGCAAGACGCTCTTTGCCCAGACCCTGGCCAAGATGCTCGATGTGCCGTTTGCCATCGCGGACGCGACTACGCTCACCGAGGCCGGCTATGTCGGCGAGGATGTAGAGAACATCCTGCTCAAGCTCCTGCAGGCGGCGGACTTTGACGTCGAGCGCGCACAGCGTGGCATCATTTACATCGACGAGATCGACAAGATCGCCCGCAAGAGCGAGAACACGTCCATCACGCGCGACGTCTCCGGCGAGGGCGTGCAGCAGGCGCTGCTCAAGCTGCTCGAGGGCACGGTCGCAAACGTCCCGCCGCAGGGCGGACGCAAGCACCCGCAGCAGGAGTTCATCCAGGTGGACACGACGAACATCCTCTTCATCTGCGGCGGCGCGTTCGACGGTGTGGACAAGATCATCGAGCGCCGCATGGACAAGAAGTCCATGGGCTTCGGCGCCGAGATCCAGAGCGCCAAGGAGCGCGACCTGACCGAGATCATGAAAAACGTGCAGCAGCACGACCTGCTGAAGTTCGGCATCATCCCGGAGCTGATCGGCCGCATGCCGGTCATCACGGCGCTGGCCAGTCTGAGCCGCGAGGACATGGTGCGTATCCTCAAAGAGCCCAAAAACGCCCTGACCAAGCAGTATCAGGCGCTGATGCAGTTTGATAACGTCGAACTGGAATTTGAAGACGAAGCGTTGGGTAAAATTGCGGATAAGGCGATCGCAATGGAGATCGGCGCCCGCGGCCTGCGCAGCGTCATGGAAGGCGTCATGACGGACCTGATGTACTCCGTTCCGTCGGACCCGACGATCGCCAAGATCACCATCACCGCGGCGAGCGTGGACGGCACTGAGCCGCCGCGCATCGAGCGCCGGGAGCAGTGAGCCATTGCCTTCTGCCCCCAAGACCCCTGAGCGAAAGAGGAATCTGAATGGATAACACAACGACTATGGATCATGCGGAATTCACCGCCCGGCGCAGCCTGCCCATGATGGCACTGCGCGGCCTGACCGTGTTTCCGGGCATGATGCTGACCTTCGAGGTCGAGCGCAGCATGTCCATCGCGGCGCTGAACATGGCCATGAGCGACGATCAGATCATCTACCTGGTCCCGCAGAAAGACATTGCGACCGACATTCCCACCCCGGACGATGTGTACGGCGTGGGCACGGTCTGCCGCATCAAGCAGATGATGAAGCAGCCCGGCACCAAGACCATCCGCGTCATGGCCGAGGGCATCGAGCGCGGCCGGACGCTGGCCGTGCGCACGGACATGCCCTGCTTTGTGGCCGAGGTCGAGCCGATGCCGGATGTGGAAGAGCGGAAAACGGCGCGCACCGAGGCGCTCATCCGTCACTGCTGCAATTTGTTTGATGCCTATGTTACCGCGTCCGGCAACATGGCGCCGGAGTCGGTCATCAGCGTGCTCGGCAGCACGAACGCGGCGTTCGTGTCGAATTTTATCTCCCAGCACGTGTTCCTGCGTCCGGAAGAGAAGCAGGAGCTGCTGGAGGAGACGCGCCCGAGCCGGAGACTGTCCAAGCTCTCGAAAATGCTGCTGCACGAGACGAGCGTGCTCGGCCTGCAGCATCAGCTCGAGGAGGCGGCACAGGACCGGCTGAATCAGACGCAGCAGGAGTATCTGCTGCGCGAGCAGATGAAGATCATTCAGGCGGAGCTCGGCGAGTCCGACGATCCGGACTCCGAGAGCGCGGACTACCGTGAGAAGATCCTCGCCCTGCACCTGCCGGCCGACTCCGAGCAGCGCCTGCTCAAAGAGGTCGACCGGCTCAAAAAGCAGCCGTTCGGCTCATCGGAGGCGGCTGTCATCCGCAATTATCTGGACATCTGCCTCGAGCTGCCGTGGAACACGCGCACGAAGGAAACGCTCGACGTGCGCGCCGCGCGCGAGGTGCTGGACAAAGAGCACTTCGGCCTCGAAAAGGTCAAGGACCGCATCACGGAGTATCTGGCCGTGCGCCAGCTCGCGCCCGATGTCAAGGGCGGCGTGCTGTGCCTTGTCGGCCCTCCGGGCACCGGCAAGACGAGCATTGCCATGAGCATTGCCCACGCCACGAACCGCAAGCTCGCGCGTATCTCTCTCGGCGGCGTGCACGACGAGGCGGAGATCCGCGGCCACCGCAAGACGTATGTCGGCGCCATGCCCGGCCGCATCATCAACGGCCTGACCATCGCCGGTAGCATGAACCCCGTCATGGTGCTCGACGAGATCGATAAGCTCGGCAGCGATTACCGCGGCGACCCGTCGTCGGCGCTGCTGGAGGTGCTCGACGCAGAGCAGAACGACCACTTCCGCGATAACTTCATGGAGATTCCGGTCGACCTGTCGGATGTGTTTTTCATCCTGACGGCCAACACGCTTGACACCATCCCGCGCCCGCTGCTCGACCGCATGGAGGTCATCCAGCTCTCGAGCTATACCGACGAGGAAAAGCTCCAGATCGCAAAACAGCATCTGCTTCCTAAGCAGCGCAAAAAGCACGGGCTCAAGCCGTCGCAGCTGCGCGTGAGCGACGATGCCATCCGCGAGATCATCACGCTCTATACGCGCGAATCCGGCGTGCGCGTGCTCGAGCGCGAGCTGGCCGCCGTCTGCCGCAAGACGGCCAAGCGCATCGCGCTCGGCGAGTGCAAAAGCGTGCAGCTGCGCGCAGGCAGCGTGGCCAACTATCTCGGCCCCGCGCGCTTTGAGCCGGAGCACGTCTATGCGCAGGATGAGGTCGGCCTCGTGCGCGGCCTTGCCTGGACATCCGTCGGCGGGGAAGTGCTCGATGTTGAAGCCGCCGTGCTCGACGGCACCGGAAAGCTGGAGCTGACCGGCAACCTCGGCGACGTCATGAAGGAGTCGGCGCAGGCCGCCGTCACCTATATCCGCAGCCGCGCACAGATGCTCGGCATCGACCCGGAGTTTTATAAGAAGAAGGATATCCACATCCACTTCCCGGAGGGCGCAATCCCGAAGGACGGCCCGTCGGCCGGCATCACGATCTGCATCGCGGTCATCTCCGCGCTCACGAATACGCCGGTCCGCCGCGACCTCGCCATGACGGGCGAGATCACGCTGCGCGGCCGCATCCTGCCGATCGGCGGCCTGAAGGAAAAGACCATGGCCGCCATGCGCATCGGCATTACGACGGTCATCATCCCGCGTGAGAACGAAAAGGATCTCGAGGAGATCGACCCGACCGTGCGCAGTGCGCTCAAGTTCGTCACGACCGACCACGTGGACAAGATCCTGGATGTCGCGTTCGGCCGCCGGTTTGCCGCGGCCGTCAAGGCGGCGCACAAGGATGCGCCCGGCGACGCGGCGAACGTGAACCTGCGCCAGTGAGGAGACTGCCATGGCGACACTGAACCTGAATAAGGCGGAGTTTCTCAAGTCCGCCGTCAGCCCGTCCGGCTTTCTCGCGGCCGACCTGCCGTGCATCGTCTTTGCCGGCAAGTCGAACGTCGGCAAGTCCTCGGTCATCAACCGGCTGCTCAACCGCAGGAATTTTGCCCGCGTCGGCTCGCAGCCCGGCAAGACCGTCCATGTGAACTATTTTTGCATCGACGGCCGGGCATACTTCGTCGACCTGCCGGGCTATGGCTACGCCAGCGTCGCCAAGACGGAGCGCGCACGCTGGGGCAAGCTCATGGAGGACTTCTTCGCAGACCCCGCGCGCATCACGCTCGGCGTCATGATCGTCGACGCCCGCCACAAGCCAACGGCCGACGATGAGACGATGGCTGCGTGGTTTCATTCCACCGGCTGCCCGATGGTCGTCGTGGCCAATAAGTGCGACAAGCTCAAAAAGTCGGAGATCGAGCCGAACCTTGCGCGCATCCGGGCCACGCTTTTGCTGCCGGACGATGCGGTGCTCCTGCCGTTTTCGGCGGAGAAGGGCACCGGCCGCGAGGCGCTGCTCGGCGAGATCTTTCGCGCCATTGGATGAACCCAAGTGCAGAGCGTGCATTCGCGCGCTCTGCGCCGCAAAGCTCTGCAGGGCAGAGCTTTCTGCGGCGGCTGATTGGATTCGAGGCGGGCCTTGCCCCCTCGAGCCCCCCGCTGCGCATTCGATCCGGCGATGGCGGGGTCATTCTTAACTGCCCGAAGTGCAGAGCGTGTATTCGCGCGCTCTGCACTTGTTTTTTCGGCGGGGACTTGATATAATGCAAATTTGTAGGAATGGGAGGTGTGCGCGTGAACACCCTGCAATCGATCTGGAACGGGCTCGACTGGTCATATCTGCTGAATATCGTGCTGTCGGTCGTTCCGTCGCTGCTGTGCATCACGTTTCATGAGGTGTCGCACGGCTATGTCGCCTATCGCCTCGGCGATACGACGGCAAAGGACGCCGGCCGGCTCACGCTCAACCCTCTGAAGCACATCGACCCGATGGGCCTGCTGATGATGGTCGTGTTCAAATTCGGCTGGGCAAAGCCCGTGCCGGTGAACATGATGCGCTTTCGCAGCCCCAAGCGCGGCATGGCGCTCACGGCGCTGGCGGGGCCGGTGTCGAACGTGCTGCTCGCACTGGTGTTTCTGTTTTTGTACGGCCTGCTGTACCGGGCGCTGTATTCGGTGCAGTTTCTGCTGGACATGATCTGGCTGACGGCATATATCAGTCTGGCGCTGGCCATTTTCAATATCATCCCGGTCTCACCGCTCGACGGGTCCAAGGTGCTCTTTGCGCTGCTGCCCGACGCGGCGTATGCCAAGCTCATGCGCTATGAGCGCTATGGCATGATCCTGCTGCTCGTGCTGGTCGCCACCGGCGTGCTCGGCAAGCCGCTCACCACGGTGACGGAGGCCGCGTTTGACAAACTCTTTGTATTTGCGGAGTGGGGCTATGAACTTATCGGCATCTTCGGCTAAGCCGGACGATCCAACTTATTTTCTCGAGGGCGTCATCCACGACAAGAGCGAGATGGCGGATTTTGAGGGCCCGCTGAGCCTGATCCTGCTGCTCTTGTCGAAGAACAAGATCGAGATCCGGGACATCAAAATTTCGGAGATCCTCGATCAGTATCTGGAATACCTCAACGCCATGGAAAAGCTCGATCTCGAGATCGCAAGCGAGTTCGTGCAGATGGCGTCCTATCTGCTCTATATCAAGACCCGTATGCTCCTCACGGAGGAGAAGGAGGTCACAGAGCTTGAGCAGCTCATCGCATCGCTCGAGCAGCTCAAGTGCAAGGACACCTATGCGGCTGTGAAGTCCGTCACGCCGATGCTCGACGCTGCGGCCCAGACCGGCCTGCACTATCTCTCGCGCCCGCCGGAGCCGCTGCCGAAGTCAGCGGGGGAATACCGCTACCGCATCGAGCAGGCAGACCTTCTGCGCGCGCTGCTGTCGGTGTTCACGCGCGGCGGCGCGGCGGCGACGGATGCGCTGCAGATGGCGGCGCCGAAGCGCATCGTCTACAGCGTGCGCGACAAATGCCGCACGCTCATTGACCAGCTGCGCGAGCGGGGCAGCATGCCGCTCAGCACGCTCTACAGCCAGTGCACCAGCCGCAGCGAGATCGTGGCGACGTTCTTGTCCGTGCTGGAGCTGTGCAGCCTCGGCCATCTGATGCTTTCCGAGCAAAACGGTGAATATGTGGCAAGCTTCACCGGCGGCGTCACGGACGATATTCTGGAATCCATTGTTGAGTGAGAAATTTTTATGGAACACGAGGAATTACTTTCGGTCATTGAGGCCATTTTATTTGCAGCGGGCGATCCCGTGCCGGCGTCGCGCATCGCGCTCGTCACCGGCGAGGAGACGCAGACGATCGTCTCGGCCGCCAGGGAGCTCGCCGCGGCCTATGAGGAAAACCGCTGCGGTATGCGCTTGGTGCAGATGAATGATCTGCTGCAGCTGTGCTCCGCGCCGGAGTATGCGGAGTATATCCGCCGCGCGCTCGAGCAGCGCAAGCCGCCCAAGCTCTCGCAGCCGGCGCTGGAGGTGCTGGCGATCGTGGCGTATTTCCAGCCCGTCACGCGCGCGTACATCGACCAGGTGCGCGGCGTGGACAGTGCCTACACGGTCACAACGCTGCTCGAGCGCGGGCTCATCGAGGCCTGCGGCAAGCTCGACGCGCCCGGCCGCCCGTCGCTGTACCGCACGAGCGCGCTGTTTCTGCGCACCATGGGTATGCAGTCGCTCGATGAGCTGCCCGTGCTGCCGGATCTGTCGTCCGACGAGGGCGCGGAAAAGCTCGAACAGGCCATCTCGGAGCTGCGCGGCCGCGGCGAGCAGATGGAGCTGACGGACACGGAGGAAAAACCGACAGGGGAGTGATGCCGATTGACGGCCCTGTGGATCATACTGGCGGTCGCGCTGGTGCTGACGGTGCTGAATCTGCTGCCGGTCGGCGTGGACGCCGCCTACGCGGACGATGTGTTTTCGCTCGCGGCGCGCATCGGCCCGTTCCGGCTCCGGCTCCTGCCGAAACCGCCAGACCAGAAGCCAAAGAAGAAAAAGCCCCCAAAACCGAAGAAGGAAAAGCCGAAGAAGAAATCTGCCCCGCCGGATATCCGGACGATCCTCGCCCTTGCAAAGCTCGGCCTGCAGGCGCTGGATCGCTTTCGGCAGCGGCTGCGTGTGCAGCTGCTGCGGCTGGTGTTTGTCTCCGGCGCGTCGGATCCGTACGACACGGCGCTGGCGTTTGGCTATGTCAACGCCGCGCTCGGCGCGCTCACGCCGCTGGCGGAGCGGGCGCTGCGCATCGACGAGCGGGATATTCAGACCGGTGTGGATTTTCAGGCCGAGCGGCCGCGCATCGACGCGCGCATCGTCTGCACGATCCGTATCGGACAGATCGTCATTATCGCGCTGGCGTTCGGCGCAGGATTCCTGAAACAGAAAATGCACGCGAAACAGGCCCGGGCCGCACGCGCAAAGACCGCGCCGGCCACGCAGGAAAGGAAGGTCAGCAATGGATAATGAAATCAGTGCAGTCATGACTGCGACCATGAGCAAGATCAAGGAAATGGTGGACACGAACACCGTCGTCGGCGAACCGATCACGACGCCGGACGACATCACGCTCATTCCGCTGTCCCGCGTCAGCTTCGCCTTTGCCAGCGGCGGGTCGGAGTTCCCGATGAAGGAGAACAAAAACGGTGTCGGCTGCGGCAGCGGCGCAGGCGTCAAGGTCGAGCCGATGGGCTTTCTGATCGTCAAGGACGGCAATGTGCGCATGCTCAACGTCATGCCGCCGGCATCGAACACGTTTGACCGCCTGATCGACATGACCCCGCAGGTGATCGACCGCATCGACCAGTTTATCGACCAGCGTAAGGCCGACAAAGCATAAACCGCACCGAAAGTGCCCATAATAAGCACCGCCCGAAACTTGGAAAGGGTGGTGCTTGTTTTGAAACGGACGTTTTTTGGCCTTGCCTGCGTGCTGGCCATTTCTTTGCTTTTCACGCCGCGCGCACATGCCGCCGGGACGGACAATGCGGCCAGGGCCGCCATTGTCGTGCATCCCGAGACCGGCGTCGTGCTCTATGAAAAGAACGCGGACGAGCGGCTCGGCATTGCCAGCACGACGAAGATCATGACCGCGCTCGTCGTGCTCGAACACTGCGCGCTCGACGAACCGGTCGAGATCCTGCCGGAATACACGGCGGTCGAGGGCTCGTCGATGTATCTGCGCGCCGGCGAGACGTACACGGTTGAGGAGCTGCTCTACGGCCTGATGCTCGTGTCCGGCAACGATGCCGCCATCGCGCTCGCGTGTCACACGGCGGGCTCTGTGGCGGCGTTTGCGGGCATGATGAACGACAAGGCGCGCGCGCTCGGCATGACCAGCAGCGCGTTTCAAAACCCCAACGGCCTTGACGCCGAGGGGCACTATTCCACGGCGCGCGACATGGCGAAGCTCGCCTGTGCGGCTCTGGAAAATGAGACATTCCGCGCGATCGTGTCCACAAAGAGCACGACCGTGGACGGGCAGACGCTCGTGAACCACAACCGCCTGCTGCGCAGCTATGACGGTGCGGTCGGCGTCAAGACCGGGTACACCAAGACCGCGGGCCGGACGCTCGTGTCCTGCGCGCAGCGCGGCACGACGCAGTTCGTGTGCGTGACGCTCTCGGATCCGGACGACTGGAACGACCACACGCACCTGCTCGACTGGGCGTTTGAAAACTACGAGTACCGCTGCGTCGCCGGCGACACGCCGGTGTACGCCGTGCCGGTGCTCTCCGCCACGGTGGAGCTCTGCGCAGCGGCGCCGGAGCGGCCTGCCTATCTGCTCGTGCACCCGGATGACCCGGTGTCGCTGAAGGCGGAGCTGCCGCGCTTCACGTTTGCGCCGGTGGAGCAGGGCGCGCAGGCGGGCACACTGACGGCAACCGGCCCGGATGGCCAAAGCGTCACGGTGCCGCTGCGCTATGCCGAACCCGCGGCGCTCGACCCGGACGTGAAGATCGCGCCGCTCGCGCGGCTCGGCCGGCTGTGGACGCACGCCTGCCGTTACTTTTCTTCCTACTACTATCCTGTATCCTGAGGTGATGACCATGCAGCAGCGGCTGCAAAAGTGCATTTCCGAGGCGGGCGTCGCCTCCCGCCGCACGGCGGAGGCGATGATCTCCGCCGGCCGTGTGACCGTCAACGGCCGAACCGCACAGCTTGGCGCGCAGGCAGACCCGGAGACCGACGTCATCTGCATCGACGGCCGGCCGCTGCCGCCGCGCGCCCCGAAGCGGTACATAATGCTGAATAAACCGCGCGGCTATGTCACGACGATGCACGACGAGCGCGGGCGCAAAACGGTGGCGGATCTTGTGGCTTCGGCAGGGGAGCGGCTGTATCCGGTCGGGCGGCTGGATCTCGATTCCGAGGGCCTGCTCATTCTGACGAATGACGGGGAGATCGCAAACTGTCTCATGCACCCGTCACACGAGATCCCCAAAACGTATGAGGTGGACGTAGAGGGCGGCGACCTCGCAGCCGCGGCAGAGACCATGCACGCCGTCACGGAGCTGGAGGGCTATCGTGTCCGCCCGGCGGAAGTGACGGTGCTCGCGCCAGGCCGGCTGTCCGTCACGATCCATGAAGGGCGCAACCGGCAGGTGCGCCGCCTGTGTGCGCTCGCGGGGCTGCGTGTCCGGCGGCTCGTGCGCGTGGCAGAGGGGCAGCTGCGGCTCGGCACGCTCGCGCCGCGTCAGTGGCGGCCGCTGACGGAGCAGGAGATCACGTACCTGAAATCTCACCTTTGAGACAAAAATTTTTATGCAAGTTTTTCTCCTGGAAATTGCAAAAACAACTTGCAAAGTGGTGCAAATTTGCTTAAAATAAAAAAATGTGCCGCAGCTTGGCGGTAAAAATGCGTATTTACAGGGTGAACATATGAAAATGGATATATTGTCTGCTTTGGAGCATAAATTTCCCTCCTTTTCCAAGGGCCAGCGCACCATCGCGCAGTTTATTCTGAAAAACTATGACAAGGCGGCCTTTATGACGGCTGCGCGCCTCGGAGAAGTGACCGGCGTGAGCGAGTCGACCGTCGTGCGTTTCGCGGCCGATCTCGGCTATCGCGGCTACCCTGGCATGAAAAAAGCGCTGCAGGAGATCGTGCGCAACCGCCTGACCTCGGTCGAACGCATCGAGGCGGCCGAGAGCACCATGGACGGGCACGACGTGCTCAAGGCGGTGCTGCGCGCGGATATCAACAATCTGCAGGCTACGCTCGACGAGGTCGATCAGGACAACTTTGACCAGGCAGTCGATATGATCCTCTCGGCAAAGCATATCTACATCATCGGCATGCGCACGTCCACGACGCTGGCGGATTTTCTCGGCATCTATCTCAAGCTGCTGCTGGATAATGTCACGGTCGTCAAGGAGATCGCCGCGCGCGAGGTGTACGAACAGATGCTGCGCATCGGCGAGGGCGACCTCATCATCGGCATCAGCTACCCGCGCTATTCCAAGCGCACGATCAGCGCCATGAAGTTTGCGCGCGATCACGGCGCGCGCTGCCTCGGCATGACGGACAGCAAGGTCTCGCCGCTCAACGAGATCTCCGACGTGTGCCTGTATGCCAAGAGCGAGATGGTGTCCTTCCTTGACTCGCTCGTCGCACCCATGAGCCTGATCAATGCGCTCATCATGGCCGTCAGCGCGCGTGATCGGGAGCGCACGTTTGAGACGTTCCGCGAGCTGGAGACCGTCTGGAAAGAATACGAGGTGTATGGGACTGTTGAAAGCTGATGTAGTCGTGATCGGCGGCGGTGCGGCCGGGTCCATGTGCGCGCTCACGGCGGCGCAGCGCGGGCTTCATGTTGTGCTGCTCGAGCCGAACAAAATGCTCGGCAAGAAGCTGCGCATCACCGGCAAAGGCCGCTGCAACGTAACGAACCACTGCGATGTGAAAACCATCCTTGCCAACATTCCGGGCGACGGGCGCTTTCTCTACAGCGCGCTCAATCGCCTCGGCCCGCAGGATACGATGGCGCTGTTTGAATCGCTCGGCGTGCCGCTCAAGACCGAGCGCGGCAACCGCGTGTTCCCGGTCTCCGACCGGTCGCACGACGTTGCCAACGCCCTTGAGCGCGCCTACGCGTACGCCGGCGGGAAGGTCGTGCACGCTGCGGCAACGGATATTCTGACGCAGGACGGCGCCGTCTCCGCCGTTGTGACCACGGAGGGCGCGATCGACTGCGATGCCGCCGTCATCTGCACGGGCGGCCTGTCCTATCCGCTCACCGGTTCGACCGGCGACGGCTACCGGTTTGCGCAGCGGCTGGGCCATACGGTCACGCCCACGCGCGCCTCGCTCGTGCCGCTGGAATCCGAGGATCCCTGGTGCGCCGAGATGCAGGGCTTCTCCCTGCGCAACGTGACGCTCACGGTCTACGATGAGCAGAACAAGGCCGTTTACTCCGACCTGGGCGAGATGCTCTTCACGCACTTTGGCGTGTCGGGCCCGCTGGTGCTGTCGGCGAGCGCGCATATGCGCGACTTTTCGCGGCACAAATACCGCCTGTCCATTGATCTGAAGCCGGCGCTGGACGAAAAGAAGCTCGACGCGCGCATCCTGCGCGATTTTCAGAAATACGCCAACCGCGACTTTAAGAATGCGCTCTATGACCTCGCAGGCCATGCCATGATCCCGGTGCTCGTGCGCCTGTCCGGCATCCCGGAGGATACGAAGGTCAACGTTATCACGCGCGAGCAGCGGCATCGGCTCGTGGAGCTGTTCAAGCATTTTCCGGTGTCGGTCATCGGCACGCGGCCCATCGATGAGGCCATTATTACATCCGGCGGCGTGTCGCTCAAGGAGGTCAACCCGCGCACCATGGGCTCTAAGCTCGTGCACGGGCTGTATTTTGCCGGCGAGGTGCTCGATCTGGACGCCTATACCGGCGGCTTCAACCTGCAGATCGCATGGAGCACCGGCTATGTGGCCGGAAATGCGGCCTGCACATAACGCACGAAAGGAAATGAACGTTTTGGATACACACATTACCGTTGCCATCGACGGCCCGTCCGGCGCTGGAAAGAGCACGATTGCCCGCGCGGCTGCGCGCCGCTTCGGCCTCATCTATGTGGACACCGGCGCGATCTACCGCACGGTCGGCCTCGCCTGTGAGCGGGCCGGCGCGGACTGTTCGGACACCGCCGCCGTGCAGGCGCTGCTGCCGGAGCTGAAGATCGAGCTTGCCTATGACGCCGCAGGCGAGCAGCGGATGCTGCTCAACGGCGAGGACGTCTCGGACACGATCCGTCTGCCGGAGGTGTCGCTGCTTGCCTCGCGTGTGTCGGCGCTGCCAGTCGTGCGCACGTTTTTGCTGGATATGCAGCGCGATCTCGCGCGCACGCACAGTGCCGTCATGGACGGGCGCGATATCGGCACGGTCGTCCTGCCGGACGCCGGGCTGAAGATCTTCCTGTCCGCCTCGGCGGAGTGCCGCGCGCAGCGCCGCTACCGCCAGCTGCAGGAAAAGGGCATTGAGGAGTCTTATGCCGACGTGCTGCGCGAGCTCGAGCAGCGCGATTATGACGATACGCACCGCGCCGTCGCGCCGCTCAAGGCAGCGCCGGACGCCGTGCACATCGACACGAGCGACCTGACGCTCGATGAGAGCATCGACGCCGTGTGCGCGGCTATCCGCACACGCTTCGGAGTGGAGGGAAAGGCGTGAAGAAACTCATGGTTGCCAAGTCGGCCGGCTTCTGCTTCGGTGTCAGCCGGTCGGTGAAGATGGCCGAGGAAATGCTTGCTGCCGAGCAAAACTGCTACAGCCTCGGCGAGCTTATCCATAATGACGATGTGGTGCAGCACCTGCGGTCCGAGGGCCTCACGGTCGTGGACGGCCCGGAGCAGATCCCACAGGGCGCGTCCGTCATCATCCGCTCCCACGGTGTCAGCCGCGCGGAGTTTGAGGCCGTGCAGCACACGGGCGCGACGGTGTATGACGCGACGTGCCCGAAGGTCAAGCGCATCCATGAGATCGTAGCTGAGGCTTCCGCCGAGGGGCGGCAGCCGGTCATCATCGGTGCAGCCGGCCACCCCGAGGTGCGGGCGATCTGCGGCTGGTGCGTTTCTCCGGTCGTGGTCAATGACGCTGCGGAGCTCGCCGCGCGTATTGCCGACGGCACCATTGACTGTGCAAAACCGCTGACTGTCGTCATCCAGACGACCCAAACGCAAGAGAAACTGCTGGAATGTCAGAAAATCATAAAAAAACAGTGTACAAACGCAAAATTGTTTGATACAATATGTGGTGCTACGTTTACACGTCAGACAGAGGCTGCGCAGATGGCCAGCGCCTGCGACGCAATGGTCGTCGTCGGCGGCAGCCACAGCGCCAACAGCCGCCATCTCTACGAGATCTGCCGCAGCGCGTGTGCAAACGTGCAATTTATTGAAAACGCAGCGCAGCTTGATACAAGCGCGTTCGTACATGCGGATACGGTCGGCCTGACAGCCGGGGCCTCCGTGCCTGCATGGATCATTAAGGAGGTAAAACAAAAGATGAGTGACGAGATCCTGACTCAAGAAAATCCCACGGAGACTGAAAATTTTGATGAAATGCTGGAGGCATCTCTCAAGCCTATATATAATGGAGAAAAGGTAACCGGTACGGTCGTGGCCATTTCTGGCACCGAGATCAGTGTCGATATCGGCACCAAGTATTCCGGCTTCATCCCGACCAGCGAGTTCACCGACGACGGCATCAAGGTCGAAGACGTCCTGCACGTCGGCGACACCATTGAGGCGAGCGTTGTGCGCGTCAACGACGTGGAAGGCACTGCGATGCTCTCCAAGAAGCGTCTCGACGCCGTGAAGAACTGGGCCGCCATCGAAGAGGCACAGGAGAGCGGCGAGATCGTCGAGGGCAAAGTTACCGAGGACAACAAGGGCGGCATCGTTGTGTCCGTCAAGGGCATCCGCGTGTTCGTGCCCGCTTCCCAGTCCGGCCTGCCGAAGGACGCTGCCATGTCCGAGCTCGTCGGCCAGACCGTGCGCCTGAAGATCACCGAGGTCAACCGCGGCCGCAAGCGCGTCGTCGGTTCCATCCGTGCCGTCGCCCAGAAGGAGCGCCGCGAGCGCGCCGAGAAGATCTGGAGCGAGATCGAGGTCGGCAAGCACTATCACGGTGTTGTCAAGTCCCTGACGTCCTACGGTGCGTTCGTCGATATCGGCGGCATTGACGGTATGGTGCACGTCTCCGAGCTGAGCTGGAGCCGCATCAAGCAGCCGTCCGACGTGCTGTCCGTCGGCGACGAGGTCGATGTTTACGTCATCAGCTTCGATCCGGAGAACCACAAGATCTCCCTCGGCTACAAAGATCCTAACGGCAACCCCTGGAACAAGTTCATGTCCACCTTCCAGGTCGGCGATGTGGCGAAGGTCACCATCGTCAAGCTCATGCCTTTCGGCGCGTTCGCCGAGGTGCTGCCCGGTGTGGACGGCCTGATCCACATCTCCCAGATCGCCAACCGCCGCATCGGCAAGCCCGATGAGGTCCTGACCGTCGGCGACATTGTCGATGCGAAGATCACCGCGATCGACGAGGAGAAGCACAAGATCTCCCTGTCCATCCGCGCGCTGACCGCTCCCGAGCCGGCCCCGGTGCGCGAGCGCTCGGCGAAGAAGCCGCATGCTCCGGAAGCTGACGCTCTGGTCTACGAAGTGTCCGCCACCGGCGAGGCCACCGGCAACATCCCCGAGATCGACGACGACGAGATCGACGAGTAATTTCCGTCCTGAAACATCCCTGCACGAACCGTGCAGGGATGTTTTTTTGCTGCCCGCACCTTGCGCCGGTCCGCATTTCTGATTATAATGAAGCTATAGAATTTTGGATCATTGCACGATATTCGAGAAAGGAGCGATCCCATGGCACTTTACGGAAAGATCAAAGCGAAGCTCATCGGCAAACCGTTTTGCACGATGGTCGTTCTGGCGGCCGGTTCTTCCAAGCGGATGGGCCGCGATAAGCTGATGATGGAGGTCGGCGGCGTGCCGGTGCTCGTGCGCTCGCTGCAGGCGATGCAAAACTGCGCCGCCGTGGATGAGCTCATCGTCGTCACGCGCACGTCCCGCCTCGAGGAGATCGCGGCGCTGCGCGACCGGTACGGCCTGACGAAGATGACCAAGGTCGTCGTCGGCGGCATGACGCGCGCCGAGTCCTCGCTTGCCGGCGTGCTGGCGGCGAGCAATAGGGCCACGCTCATCGGCATCCACGACGCGGCGCGCCCGCTTGTGACGGATGATATCATCACGGAGACCATTCAGGCGGCGAAAAAGAGCCGCGCGGCCGCGCCCGGCATCCCGGTGCGCGACACGGTCAAGCGCACGGCCGGCGGCGTTATCACCGGCACGCCCGAGCGCGCGTCGCTCACCGCCATTCAGACGCCGCAGGTATTCCAGGCGGATCTGATCAAGGCCGCGCTCACGAACGCCATGCGCAAGCACCTGGCCATCACCGATGACTGCTCGGCCGTGGAGCAGCTGCGTGTCAAGCCGGTCGTGACGCAGGGTTCGGACGAAAACCTCAAGATCACGACGCCGATCGATATCGAGCTCGCGGAGTCTATTCTCAGGAGGCGCGGCAGGGCATGATGCGCATTGGTCACGGTTATGATGTACACCGGCTCGTCACGGGCCGCAAGCTCATCCTCGGCGGTGTGGACATCCCGCACGAGACCGGCCTGCTCGGCCACTCGGACGCGGACGTGCTGACGCATGCCGTCATGGATGCGCTGCTCGGCGCGGCGGCCATGGGGGATATCGGCCACCTTTTCCCGGACAATGACCCGGCTTATGCCGGCGCGGACAGTCTGGCGCTGCTGCGCGAGGTAACGGCGCGCCTGCACGCAGCCGGATACACGGTCGGCAATCTGGACTGCACCGTGCTCGCTCAGGCGCCGAAGCTCGCGCCGCACATCGCGCAGATGCGCCGCAATCTGGCGCAGTGCATGGACGTGGACGTGGACCGCGTCAGCGTCAAGGCAACGACCGAGGAGGGCCTCGGCTTCACCGGCACGCGCGAGGGCATCGCCGCGCACGCGGTCGTCCTGATCGAACGGATTTCGTAAACGCCTGCGCCGCTCCCGCATAGAATAAGGCATAACGATGTGGGAGGGAGCTCATAATGCAGCGCTACTGTCTGATCATGTGCAGGTCACTGACCTATGCACAGCGGTCATCGCAAGTGCTCGAGCGCGCGGGCATTACCGCCACTGTGCTCAAAGCGCCGCAAAGCGTTTCAAAGACCGGATGCACGTATTGCGTCAAACTTTATGAATCCCGTCTGGTTCGTGCGCTGGCGCTCCTGGACCGCGCAGCGATCCGGCGGGGTAAGGTGTATCGCCTGCTGGAAGATGGCACTTACCAGGAGGTGACGGTATGATCTATCTGGACTCGGCGGCGACGAGCCTGCTCAAGCCGCCGTCGGTGGCGCGTGCGACGGCCATGGCCGTGCGCACGATGGCAAGTCCCGGCCGCGGCGGCCACAGCGCCGCCATGCGTGCGGCCGATACGGTGTTTGCCTGCAGAGAAGCAGCGGCGGAGCTGTTTCATGTTCCGGAGCCGGAGCGTGTCGTGTTCACCATGAATGCGACGCACGCACTCAACATTGCGATCCACTCGCTCGTATCGCCCGGTGATCCGGTCGTGATCTCCGGCTACGAGCACAACTCCGTCACGCGCCCGCTCCATGCGCTGGGCGCGCAGGTGCGCGTGGCGGAAAGTCCGCTCTTCGACCCCGAGGCAGCGGTCAGCGCCTTCCGGCGCGCGCTGCCGGGTGCGAAGGCGGCCGTGTGCACGATGGTGTCGAATGTGTTCGGCTATCTGCTGCCGGTGCGGGAGATTGCGGAACTTTGCGCCGCCGCGGGCGTCCCACTGATCGTGGATGCCTCGCAGGCGGCCGGCTGTGTGGCGTTTGACGCGGCGGCGCTCGGTGCGGCGTTTGTGGGCATGCCGGGGCATAAGGGCCTGCTTGGCCCGCAGGGCACGGGCATCCTGCTGTGCTTTGCGCAGCCGAAGCCCCTGCTGTGCGGCGGCACCGGCTCGCAGAGCGTACTGCAGGATATGCCCGAGGAGCTGCCCGACCGGCTCGAGGCCGGAACGCACAACGTTCCAGGCATCGCGGGGCTGCTCGCCGGGATCCGCTATTTATCGGCGCAGGGCGTCGAGCATATCGAGCGGCGGGAGCGGTGGCTCGCGCAGCGCCTGACGGCGCAGCTGCGCGCGCAGCCCCGGCTGGAGGTGTTTGCGTCGCCGGATCCGGCGCGCCAGACGGCGGTGCTGTCCGTCCGCTGCCGGGATATGGACAGCGAACTGCTGGCGCAGGAGCTTGCGCGCTACGGCATCGCCGTGCGTGCGGGGCTGCACTGCGCGCCGGTCGCGCACCGCACGGCCGGAACGCTGGAGACTGGCACGGTGCGCCTGAGCCTGTCGCCCTTCAACACGGACGCGGAGATCGCGCGCACGGCGCGCGTGTTCCACGAGATCCTGCGCGCGGGATAACGCAGATTATGTATTGAAATCCGCCGGTTTGTAGGGTATAATATTATAATTCATAAGATTGGCGTTTTGCACCTGCAAAACGGAAACGAACAGCCGAGGAAATGCTTATGGCACAACTTGCAGCCTTCTGGGCAAAGCTGACGATGCTGGTGTCCACGATCCGGTTTTCTGACATCGTGGATATCCTGATCGTCGCTTATCTGATTTACAATGTCATCATGCTCATCCGCAAGACGAATTCCTATCGCCTTGCACAGGGCGTTCTGCTGATCCTGATCGCGCTGTGGCTGTCGGGTGTGCTGAAGCTGACGATGTTCAACCGCATCCTGCAAAAGACGGTCGAGCTTGGCCTGATCGCGCTCGTCATCATCTTTCAGCCGGAGCTGCGCCGCCTGCTCGAGCGCATGGGCAGCAAGGCGCTCCCGCGCTTTGGCGCAAAGCCGCTCGAGACGCTGGGCATGGACAATGTCATTTCGCAGACCATTGCCGCCTGCACGCAGCTGTCGGCGACCAAGACCGGTGCGCTCATCGTTTTTGAGCGCAGCGTGACGCTCGATGAGCAGATGCGCAGCGGCACCATCATCAATTCGGACGTGACGGCGGAGCTGCTCAAGAATATTTTCTATCCCAAGGCGCCGCTGCATGACGGCGCGGTCGTGATCCGGGATGGCCGCATCGCGGCGGCCGGCTGTGTCCTGCCGCTGACGAGCAACACGAACCTCAGCCCGGATCTCGGCACGCGCCACCGCGCGGGCATCGGCATGAGCGAGCACTCGGACGCCGTGATTGTGATCGTATCCGAGGAGACCGGCGGTATTTCCATCGCCGTGGACGGTATGCTCAAGCGCCGCCTGTCCCCGGACACGTTTGAGGCGATCCTCCGCAGCGAACTGGTGCCGGCGGAAGAGCAGCAGCGCAGACGCTGGGACATCATTGTCGATTTCGTAAAGAAACTCAATCCGCTTCGTCGGGAGAAACAACATGACAAAAAAGACGACGATCAACAAAATAGTCAGCAGTAAGGCTTTCTGGATCATCATTTCGCTGCTGGCCTCGTTCCTGCTGTGGACGTATATCATGTCCACGGAGGAGACGACGATCGAGATGACGTTTTCCAATGTCAAGGTCGTGTATCAGGGTGCAGATGATCTGCGCGCTACGCGCGGCCTGATCGTCACGGGCGCCGACGCGGACACGGTTTCCGTGCGCCTGAAAGGCACGCGGCGCGTGCTCGGCAACCTCAGCTCGGCGGACCTGTCGGCGGTCATCGACGTGTCCGGCATCTCGCAGGCGCGCGAAATGCAGGTGAGCTATTCGCTGCAGTATCCGACCAATGTCGATAAGAGCAGCATCACCGTCTTGAGCAAGTCGCCGGAGACGATCAGCTTCTCCGTCGTGCAGGAGGCCAACAAGACGCTCGAAGTGAAGGGCGTGTTCACCGGCAGCGTTAAGGATGGCTACACGGCCGAACCGATCCAGGTAGATCCGTCGTCCATCACGCTCTACGGCCCGCAGGAGGAGCTCGACGCGGTGGACAGCATCTGCGTCTATGTCACGCGCACGGATCTGGACAAGTCCATTGCGCCGACCAACTGCCCATATGTCCTGCTGGACAAGGACGGCAACAAGCTCACCCCCAAAGAGATCACCGGCAATTATGACACGGTCAGCGTGTCCATGCCGGTGCTGATGAACAAGGACCTGCCGCTGACGGTCTCACTGGTCGGCGGCGCCGGGGCGACGGAGGACAACTGTGTCATCGAGATCGAGCCGAAGAGCATCCAGGTCGCGGGCGATACGACGGTGCTGCAGACGCTCAACCAGCTCGTTGTGGCGACTGTCGATCTGTCGAGTTTTGCCACATCTTACGAGACGACGGTCACGATCCCGCTTGACAACAATCTGCGTAATCTCAGCGGCGTCACGGAGGCAACGGTCCGCATCTCCGTCCGCGGACTGGAAACCGAGAAGATCACGGCGACGAATATCACAACGACCGGCACGAACCGGCACGTGGAGATCGCAACGGCATCTCTGGTCGTGACCGTGCGCGCGCCGGCGGAGACGATCTCGCAGATCACGGCGGACAACATACGTGTTGTCGCCGATCTGACAAATTACAAGGCCACGAGCGGTACGGTCGCCGTGCCGGCCAAGGTCTATGTGGACGGCTTCTCCGACGCCGGTGCGATCGGGGAATACGTTGTGAATGTGCATTTTACGGGAGGATGATACCATGACGCAGGATGCAGTGGTAACAAAGCTGGTCAGCCGCCATGTGGCGGAGGTGGAAGTGGAGCGCGGCACGGCGTGCGGCGGCACATGCGAGTCGTGCGAGGCGTGCGTGTTCCAGAACCGCATCCGTGCAGAGGCGGTCAATAAGGTCTCAGCGCTGCCGGGGCAGAAGGTCGTCATTGAGAGCAAGACGTCGGACGTGCTCGGCGCGGCGGCGCTGCTGTATCTGGTGCCGTTTGTGCTGCTGTTTCTGGGCTATGCCATCGGCAATGCGCTCGGCTGGGCCGAGGGCGGCTGTGTTTTGATCGGCTTTGGCTTTTTTGCGCTCGGCGTGGCGTTCAATGTTATCTACCAGCGTAAGAAGAAAGCCAGCCCCATTACTTTTGAGATCATTCAGATCCGGGAATCCTAAGATAAGAAGGGTAAGCCAATGATAAGAAGTATGACCGGCTACGGCGGCGCAAAGGGCGTCGTTGAGGGCCTGAACGTCACGGTGGAGCTCAAGAGCGTCAACAACCGCTATCTGGACATCGCCGTGCGCATGCCGCGCAATTTCCTCTTCGCGGAGGACGCGGTCAAATCCACCATCCAGCAGCACGTCAGCCGCGGCAAGCTGGATGTGTTCGTCACGATCGATTCCTCGCAGGCGGCCGATACCGTCCTGCGTGTGAACGAGCCGCTGCTGCGCGCCTATATCGACACGCTCAATACGCTCGCCGTGCGCTACGACCTGAAAAATGACATGTCGCTCATGTCGCTCATGCGCTTTCCGGACATCCTGTCCGTGGAGAAGGCGGAGGCGGATCAGGATAAGATCCGCGCCGGTCTGGTCGCGCTGACGCAGCAGGCGCTCGCTGACTATGACCAGATGCGCGAGCGCGAGGGCGCGAAGCTCCGCGCCGACGTGGAGGAAAAGCTCGCGCGTATCGAGTCGCTGGTGACAAACGTGGAGGCGGCCGCCCCCGAGACGGCTGCGGCCTACGAGGCGCGTCTGCGCCAGAAGCTCGAGGCGGTGCTCGCCGCGGCCGATATTGACGAGTCGCGCATCATTGCCGAGGCTGCGATCTATGCCGACCACGTTGCCGTCGATGAGGAGACGGTGCGCCTGCGCAGCCACATCGCGCAGCTGCGCCAGATGCTGGAGTCCGGCTCTCCGGTCGGCCGCAAGGCGGACTTCCTCATTCAGGAGTTCAACCGCGAGGCGAACACCATCGGCTCCAAGTGCCAGAACGCGGACATCGCAAAGGTGGTCGTCGACCTCAAGTCCGAGATTGAGAAGATCCGCGAGCAGATCCAGAACATCGAGTAAGGAGCAGTGGACTTGAAACTCATCAACATCGGATACGGAAACTATGTCTCCGCGGAGCGGCTGCTGGCTGTCGTCAGTCCGGATTCCGCCCCCATCAAGCGCATCGTGCAGGACAGCCGCGAGATCGGTATGCTCATCGATGCGACCTATGGACGAAAGACGCAGGCCGTCCTCATCATGGATACCGGCCACGCGGTGCTTTCGGCACTGCCGCCGGATGCGGTACAGGGCCGTGTCCAGGCCTCAGATCAGGAAACCGGAGGAGATGCAACATGAACCGCCAGACAGGAAAACTGATTTTGATCTCCGGGCCGTCCGGCACCGGAAAGAGCACGGTCATTGCCCGACTGATGCGCCTGCGGGATGACGTGTGCTTTTCCGTTTCGGCCACGACGCGCGCTCCGCGTCCCGGCGAGGTGGACGGCAAGGACTATTTTTTCGTCACGCGCACGGCGTTTGACGCCATGGTCGCGGGGGACGAGCTGCTGGAGCACGCCGAATACGTCGGCAACTGCTACGGCACGCCGAAGAGCTATGTTGAGCGGCGCTGCGCCGAGGGCATGCATGTCCTGCTGGACATTGACGTGCAGGGCGTGCACCAGATCTCCGAGAACCGGCCGGACGCGATCCGCGTGTTTATGATGCCGCCGTCTCTGGCGGAGCTGGAGCGCCGGCTGCGCGGCCGGCACACGGACGACGAGCAGAAGATCTGCGAGCGTCTGGCGCAGGCACGCCGCGAGTGCGCGCTGGCGTATACATATGATTACATCGTCATCAATGACGATCCCGACGTCGCGGCCAAGGAGCTCGACGCCATCATCACGGCAGAGTGCTGCCGCTATCCCGATCGGAAAAACTATTTTACAGAGGTGCTTGAAAAATGATGCTTTATCCTCCCATGAGCGAGCTGGCCGCCAAGGCCGGCAGCCGTTATCTGCTGGTGAATCTGGTCGCGCGCCGCGCGCGCAACATCGCCGCCGCCGCGCAGGCCGCGGGCGAGCCGCTGGATACCAAACCGGTTTCCATGGCGATCGATGAGGTGTATGACGGCCGCCTTCAGGTCGTGCACAAGGAATAATCGCTTTCAGGCGGGCAGTACCCGCCTGATTTTTTCGGAGAGGGGGGGCGCGCAGATGCTGCAGATCCCGGTCGCAAAGGTCGCCGTTCTGGCTGCAACGTTTGCGTTCGACCGACCGTATACGTATAAGATCCCGCAGCCGCTGGCGGATACGCTTCGCCCCGGCTGCCGCGTCATGGTGCCGTTTTCGCGCGGGAACCGCCCGTGTGAGGGTATGGTGCTTGCGCTGGACAAGGCGGAGGATGACCCGAAGCTCAAGCCCATTACGCGCCAGCTCGACCCCGAGCCCATCCTCTCACCGGAACTGATCCGTCTGGCCGTCTGGATGCATGACCGCTTTTTCTGCACGATCTATGACGCGCTGCACGCGATCCTGCCGGCCGGCGTCTGGTATCGGGTCAGCACGGTCTACTGCGCGGCGCCGGAGCTGGATGAGGCCGCGGCGTTGGCCCAGTGCGGGAGATCCAAGCAGCGGCGGCTTGCACTCGAGACCGTGCTGGAGCACGGCGGCCGCTGCCCGCTCGACGAGCTGCAGGCGGCGTTTGGCGACAAAGAACCGGCAAGCGCGCTACACTGGCTCGTGGAGCAGAAATTTCTGACCGTGGAGGGCACGCAAAAGCGCGTCGTGCGCGACAAGCAGCTGGAGTATGCCAGTCTCGCCGTCCCGCTGGAAGAGGCGCAGGAGGAGATCCGCCGCCGCCGGCGTGCGCCGCATCAGGTCGCCATTTTGGAGCTGCTGTGCACGATCGGCCGCGCGTCGGCCGGTGAAGTGTGCCAGTTTACCGGCGCGCCGAGAAGCTCCATGAAGGCGCTTGTGCAGCAGGGCGTCGTGCACATTGACGCCGAGCCCTATTTTCGCCGTCCGGTGCATTACACCGGGCAGCCGCAGCCGATCCCGGCGCTGACACCGGCGCAGGAGCAGGTGTTTGACGGCCTGAAGGAGCTGCTGCGCGCACCGGACGCGCAGGCGGCGCTGCTCTTCGGCGTGACCGGCAGCGGCAAGACGCTCGTCTACCTGCACCTGATCGCGCAGGCGCTCGCGGCGGGGCAGGGCGCGATCCTGCTCGTGCCGGAGATTTCGCTGACGCCGCAGATGATCGAGGCGTTTTCCGCCTATTTCGGTGACACGGTCGCCGTTTTGCACAGCGGCCTGCCGCTCTCGGAGCGCTACGACGAGTGGAAACGCATCCGCGCGGGTCTCGCGCGCGTCGTTGTCGGCACGCGCAGCGCGGTTTTCGCACCCGTGCAGGATCTCGGCCTGCTCATCATCGACGAGGAGCAGGAGGACACCTATAAGTCCGAGAGCACGCCGCGCTATCACGCGCGCGACGTGGCCAAGTTCCGCTGCGCCCAGCACCGTGCGCTGCTGCTGCTCGGCTCGGCAACGCCGGACGTTGTCAGCCGCTATTACGCCGAGACCGGGCGCTATCATTACTTTACGCTGCCGGATCGGTTCAATGCCCGTAAGCTGCCGGACGTCATCATCGCCGATATGAAGCAGGAACTGCGCAACGGCAACTCCGGCTCCATCAGCTCCGTGCTCTATGGCGAGCTGGAGGAGAATCTCCGCCGCGGCGAGCAGAGTATTTTGTTTCTCAACCGGCGCGGCGCGAGTAAGATCGTCACCTGCGCCGAGTGCGGCGCGACCTATTCGTGCCCGAACTGCAGCGTCAGCCTGACGTATCATCAGGGCAACCAAATGCTCATCTGCCACCACTGCGGCTACCGCCGGCGGGTCGATCCGCAGTGCCCGGTCTGCGGCGGCGAGCTGCGCTTTCTCGGCGACGGGACGGAGCGCATCGAGGCGGATCTCCACGCGCTGTTCCCCGGCGTGGAGACGCTGCGCATGGATGCCGACGCCATTGCCATGGCCGGCACGCACGAGGCGCTGCTGCAGCGCTTTGCGCGCGAGCGCATCCCCATCATGATCGGCACGCAGATGATCACGAAGGGGCTGAATTTTGAAAACGTCACGCTCGTCGGCGTGCTCAATGCCGACCAGAGCCTGTACGTCGGCGATTACCGCGCCAATGAGCGCACGTTTTCGCTCATCACGCAGGTCATCGGCCGCAGTGGCCGCGGTGATGCGCCCGGCCGGGCCGTCATCCAGACATTCACGCCCGCGAACGAGACCATCCGGCAGGCGGCACGGCAGGATTACGATGCGTTTTACCGCTCGGAGATCCGGCTGCGCAAGCTCAACGGCACGCCGCCGTTCAGCGAGGTGCTGGCCGTCACGGTCTCCGGCGCGCAGGAGAATGCGGTCGTGCGCTGCTGCGCCTATATCCGCGATTACTTTCGCCAGACGATCGGCGAACGCGCGGAGGTGCTCGGCCCGGCACCGCTGCCGGTCGTGCGCATGAACAACCGCTACCGCTACCGCGTCACGCTTTACTGCAATCAGAGCAAGGCGGTGCGCCGCGCGGCGGCGAACATCGTCATGTACTGCAATACAGAAAAATCATTCCGCGATGTCACCGTTTTTGCCGATGACAATCCGCTGGATTAGAGGAGAGATACGATATGGCTACAAGAATGATTCTCAAAAACGGCGACCCGCAGCTGCGCAAGCACTGCCACGAGGTCAAGGATTTTAATCCCCGGCTGCACATGCTGCTCGACGATATGCGCCAGACGCTGGCCGAGTCCAACGGCGTCGGCCTTGCCGCGCCGCAGGTCGGTGTGCTGCGCCGCGCCGTCATCGTGCTCGAGACGAACGTCCCGGACGGGGAAGAGGAGTATATGATCGAGCTCATCAACCCCACCATCGTGGAGACGGCCGGGGAGCAGACCGGCGCCGAGGGCTGCCTGAGCATTCCGAACGAGTTCGGCATCGTCCAGCGCCCGGACTATGTGAAGGTCCGCGCGCAGGATCGCCACGGCGAATGGTTCGAGGTTGAGGGCCGCGGCCTGACGGCGCGCGCCTTCTGCCACGAGATCGACCATCTCGATGGCGTCCTGTTCATCGACAAGGCGATCCGGATGCTCTCTCCCGAGGAGCTTGAGCAGCAGGCGAAGGGGTGAGGCGCATGCGCATCGTGTTTATGGGCACGCCGGATTTTGCGGCCGTGTCCCTGCAGCGCCTGCTCGACGAGCGGTTTGACGTGGTCGGCGTATTCACGCAGCCGGACAAGCCGAAAAACCGCGGCATGAAGCTCCAGCCGAGCCCGGTCAAGGAGATCGCGCTCGCGGCGGGGCTGCCGGTGTTCCAGCCGGCAAAGATGCGCGACGGCACGGCGCTGGCTGATCTCCAGAGCCTGCGGCCGGACATTCTCGTTGTTGTGGCCTATGGCCGCATTCTGCCGGATGACCTGCTCGCGGTCGCGCCCTACGGGGCGGTGAACGTCCACGGCTCGCTGCTGCCGAAGTACCGCGGCGCTGCGCCGATCCAGTGGGCAGTGCTCAACGGCGATGCCGTGACCGGTGTTTCGACCATGTACCTCGACCGCGAAATGGATACCGGCGACGTGATCTATACCGCTCAGACGCCGGTCGGTGAATTCGAGACGGCGGGAGAGCTCTTCGACCGCCTTGCCGTCATGGGAGCGGATCTGCTCGTGCGCACGCTGCGCGATATCGCCGCGGGCACCGCGCCGCGCACGCCGCAGGATCACAGCCAGGCGACGTATACCCGTCCGCTCACGCGCGACGATTCGCCCATCGACTGGGATCAGAACCCGCGCGCGATCATCAAGCACATCTGCGGTCTCGAGCCGTGGCCCGTCGCAACAGCGGAGCTCGGCGGGCAGACGTTCAAGATCCATGCGGCGGATTACTCCGAGCGCACGACGCACAAAGCGCCCGGAACGATCGTGGCCGCCGGGAAAGACGGCGTCACGGTTGCCTGCGCCGGTGGGCAGACGGTGCGCATCACGCAGCTGCAGGTGCCGGGGAAAAAGCGCATGTCGGCGGCCGACTACCTGCTCGGGCACACGCTGCCCGTTGAGGGCTGACCATGGCCATGACTGCCCGGGAAGCCGCCTGGACTGCGCTGCAGCGCTGGCGCAAAAACGGCGCGTGGTCGGACGCTGCGCTCCATGCCGTCCTGCAAAATGCACAGCTGGAGCCGCGCGATGCCGCGCTTGCGGCGCGCATCTGCTACGGCACGCTGCAAAATCTGACCCTGTTGGATCATTATCTTTCCGTCTACTGCACAACGCCGCTGCAAAAGCTCGAGCCGAAGGTGCTCGACCTGCTGCGGCTGTCGGCTTATCAGATCGTGCTGCTGGATAAAATCCCGCCGCGCGCCGCCGTGAACGAGGCGGTCGCGCTCTGCCGCAAGGGCGGCTGTGCGCGTGCATCCGGTCTTGTCAACGCGGTGCTGCGCCGTGTGGCGGAGCACCGGGACGCGCTGCCGGAGATTCCGGGCGCGGGCACGGCGGACTATCTTGCCGTGCGCTACAGCCACCCGCAGTGGCTGGCACAGCGGTATATCGACGCGCATGGTTATGCGTTTGCCGAGCAGGCGCTGGCGGCGAACAACGCCGACGCTCCGGCCTGCCTGCAGGTGAACACCCTGAAAACGACAGCGGATGCTCTCATGGCGTCCCTGCACGCGGACGGCATCGAGGCAGAGCCGCACCCGTGGCTTCCGGACGCGCTGCTGTGCCATGGCGGCAATCTGGCGGCCGCGCGCGCCTTTGCTGACGGCTGGTTTTATGTGCAGGACGCGGCCGCGCACTGCGCGGCGCTCGTTTCCGGCGTGCAGCCGGGTATGCGCGTGCTCGATGCCTGCGCCGCACCCGGCGGCAAAAGCTTCGCCGCCGCCGTGCAGATGTACGATCAGGGATGTATGATTTCCTGCGATATTCACGAAAATAAATGGAAGCGCATCCGCGCCGGCGCTGAGCGGCTGGGGCTGACGTGCATTTCAACGCGCACGATGGATGCCCGCCGCCCGGATGCGGACCTGATCGGAGCGATGGACGTGGTGCTGGCCGATGTGCCGTGCTCCGGTCTGGGCGTCATCCGCAAGAAGCCGGAGATCCGCTTCAAAGATCCGGCGGAGCTTGCGCGTCTGCCGGCCATTCAGCGCGACATTCTCACCGGTCTTGCGCCGTGCGTGAAGCCCGGCGGCGTGCTGGTATATTCCACGTGCACGGTGCTCGCGCGGGAGAACGAAGATGTTGTGCGCGACTTCCTGCACACGCATCCGGAGTTTTCCGCCGAGGCGTTTTCGCTGCCGCTGCCGGGGGCGGACACGGCGGACGGTATGTTCACCTTCTGGCCGCAGGAACACGGCACGGACGGATTTTTTGTTTGTAAGCTGAGGAGACACGAATGAGAGACATCAAAGCCATGCTCCCCGAGGAGATCGCGGCGGCCCTCGCCGAAATGGGGCAGCCGAAATACCGCGCCAAGCAGATTTTTCAGTGGCTCGCGCGCGGCGTGACGTCGTTTGACGAGATGACGAACCTGTCCAAGGACCTGCGCGCCGCGCTCTCCGAGCGCTTTTTCATCTCCAAGCTCGAGATGCTGCGCAAGCAGGTGTCAGCCATCGACGGGACGATCAAATATCTCTGGCAGCTCGGCGACGGCAATGCCGTCGAGACCGTCGTCATGCACTACAAGCACGGCAATACGGTCTGCATCTCCTCGCAGGTCGGCTGCCGGCAGGGGTGCGCGTTCTGCGCGTCGACGATCGGCGGCCTGATCCGCAATCTTGAGCCGTCGGAAATGCTCGACGAGGTGCTCTATTCCGAGCGGGAGTCCGGCAGCAAGATCTCCAACATCGTCCTCATGGGCATCGGCGAGCCGCTCGATAACTTTGACAATGTCATGCGCTTTCTTGCGCTGGTCAACCACCCGGACGGGGAAAACATCGGCATGCGCCACATTTCGCTGTCCACGTGCGGCCTCATCGAGCGCTTTGACGATCTGGCGGCGCGCGACCTGCAGCTGACGCTGTCGGTCTCCCTGCACGCGCCGGACGATGCCACCCGCTCGAAGATCATGCCGGCCAACCACGGCCGCGGCGTGGCGGCGCTCATTGACGCCTGCGCCCGGTATTATGAAGCGACCGGTCGGCGCATTTCCTTTGAATACGCCATGATCGACGGCGTGAACGACACGCCGGAGCACGCCAGGCTGCTGGCCAAGCACGCGCGGCGTGTCTGCGCGCACGTGAACCTCATCCCGCTCAACCACGTGGAAGAGCGCGCGTTCCGGCCGTCCACGCCGGAGCATCTCAAGGCGTTCATCCGCATTCTGGAGCGGGCGGGCGTGAATGTGACCGTGCGCCGCAAGCTCGGCAGCGATGTGGATGCGTCCTGCGGCCAGCTGCGCAAAAAGGTCGCCGATCATCGAGCCTGAAGGGGGAGAGCCCATGCATTGCTTTGCACAGTCGGACAGGGGGACCGTCCGCAAGGAGAATCAGGATCGCGCCGCCTGTGCGCACATCCGGCGCAAGGGCTGCACCGTCGCCGTCGTCTGCGACGGGATGGGCGGCGCTGCCGGGGGGAAGCTCGCAAGCGATTTGGCAGCGTCCACGTTTCTGGCGGATTTTCGCCGCGAAATGATGGCGGGCAGCGCGGTCGAACCCGCCATGCGCCACGCCTGCGACGCGGCCAACCGCGCGGTCTATGACCGTGCGTGCGCGGAGCCTGACCTGCGCGGCATGGGCACGACGATCGTCGCCGCCTGCGTGCGCCGCGGAAGGCTTACGGTGCTGCACGTTGGCGACAGCCGCGCATATCTGGTCGGGCTGCGCCGAATGCAGCAGCTGACGACGGATCACTCGCTCGTGCAGGAGCTGGTCGCAAGCGGTCAGGTGCTGCCGGAGCAGGCACACCGTCACCCGCGGCGGAACGTGATCACGCGCGCCGTCGGCGTCGGCCCACAGGTCGAGCCGGACTGCCGCACGCTGCCGTTTCCGCTGGGTGCGCGGCTGCTGCTGTGCACGGATGGGCTGTCCAACACGCTGTCGGAGGGCCAGATGCATGATTTTTGCCGCGGCTCGCGGGATGCAAAGCAGATCTGCGGCCGCCTGATCGCGGCGGCGCTGGCACGCGGTGCGCGCGACAATGTGACCGCGCTCGTTCTTTTCCGCTGAAGCGCAACAGGGGGATCACTATGGAACAATCAATGAATCGCTATATCGGTCAGATGCTCGACGACCGCTACGAGATCCTGGAGATCATCGGCAGCGGCGGTATGTCGGTCGTCTACAAGGCCATGTGCCACAAGCTGCACCGCTATGTTGCCGTCAAGATCCTGCGCGATGAGATGGCGGCGGATGCCGAGCTGAAAAACCGCTTTCAGGCGGAGGCGCACGCGGTCGCCATGCTCTCGCAGCCGAATATCGTTTCGGTCTACGATGTCGGCCACAGCGGCGAGACGGAGTATATTGTCATGGAGCTCATCGAGGGCGAGACGCTCAAACAGCGCATGGCGGAGCACGGTGTATTCAGCGCCACGGAGGCGCTGCACTACGCCACGCAGATCTGCAAGGCGCTGCAGCACGCGCACGCCCACGGCATCGTCCACCGGGACATCAAGCCGCAGAACATCATGATCACGAACGATGACATGGTCAAGGTCGCTGACTTCGGCATCGCCGCGCTCGAGAACATTCACGAGGAGCGCAGCGGGCAGGCCATCGGCTCCGTGCACTATATCGCGCCCGAGCAGGCCAAGGGCCTCAATGCCGACGCGCGCAGCGACCTGTATTCCCTCGGCGTCGTGCTCTATGAGATGCTCACGGGCCACCTGCCGTATGACGCGGACACCCCGGAGGAGATCGCGCTCATGCACATCGCCGGCAGCGCCAAGCCGCCGCAGGAGTGGAACAGCGACATCCCCGAGGAGCTTGAGCGCATCACGCTCCGCGCCATGGAGCCGGATCTGCGCAAGCGCTATCAGTCGGCGGGGGAGATGCTCAAAGCGCTCAATGCCTGCAAAAAGCACCTCAATCAGCAGCGTCCGCTTGTCGAGCGGCGGCGGGAGAGCGCGGAGAAAAAGGACTCCTTTTTCGGTGTGGGTCAGGATCTGACGGAGGAAGCATACCAGCGCCGGCGCAAGCGGGCCAAGCGCGTGAGTTATTTCACGGGCATTTTCTCGGTCGGCGTCTTTGCCATTTTGCTGTTTGTGTTTCTGTGGAATTTCTGGCTTGAGGATCTGTTCCGCACGGCGGAGCGCGTGGATGTGCCGGACTTTACCGGCAAGTCCTACGAGGCGGTCGTCAACGACAAGCAGTATGCCGATTACCACTTCACGGTCGTATACACGGTCGATCCCGACGTGCCGGACGGCATCATCATCGAGCAGGATCCGGCGGCGGGCAAGAGCCGCATGCGCGTCTCGGACGGCATCAACGTGCAGCTCACCGTCAGCACCGGCGTCGTCATGACCGATGTGCCGTATGTCATCAACGAGGACTATGAGAAGGCGACGGCCGCGCTGGAAAAAGCCGGCTTTACGGTCACGACGGAGTTTCAGGCCTCCAAGGACGTGACGGCAAAGTATGTCATCAGCTGCGAGCCTGCGCCCGGCGAAAAGGCGGCCGCAGGGTCGAGCGTGAAGCTGATCGTCAGTGGCGGCCCCGAGCTGCGCCCGGTCACGGTGCCTGACCTGTCGGAGCTGACGGAGTCAGCCGCCATCGCGCGCATCGAGAGCAGCGGCCTGTGCTATGGCGGCACGTACAAAGAGACCAACGACGCCAAGCAGGGCACAGTCTTTAAGCAGAGCGCGCCGGCCAACACACAGCTCACGGAGTACAGCAAGGTCTATATCTGGGTCTCCGACGGGCCGAAAAAACCGTAAAGATGAGATAAAGGAGCAACAACGCTTATGGTGCAGGGTGTCATCATCAAGGCGCTCAGCGGCTTTTACTATGTGGCCGCCGGCGATCAGATCGTGGAGTGCAAGGCCCGCGGCCGTTTCCGGTACGACGGGTGCAGTCCGCTGGTCGGCGACCGTGTGGAGGTCAGCTTCGATGCGCACGGCAAGGGCCGCATCGACACCGTCCTGCCGCGGCGCAATGCGTTCATCCGCCCGGCAGTGGCGAATATTGACCAGCTCATCATGATCGCGGCGAACGTCAACCCCGTCACCGATCCGTTTCTGATCGACCGCGTGGTCGCCATCGCGGAAAATGCCGACTGCGAGCCGGTCGTCTGCCTCAATAAGTGCGACCTTGACCCGGCGGATCATCTCTATGCTATTTACCGCTCCATCGGCTTTCGTGTCCTGCGCACGAGCGCGGCGACGGGGCTCGGCGTCGACGAGCTGCGCGATGCACTGCGCGGGAAGACCAGTGCCTTCACCGGCAACTCCGGCGTCGGCAAATCGAGCCTGCTCAATGCGCTCGATGCGTCGTTCGGCATTGCGACCGGGGCCGTCAGCGAGCGGCTCGGCCGCGGCAAGCACACAACGCGCCATGTCGAGCTCTATGCGCTTGGAGCGGATACGTTCGTCGCCGATACGCCGGGTTTTGCCTCGTTTGAGGTGGACATGGTCGACCCCATCTCGTGCGAAAATCTGCAATATGCGTTCCGGGAGTTTCGACCGTATATCGGCCAGTGCCGATTTCGTGACTGCGCGCACCTGAAAGAGCCCGGCTGCGCCGTCCTCGCCGCCGTGGCGGCAGGCAAGATCGCGCCGGAGCGCCACGAGAGCTATGCGCGCCTGTACGCGCTCTCGGCCCAGGTCAATGACTGGGAAAAGAAGAAGTGACGCACCAAAGCGCCGCCCTCCGCATACACTGTAGGGAGAACCTGCAAGCGGAGGGCGGTGCTTTATGTTTCGACGGCGGGGGATTTGCTTCTGGATCGGCATCGCGTGCGTGGTCGCCGGTGTGTTCATCATTCTGGCGCTGGTGCTGCCGGCCGGCTTCTGGTGGTTTGCGCTCGGCGGTGCGCTCATTGCGGCAGGCGTGTGGCTGCTGCGCTGTTGATGGCGGCATAACCGGCGCGCGCCCGGCATAAGGATGTACAAAAACGACAAGGAGCACATCTTTATGGAACTACAACTGGGCAAGCAGAAACGCATGATGTACGCGCGGGTGTTTGACCGCACGGAGGAAGAGACCTGCAGCGTGGACGCCGTTGTGCCCGATGCGCTGGGGGACATCGGCGCGATCGTGGTCGCGGAGGGCACGTTCTGCCTCTGGAATCTGGATTTTTCGGACAAGAGCGCGCAGATCGAGGGCAGCATCGCGGCCGATGTGGTCTACGCGGAGGAGGGCGGCGCTCTGCGCAGCTTCCCGGTGGAGCTGCCGGTGAAGGTGCGCATCAGCGGCGAGACGCTCTCGCCGCACGTGCGGCCGTGGCTGCGCTGTACGCTCACCGCGCTGGACGCGCGCGCCGTCAATTCGCGCAAGGTGCGTGTCACGGCGCGGCTGAGCCTGTGCCTGCATGCTTATCGGGAGACGGAGCTCGCGCTCACGGACCGGATCGAGGGCGACGGCGGCGCAGTGTTCACGCGCACGGAAACGCTCCGCGTGCAGATTCCGGTGTCCGTGGAGGAAAAGACGTTCACCGTCTCGGAGACGCACCGCTTCCTGTCCGGCCAGCCCGAGGCCGACCGCCTGCTCTGCCATACGGAGACCGTGCTGCTCGACGATGTCAGCGCGGCCGGCAGCCGCGTCATTTTGCAGGGGCGTGTGTGCGCGGCAGTCACCTATCTCCCGCAGGGGCAGATGTGCCCGGTGGTCGAGACCTTTGAGACGGCGTTTTCCCAGATGCTCGACTGCCCGGCGGACACATCGCCGTGCCTGCTGCACACGACCGTCAACCTCACGGCGGCCTACCTGAACGTGAGCGCCGCGGCCGACGGCGCGGCGCTGGAGGCGGAGTACCATCTTGTCGCGCAGACGGTGTGCCTTGCGGATGCGGAGGCTGACTGCGTGACGGACGCCTACTGCAACACGGCAGAGCTCACGCTCGAGCGCGAGACGGTAGCGGCCGGTACGGTACAGCCGGGCGAGCCGCTGCGCCTGTCGGCGGAGGGTACGCTTGCGTGTGAGGCCGCCTCGCTGACGGTCGTGTCCCGGCGGGCCGTTGTCTGCGGCATGACGGAGGACGGCTGCGACGTGCTCGTCCGGCTGCTCGCGGCGGACACGGAGCAGCACGTATCCTGCATGGAAAAGCGTCTGCACCTGCCGCTCGAGCCGGCCGACGGCGCGCGGCTGGAGCTGCTGAGCGTGCAGCCGGAAGAGCCGGTGGTGACGGTCACGGCGGATGGGTTTCAGATCCGCGTGACGGTGACGGTGCGGACGGCCGTACTGCAGGAGTCCGACCTCCGGCAGGTCACCGGGGCGACGGCGCAGGAGCGCGCCTGCCCGTATGCCTCTGTACCGTCGCTGACGATCGTGCGCTGGGGCGGGGAAGACCTGTGGATGCTTGCCAAGCGCTACTGCTCGAGCGAGCGGCTCATCCGCGAAACGAACGGCCTCACGGACGATGCCGCCATGGCTGAGGCGCCGCAATATCTCCTTATTCCCAAAACGCAGGCGTAGTTTTCGCGCAAATATGCGGATTTTTCTTGCCACGCGGCCCGGAGTGTGCTAAAATATTCAAAGCATTTTAGCAAGAGGAGTTGTGACTATGTCCGGACATTCCAAGTGGCATAATATACAGAAAACCAAAGGCGCGCAGGACGCCAAGCGCGCGCAGGCGTTCACGAAGATCGCCCGCGAGATGATCGTGGCCGTCAAAGAGGGCGGCAGCGGCGACCCCAATAACAATTCCCGCCTCGCAGCTGTCATCGCCAAGGCGAAAGCCGCCAACATGCCGAATGACAACATCAAGCGCACGATCGACAAGGCGCTCGGCTCCGGCAACACGGATAACTACGAGTCCATCACTTACGAAGGCTATGGTCCGTCCGGTGTCGCCATCATCGTCGAGACGATGACTGACAACCGCAACCGTACCGCCTCCGAGGTGCGCCACTACTTTGATAAGTACGGCGGAAACATGGGGGCGACCGGCTGCGTGTCGTGGTCGTTTGATAAGAAGGGCGTCATCGTCATCAATGACGAGGATCAGGAGCTCGACGAAGACAAGGTCATGGAGGACGCGCTCGAAGCCGGCGCGGCCGACTTTGCGCCCGACGAGGGTGTTTACACGGTCTATACTGATCCCGACGATGTGGCGTCGGTGGCCGAGGCGCTCACGAACGACGGCTATGAGCTGCTGAGCGCGCAGGTGGAGATGGTGCCGCAGAACACCATCAAGCTCACCGATGAGGGCGACATTAAGAATCTCCAGAAGATGCTCGACATGTTCGAGGACAACGAAGATGTCCAGAACGTGTGGCACAACTGGGAAGAGTGATCTGATGCACGAAAACGACCGCGGCCGATCCGGCTGCGGTCGTTTTTTGCTGAAAAGATGAATTTTTTGTGAATTTTCGGATTGTAAATCGTTAAGTAATGTGCTAGTATACAACCAATGAAGCGATGCTTTCGCTCAGAGATATCAACGGAGGAAAACGAAATGAAATACTGCAGTCAATGCGGCAAAGAGCTGGTGGACGAGGCAGTCGTGTGCCCGAACTGCGGCTGTGCGGTGCAGGCGCCGGCGAACCAGCAGGAGGATAAACCGTCGACAGGTCTGAACATTCTGGCGTTTTTGTTCCCGGTGATCGGCCTGATCCTGTTCCTGTGCTTCCAGAATACGACGCCGGTGCGCGCCAAAGCGATCGGCAAATGGGCGCTGGATGGCTTCGTTGTCGGTGTTGCGCTCTCGATTATGGTCGGGATTCTGGGCGTGATTCTGGGTGCCATGTACGCATAAACGCGCGCGTGCGGGTGAAATGCAATCGCTGCATTTCACCCGCATTTTACATATACATGGTTTTGAACTTCACACGAAAAGAATATCATGGCCTCTCAAGCGTTCTTGGAGGCGATCGTATGAAGCATCCAAAGCTCTGGGACGGTATTTCGAGCGTTTTGGTTCTGTTTGGACTGGGCCTGTACGGCAGCAGCTGCTACTATGGCATCTGGGCACTGATATATGTAGCACTGGGGTGCATCGTGCTGGGCGCGGTCATTGCCGTGCGCACACAGCGCTGCCCGTTTTGCCATCGCTACCTCGGCATGATGTTTTTCACCGGCAAAAAGACGTACTGCCCGCACTGCGGCAGCGACGTGCGCGCGGGCAGAAACGTTTGACAGCGCCGTCATTTTCCGCTATGCTGGATGCATCATGCATGTGAAAGCAGGGATACCATGAAACTTGGCCTGTGCCAGATGCCGGTCACGGCGTCAAAAGCGGAAAATGGCGCAGCCATGCGCCGCTATGTGCGCGATGCTGCTGCGGCCGGCTGTGATCTGGTCGCGCTGCCGGAGATGTGGTGCTGTCCGTACAGCAACGCGGCGTTTGCGGAATACGCCGAGCCGCAGGGCGGCGAGACGTGGCGTCTGCTGCGCGACACGGCGCGCGCATGCGGCGTCTGGCTCGTCGCAGGCTCCGTGCCGGAACGCGATGGGGACGCGATCTACAACACCTGCTACGTGTTTGACCCGCAGGGGACGCAGCAGGCGAAGCACCGCAAGGTGCACCTGTTCGATATCGACGTGGCGGGCGGCCAGCGCTTTTTCGAGTCTGACACGCTCTCGCCCGGGCAGCAATACACGCTCGTGGACACGCCGTTCGGCAAACTCGGCGTGGCAATCTGCTTTGACGTGCGCTTTGCCGAGCTCTTTCGCATTCTGGCGCTCGAGGGCGCGCGGCTGATCGTGGTGCCGGCGGCGTTCAACATGACGACTGGCCCGGCGCACTGGGAGCTGCTGTTTCGCGCGCGGGCGCTGGATAACCAGTGCTTTGTCGCGGGTTGCGCTCCGGCGCGGGACGAGACGGCGGGCTATGTTTCCTATGCCCACTCGCTCGTGTGCGACCCGTGGGGGCGCGTACAGGCGCAGGCGGAGGCAGCGCCGCAGCTGCTGATCTGTGACATCGACCTCACGGAGACGGACGCCGTCCGGGCGCAGATCCCGGTCCTGCGTGCGCGGCGCACGGACCTGTATCAGCTGAAATATGAAAAAGACTCGTGATTTCACGAGTCTTTTTTTGCAATATCCGTGACGGTCAGTATTTGGTCACTGACCGTGAATTTCACCTCATAACCGCCGAATTCCAGCCCGTAGACACGGCTGGCGTCTGCCTGATACCGCGGGCGCGGATCCTGCGCGAGCACACCGACGAGTGCGTCGCGCTTCTCAACCGGGAAGCGGGCCAGCAGTTCCGGTGGAATCTCCACCGTCAGCGCCTGCATTTCCACCTGCCCGGTGAAGCCTTCCGTCGCCTCCGGATGGCAGTCGGCGTAGGGAATGTAGGGCTTGATGTCGTAGATCGGCGTGCCGTCCATCAGGTCCGCCCCGGCGACATGGAGCACCGGGCCGCGCGCGTCGGAAAATGTAATGTCCTCCAGACGCACGCACGACAGGCCGATCGGGTTCGGCCGGAACGGGGAGCGCGTGGCGAACACGCCCATGCGCACATTACCGCCCAGGCGCGGCGGCCGCACGGTTGGTGACCAGTCGGCGCGCACATTCTCGGAAAATTCCCAGATGAGCCAAATGTGCGAGAACGCCTCCAGCCCGCGCACGGCGTCGCGGCTGCGAAACTCCGGCTCGAACACGATCTCTGCCTGTAAACTCCCGACCACGCCGCTCTGGCGCGGGATGCCAAACTTCGTGGCAAAGTCGCTGTGGATGCGGGCGATGGGTTTCATGCGTCCGCCTCCTCCGCCGTCTGGCACACATGGCGCACGCAGCACCGGCCGCACATCGGCTTGCGCGCCGTGCATACGGCGCGGCCATGCAGCACGAGCCGGTGGCAGAAGTCGGACGATTCCTCCGGCGGCAGGATCTTGCGCAGTGCGGTTTCGATCTTGACGGGGTCTTTCAGTCCGTCTACAAGCCCCATGCGGTTCGAGAGCCGGATGCAGTGCGTGTCCACGACCACGGCGGGCTTGTGGTACACGTCGCCGAGAATGAGGTTGGCCGTCTTGCGGCCGACGCCGGGCAGGGAAGTGAGGGCCTCCATCGTGTCCGGTACGCGGCCGCCGTATTCCGCGACGAGCTTGCGCGCGCACAGGACGATGTCCCGCGCCTTCGCCCGGTAAAAGCCGCAGGAGTGGACATATGGCTCTACGTCCTCGGGCTCGGCGGCGGCAAACGCCTCGAGCGTCGGAAAGCGCGCATACAGCGCCGGCGTGACCTGATTGACGCGCTCGTCGGTGCATTGCGCTGCCAGCCGCACGGCAAACAGCAGTTCATAATCTTTCTGATATTGCAGGGAGCAGTCCGCGGGGTAGGCCTGCGCCAGACAGCGGAGGATCTCCTGCACTTGTTCCGGTGTGCGCATATTGTTCACCTCTCCGGCAGTGTAGCACATTTTGCGCCGCCTGCCAAGTGCGGCGAGTTGCCAAGGCGCGCAAAATGCGGTATAATATCGCCATTGCATCACAGGAGGCGCGCTATGTACAGACCATTGGCGGATGAAATCCGGCCGACCACGCTCGACGATGTCGTCGGGCAAAAGCATATTCTGGGCCCGAACGGGATGCTCCGCCGCATCGTGGAGTCCGGCGAGATCCCGAACATGGTGTTTTACGGCCCGTCCGGCACCGGCAAGACCACGGTCGCAAGCATCATCGCGGCCAGCACGAACCGCACCCTGCGCCGCCTGAACGCCACGACCGCGAGCATTTCGGACATCCGCAATATCATTGCCGAGCTCGATACCATGCTCACGCCCGGCGGTGTGCTGCTGTATCTCGACGAGATCCAGTACTTCAACAAAAAGCAGCAGCAGTCGCTGCTGGAGTTCATGGAGGACGGCCGCATCACGGTCATTGCCTCTACAACGGAAAACCCGTATTTCTATGTCTATAACGCGGTGCTCAGCCGCAGCACGGTGTTTGAGTTCAAGCAGGTGCCGGCCGCCGAGGTGGAAAAGGCCGTGCTGCGCGCGGTGTCCATTCTCAGCGCACGGGAAAACGTCACGGCAGACATCGAGCCGGGCACGGCGGGGTATATCGCGTCCGTCTGCGGCGGCGATGTGCGCAAGGCGCTCAATGCGGTCGAGCTGCTCTTTTCGGCGGCGCCGAGAGAGGGGGATACCATCCGCCTTCTGCGCGCGGATGCCGAGAACATCACGCAGCGCAGCGCCATGCACTATGACCGTGCGGGCGACGACCACTATGACGTCGTGTCCGCGCTCATGAAGTCGCTGCGCGGCTCGGATCCCGACGCGGCGCTGCATTATCTGGCGCGCCTGCTCGAGGCCGGCGACCTGATCGGTGCGTGCCGGCGCATCCTGTGCTCGGCAAGTGAGGATATCGGCCTTGCCTATCCGCAGGCGGCCATGATCGTGAAATCCTGCGTGGACAGCGCGCTCCAGCTCGGCCTGCCGGAGGCGCGGCTGCCGCTGGCGGAGGCAGTGCTGCTGCTGGCCACGGCGCCGAAGTCCAACTCCGTTGTCATGTCCATCGACGCCGCGATCGCCGACGTTCGGGCAGGGAAGGCGGAGCCCATCCCGCGTGAGCTGCAGAACGTCCATGCCGACGGCACGGGCTTCGAGCGTGAGCAGGGCTACAAGTATCCGCACGGCTACCCGGGTCATTGGGTGCAGCAGCAGTACCTGCCCGATGAGCTGAAGGGAAAGCACTATTATGAATACGGTGACAACAAGACCGAGCAGGCGGCGCGTGCCTACTGGCAGCGCATCAAGGGGGAGTGAGCGATGGATATTCAGGTCGGCGACATTCTGACGATGAAAAAACAGCACCCCTGCGGCGAGAAACGCTGGGAGGTGCTGCGCATCGGCGCGGATTTCAAGCTGCGCTGCCTTGGCTGCGGGCGCGAGGTCATGGGCCCGCGCGCGAAGTTCGAGAAAATGATCCGGCAGGTCGACCGGAAAGAGACATAAAAAACCCGGAGGACGTGTCCTCCGGGTTTTCGTTTATCTGTGGATGCCCTGGAAAAACAGCGCCACCGTGCCGGGGCCGACGTGCGAGCCGGTGACGGGCTCGTAGCACACGGTCAGGCATTCGCCGGTGAAGCCGCGCTGACGCAGCGCATCGAGCAGAAACTGCGCGCCGGCTGCATCGTCTGCGTGCGCGATGCCGATCTCCTCGGACTTGTCGGCGACGAGCTTCTCGTAAAAGTCCGCCAGCGCGGTGAGCGACTGCTTGCGGCCGCGCGTCTTGCCGCACAGGACGATCTTGCCCTCGTCATCGCCGCGCAGCAGCGGCTTGATCTTGAGCACGGTGCCGACGATGGCGGCAGCCTTGCTCACGCGGCCGCCGCGCTCCAGATAGGCGAGGTCATCGACCGTGAAGTACTGGCACATCGTATGGCGGCGGCGGGAGATCTGCTCGACGATCAGCGAGAAAGGCGCGCCGTTTTCGAGCATACGCGCGGCCTCGATCACCAGCAGCCCTTCGCCGAGCGAGGCGGCATAGGTGTCAATGGCGGCGATTTTCCGCTCCGGGAATTCTTCCTGCAGCTCCTGCACGGCCATGGCGGCCGCATGCGCCGTGCCGCTGATGCCGCCGGACATGCCGATATAGATCACGTCGTCGCCGGCCGCCAGCGCCGCGTGCAGCGGCTCGAGAAACGCGCCAAGGTTGATCATGGCGGTGGATACGGGCGTGCCGCTGCGCATGGCGTCATAGTAGGCTTTCCCGTCGAAATCAACAGCAGGATCCTGATGCGCTTCAACACCGTCGACGAAGTACGTCAGCGGGATGACGCGCAGGGAATATTTCTGAATGTAAGCAGCCGGCAGGTTTGCCGACGTGTCGGTAAAGATCTGGATCATGTGAGTGCTCCTTTGCTTGCTCAAAGTGCTGCACGGTGTGTGCCCTTTATCATCTGTACACCTGCTGGCGCATAAATACAAGCTACTGTCATTTTTCCCTGTCTACGTTCCAATTTTACGGTCTCTACCGGAAAAAATGCGGCTCTACACGGCCGTAGAGCCACTCTACTCCCGAAAAACGGCGGTTTTTACCGCTGATCTCCCACAAAAAGGATGACGCAGACAGAAATATCCCGCGGCCCGGTTCGGAGCCGCGGGATACAGAATGGAAGTGAAATTTACTTGATGAGCTTCGCAACTTCCTCGGCGAGGTCGTCCTGACGCTTCTCAATGCCTTCGCCCTTCTCAAAGCGGGTGTAGTTCACGAGCTTGATGGAGGCGCCGACCTGCTTGGCGACGGCGGCGATGTGCTCCTCAACGGAGACTTTGTCGTCCTTAACGAACGGCTGCTGCAGCAGGCAGATCTCCTTGAAGTACTTGCCGATGCCGCCCATGACGATCTTCTCGATGATGGCGTCGGGCTTCTTGGCGTTCTTCGGATCTTCCTTGGCCTGCGCCAGGCGGATCTCTTTTTCCTTCTCGATGAACTCCTCGGAGACATCGCTCTTATCCTTGTAGGTCGGGTTCAGAGCCGCGATCTGCATGGCGATGTCCTTACCCAGCTCGACGACGGCAGCGTCGGTGGACTCGGTCTCGAGGTTGACAAGCACGGCGATGCGGCCGCCCATGTGGACATAGGGGACGTTCAGGCCGGTGTCGTAGCGCGCGAAGCGGCGGACCTTGATGTTCTCGCCGATGACGAGGACCTTATCGTTCTGCTCCTCGAGCACGGTCTTGCCGTTGCCGTAAGCGCAGGCGTACAGCGCGTCGAGATCAGCCGGGTTCTCCTTGGCGACGACGGCGGCGACGCCCTTGACGTAATCCACGAACAGGTCGTTCTTGGCCACGAAGTCAGACTCCGCGTTGACCTCGACGATCACGCCGATACCATCGATGACGGCGGCGTAAGCCATGCCCTCGGCGGCGATGCGGCCGGCCTTCTTCTGAGCGGCGGCGAGGCCCTTCTCACGAAGCCATTCCACAGCCTTATCAATATCGCCGTCAGCAGCGGTGAGGGCCTTTTTGCAGTCCATCATGCCGACGCCGGTCATTTCACGCAGATTTTTCACATCAGCAGCAGAAAATGCCATAATTCTTTCTCCTTTATTGTTTTATCAGAAGGGCGGGTACGCGGCCCGCCCTTGCAGTTTTTCAATTACTCTTCGACCTTCTGGGCCTCTTCCTCGGAAGCAGCTTCCTCAGCGTCGGCGCCCTGACGGCCTTCCTGCACGGCGTTGGCCATGGTGGAAGAGATCAGGCGGATGGCGCGGATCGCGTCGTCGTTCGCGGGGATGACGTAGTCGATCTCGTCCGGGTCGCAGTTGGTGTCGACGATGGCGACGATCGGGATGTGCAGCTTGCGGGCCTCAGCGATGGCGTTGTGCTCCTTGCGGGGGTCAACGACGAACAGCGCGCCGGGGAGCTTCTTCATTTCCTTGACGCCGCCGAGGTACTTCTCAAGCTTCTCCATCTCGCCGAGCAGCTTCATGACTTCCTTCTTCGGGAGCATGTCGAAGGTGCCGTCCTCCTGCATCTTCTTGAGCTGAGCCAGACGGTCGATGCGGGTGCGCATGGTCTTGAAGTTGGTGAGCATGCCGCCGAGCCAGCGGGCATTGACATAGTACATGCCGACGCGGGAAGCCTCTTCCTTCACGGCGTCCGCAGCCTGCTTCTTGGTGCCGACGAAGAGGATGGTCTGGCCATTCTCTGCGAGGGTGCGCACGAAGTTGTAAGCCTCCTCGAGCTTTTTGACGGTCTTCTGCAGGTCAATGATGTAGATGCCATTGCGCTCGCAGTAGATGTACTCCGCCATTTTCGGATTCCATCTGCGGGTCTGATGACCGAAGTGGACACCGGCCTCGAGAAGCTGTTTCATAGATACGACTGCCATAGTTTTTTGTTTCCTCCTTTAATTAGTTGCTACCTCCGGGGGCGTCAACTGTGCCCGACCAGGCCGAAGCCACATGGTCGCACATCAACCCCCGTGCGTAATGCTCTGGTATTATACCAGAGAAATCCGGACAATGCAAGAGGATTTGCCCGGATTTTTGCCGTTTTTTCAGGCTGTCAGAGATAATTCTGCCGCTTTTCCCGCCGGCGGCGCGGCTGCTGCGCCGCGACCTCGGCGAGAATGATATCCTCGCCCAATCTGGAGATGGATTCCCACGGCAGAATGTAGTCGTCATCGCCGCTGAGCAGACCGCCGAGCCTTTTTTGCCCCGGCACGATCAGCGACACAATCTTGCCCTGCTCCAGATCGATCTCCGCGTCGCAGACATAGCCGAGCCGCTGCCCGGTGGTCAGGTCGATGACTTCCTTGTATCGCAGATCGGACAAACAGCATTTCATGGAAACCCCTCCGCAGCATTTTGGTATCAGTCTATGGCGTCGGGCGGCGGTTTATGAGGGAAAGATGTTCTTGCGGATTTTGCCGAGCGCATTTTTCTCCAGGCGGGACACCTGCGCCTGGCTGATGCCGATCTCACCGGCGACCTCCATTTGGGTCTTGCCGGCGTAAAAGCGCAGGGAGAGGATCTTCTTCTCACGCTCGTTGAGGTCGGAGATGGCGTTCGAGAGCGCCAGATGCTCCAGCCACTGCTCGTCCGTATTTTTCGTGTCACCGACCTGATCCATGACGCAGATGCTCTCGCCGTTGTCGGTGTAGATCGGCTCGTAGAGCGAGATGGGGTCACTGATCGCGTCGAGCGCGAACACGACGTCCCGCCGCGGGATGTCCAGTTCCTTTGCGATCTCGTCAAGCGTCGGCTCGCGGCCGGAGGCGGCAGTCAGGCGCTCTTTTGCCTGCAGGACCTTATAGGCGGTGTCGCGTGTGGAGCGGCTGACGCGGATGGGGCTGTTGTCGCGCAGGTAGCGCCGGATCTCCCCGGAAATCATGGGTACGCCGTAGGTGGAAAAGCGCACGTCGTGGTTTTCGGCGTCAAAATTGTCGATTGCCTTGATCAGACCGATGCAGCCGACCTGAAACAGATCGTCCACGTTCTCGCCGCGGCCGATGAATTTCTGGATCACGGACAGCACCAGCCGGAGGTTGCCGGCAATGAGCTGCTCGCGTGCGTCAGTGTCGCCGTGCTTTGCGCGGATGAGCAGTGCCCGGCAGGCGTCGCTGCTCAGGACTTTCAGGTCGGCCGTGTTGACACCGCAGATCTCGACTTTTCCAAGCATAAAAAATTCCTCCCATCCGGTACACCGTAGTGTTTCCGGGTGGAAGGAATTTGATACATCGGCAGATTACTGCTCGATAGCCTTGCTTTCTCTCTTCTTGGCAATGGCCTTCTGCAGCCAATCCTTGCCGTCCACATAGCGGGAGACGATGAAGGACACAACATAGTCGCCGGCGGAGTTGACCATGGTCGCCGGAGGATCGACGAGGTTGCCGATCGCCAGTGCGATCGGGTAGGCAACAGCCAGCTGGTCGGGGAAGAAGATCGTGCAGACTACCAGCTCGCCGGTACCGCCGCCGCCGGGGATACCGCTCATGGCCACGGAGGAGAACACCGCCACGATGATGGCCAGAATGGCCTTTTCCGTCGTGAAGTCCAGTCCGAACACGCCGAACAGGAACGCGACCTTGATGATGGCGCTCATGGCCGAGCCGTCCATGTGCATGGTGGCGCCCATGGGCAGCACGATGTCCGTGACATCCTTGCTGATGCCGGTCTCATCGGCAACTTCCATGTTCGTCGGGATGGTCGCAACGGACGAGCAGGTACCGAACGACACCGCCGCCGGGCGGAACAGCTTGGAGAACATGATCTTCGCGCCGCCCTTGCCGCCGCCGAACTGGGCGTAGATGGGGAAGAACACGAACATGTACACGAAGCTCATGACGTAGTAGATAATGAGCGTGCGGCTGTAGTCGGCGACCAGCTCCGGGCCGTAAGTAGACACCAGATTGGCAAAGAAGCCGAAGAAGCCGATCGGGGCATAGTAGGTGATGAGCTTCACGGTCTTCATGATGCAGCCCGTGATATCCTCGAGCACCTGCGCGGTCTTTGTCTCGGGGCCACCGTTCATCTGGATGCCGAAGCCGAACAGCACCGCCGCAACGATCAGCGGCAGGATAGCCTTACGGCTCAGCAGCTCCATGAAGTCGGGCTTGGTAAAGAAGTTGACGATCATGTCGCCGAAGCCCAGCGTATCGCCGATCTCGCCTTCCGTGATGGTGTAGTGACCATCTACGAGCGGGAAGATGCGGCAGACGATGTACATGATGACACCGGCGATAGCGGCAGTGACCAGGAACGTTGCGATGGTCACACCCATGATCTTACCGGCGCGCTTGACACTTTTCATATTGGCGATGGCAGATGCGATGGAGCAGAACACCATCGGCACCACCACACAGAACATCATGTTGATGAACAGTGTACCCAGGAATTCGATCTTTTTGCCGAAGTTCGGGGCGAACGCGCCCACGAGACAGCCGGCGACGATGCCGGTGAGCATGAAGATCAGGAATCCGTAAGTCTTAAAGAAAGACTTGGAACCGTTTGCCTTGGCCATAAATGCAACACTCCCAGTGTGTAGATTGCGCCGTAACAGCGCTTTGGTGACAGTATATACAATTCACCGTTGCAATAATTGTACAAAAATGCTATCATATATTGCAAAAGATGCTTTTTTCGGAGGCGAGCCATGCAGCAGACCGATTATGAGCGCAGGGGATACCTGCATGAAGATTTCCGTCTGTTCCACCTGAGCAGTGCGCTGGCGGAGGACACGGCATTCCACTATCATGAATTTCACAAGCTAGTATTCTTTCTGGCCGGGCGCGGGAACTACATCGTCGAGGGGCGCACGCACGTGCTGCGGCCGTATGACGTGGTGCTTGTGCGGCAGGGGGCGATCCACAAGGCGCAGATCGACCCGAGCCAGCGCTACGAGCGCGTGATCCTCTACATATCGCCGGAATTTCTCCGCGCACAGTCCACGGCCGCTTCGCAGCTGGACGCCTGCTTCCGTCTGCCGGCCGATGGGCAGAGCTTTGTCCTGCGGCCGGAGGCAGGGCGGCGCGCAGCGCTGCTGCGCACGCTCGATGCGCTCGAGGAGGAGGAGCGGAGCACGGCCTACGGGCACGACCTGCTCGCGCGGGCGCAGATGCTGCAGCTGCTGGTCATGCTGGGCCGCGGGCTGGATGACGACGGCGTGAACTACGCCCCGTCCGAGCACTGCAACGAGAAGACGGCGGCCATTCTCGAATACCTCAACACGCACCTGACCGAGGACGTCAGCATCGATGCGCTGGCGGACACCTTTTACCTCAGCAAATATTATATGATGCGTATGTTTCGGGAGGAGACCGGCTTCACCATTCACGGCTACCTCACGGATAAGCGCCTGCGTGTGGCGCGCGACCTCATTGCACAGGGCATGCGCACGACGGACGCCTGCTTTCAGTGCGGCTATCATGACTATTCCGCCTTTTCACGGGCGTACAAAAAACGGTTTCAGGTCAGCCCGCGCGCCGATCTGACGAAAGGAGCGAAGTAAGCCATGCAGCTGCACGCACAGTATTATTACCAGCAGCTTCCGCCACAGGAGCGCGCGGCCTATCACGGCATGCTGACCTGCCTGCGGGAGCTGACGCCGTCGGCGCGCATCCCGCGCCTGCCGATGGAAACGCTCAGCACGCTCTTTTTCCAGCTCCGGCTGGATCATCCGGAGATCTTCTACGCCGTTGGTTTTTCGTGCCGCGCGGTGCCGGAGGCGGCGTTTGTGGAGTTCTGGCCGGAGTACCGGTTTGAGAAAAAGCGCATCCGGGAGCACCGGCAGGCGATCGAGGCGCGCGTGACGCGCCTGCTGCGGCCGCTGCGCAGTCTTCCGCCGGCGGAGCAGGAGCGCGCGATCCATGATTTCGTCGTGGAAAACGTCCGCTATGATAAGCTCGAAAAGCCGTATTCGCACGAAGTCATCGGCCCGCTGACCAACGGCGTCGGCGTGTGCGAGGGCATGGCCAAAACGGTCAAGCTGCTGTGTGACGGGCTCGGGCTGCCGTGCATGATCGCCGTCAGCGACCGGGACCGCGCCAATGGCGAGCGCTACCTGCACGCCTGGAACATCGTCCAGCTCGGCGGGCAGTGCTATCATCTGGACGCCACGTTTGACAATTCCCTCAGTAAGTACGGCACGCGCTATGACTATTTCAATCTCGACGATACAAAGATCTTCCGCGACCACCGGCCGCTGCTGTATCCGGCTCCGCCCTGCACGGACGGCGGGCAGTTTTACTACAAGCTGCAGCACCTGTCGTGGACGAAGCCGGAGGAGGCCGCGCGCCGGGTCGACCAGGCGCTGCGCAAGAAGCAGCCGGGGCTGGTGTTCCACTGGCGCGGCGGCTATCTGACGCGCGAGGTACTGGCGGAGCTGTGCCTGCAGATCGACGCGGCGGCGCAGGCGCGCGGCCGGGCGGCGGCCATTTCGGTCAACTGGCCGCAGGCGGTGCTGCAGGTGCGCTTCGTCGATGCGGCCCAGCCGGTGGAAACGGAGTCGCTTGAGGACATCTGAGGCTCTTCCATTCCGGGTAAAATGACGGAGCGGGTGGATGATTTTGCCGCGCATATGCATGGAACGGCGAAAATGTCTTTGCCTTCTTGACACAGCCCCGAGCGGCTTCTAAAATGAGCACAATACTAGGTTTTGCAGGGAGGAAGTCCAATGAAGAAGCCGTTTGTAACAGCGGAGCAGCTTGAGGACATCGCCGCGCGCTATCCCACACCGTTTCACCTCTATGATGCGCAGGGCATCCGCGAGAATGCCCGCCGCCTGAAAGCCGCTTTTTCGTGGAATCCCGGCTACCGGGGATATTTCGCCGTGAAGGCTACGCCGACCCCCGCCATCCTCAAGATCCTGCAGGAGGAGGGCTGCGGCTGCGACTGCTCGTCGCTCACGGAGCTGATGATGGCCGAGCGCATCGGCAGCGTCGGCGAGAACATCATGTTCTCGTCCAACGAGACCCCGGCCGAGGATTACCGCTTGGCGGCAAAGCTCGGCGCAACCATCAACCTCGATGATATTACGCACGTGGACTTTTTGGAAAAGACGATCGGCTATATCCCGAAGCGGATCGGCTGCCGCTTCAATCCGGGCGGCACGTTCTCGCTCGGCGAGTCGCGCGAGGGCTTTCAGGTCATGGACAACCCCGGCGACGCCAAGTACGGCATGACGCGCGAGCAGATCACCGAGGCGTTCCGGATGCTCAAGGCCAGGGGCGCGGAGGAGTTTGGCATCCACGCATTTCTGGCATCCAATACCCTGTCCAATGAATACTATCCCGCGCTGGCGCGCATTCTCTTCCAGCTCGCGGTCGAGCTGCAGCGGGAGACCGGCTGCCATATCGCGTACATCAACCTCTCCGGCGGCGTGGGCATCCCGTATCGGCCGGAGGAATCGGAAAATGGCATTGCCGTCATCGGTGAGGGCGTGCGCAAGGTGTACGAGGAGATCCTCGTCCCGGCCGGCATGGGCGATGTAGCCCTGTGCACGGAGCTCGGCCGCTTCATGCTCGCGCCGTATGGTCATCTCGTGACGCGCGCGATCCATGCCAAGCATATTTACAAGGAGTACATCGGCACGGACGCCTGTGCCTGCGACCTGATGCGCCCGGCCATGTACGGGTCTTACCACCACATCACGGTCATGGGCAAGGAGAATGCGCCCTGTGACCACAAGTATGACATTGTCGGCGGCCTGTGCGAGAACAACGACAAGTTCGCCGTCGACCGCATGCTGCCGCGCATCGACATCGGCGATCTGCTGGTCATTCACGATGCCGGCGCGCACGGCCTCGCCATGGGCTATAACTACAACGGCAAGCTTCGCTGCGCGGAGGTGCTGCTGCAGCCGGACGGCTCTACGCGCCTGATCCGCCGCGCCGAGACGCCGGAGGATTACTTCGCCACCATGATCTGGGACGATTGAAAAAGAAAAGATCCGGGGACGGCTGTCCCCGGATCTTTTTTTCGTTAGCTGTATGTAGGTCACATCACGCGCACGCAGTCGCGCGTGATCTCGTCGAGCGTGTGCACGCCGCACATGGCCATCGTGTCGCGCAGCTCGCTGCCAATCTTTTCAATGTAGGTTGCCACGCCCTGCGCGCCGTCGCCGTAGACCATCGGCACGAACGGGCGGCCGATGAGCACAGCGTCCGCGCCGAGCGCCAGCGCCTTGAACACGTCCGTGCCGGTGCGGATGCCGCCGTCGACGAAGATCTTCATGCTGCTGCCGACGGCATCGGCGATCTCCGGCAGCACCTCGGCGCTGGCCGGCGTCTGGCCGAGCACGCGGCCGCCGTGATTGGACACGATGATCGCCGCCGCGCCCGCCTCTGCGGCCTTCTGCGCGCCGCGCACGGTCATGACGCCCTTGACGATGAACGGCATACCCGCGTAGCGGATGATCTCCGCCAGTTCCTGCACGGATTTGCTGCCGGCCGGCGGCGTCATATTTTTCAGGAAGGGGAGGCCCGCACCGTCAATGTCCATGGCGACGGCCTTGCAGCCGCTGGTCCTGGCCAGATCGAGCTTTTCAAAGACCAGTTCCTGGTTCCACGGCTTGATCGTCGGCACGCCGACGCCGCCCGCGGTGCGGATGGCTTCCATCGCGCCCTGGAACACGGCGGCGTCCACACCGTCGCCGGTGAAGGCGGCGATGCCGCTGTCGGCGCAGGCGTTGACGAGAATGCTGTTATACTCGCGGTCGGTGTACTTTTCGCCGTAGTGCAGCTTCATCGCGCCGAGCGGAGCCGCGAAAAACGGGTAGCGGTACATGGTGCCGAACAGCTCCACGGCCGTATCGACGGGTTCGTTCGGGCAGATGGTGTCCATGTTGACGCAGATCTTCTGCCAGGCGTCAAAGTTGCGGATAAAGCCGCTGCCGGGCGCTTTGGCGCCGGGACCGGGGACCTGGTTGCCGCAGGCTTTGCCGTTGCAGACCGGGCAGGCTTTGCAGTACGGCCCGATGCAGGTACGTGCGCTGTCAAGAATCTCTTTGTACTCCATGAGGGTACCTCCGTATATCTTTTTCTGTATTGAAAGAGTCGTGGTTCAAACGCCGGTGCCGTCAAACGCCGGGATCATGTCGCCGGTCGCGGCATCGAGATCCTGATAAAAGCCGTCGGTGATCTGGCTGTCGATCAGGTACTGGTACATTTCTTCGTTTAGCTCCGGGGAGATGGGATGCTGCAGCTCCGGCCACTGCGCCAGATCGCCGACGGGTGTGTACTGGCTCATGAGGCTGAAAAGCACTTGGCCGGGTGCAAATGTCTGCCCGACCCAGTCGATGACGCGGCGGGTGTTTTCCCCCTGCTGCGGCAGGATAAGATGCCGTATGAGCACGCCGCGCTGCAGCATGCCGTCCTCGTCGAGCCGGAACGGACCGGTCTGGCGGTACATCTCCAGAATGGCGGCGCGCGCGACCTGCGGATAGTCCGCCGCGGCGGAGTAGCGCGCGGCCGGCTCCGACAGGGCGTATTTCAGGTCCGGCAGGTATACCTGCACGAGCCCGTCGAGCATACGCAGTGTCTCGACGCATTCGTAGCCGGAGCTGTTCCACACGACCGGGATGCCGAGCTCCAGCCCGGAGAGCGCCTCGGCGATCTGCCGCGTGTAGTGACTCGGCGTGACGAGGTTGATGTTGTGCACGCCCTCATCGCGCAGACGCAAAAAAATGCCGCGAAGCTGCGCGACGGTGATCTCTTTTCCGTGCTCTCCGCGGCTGATGGTGCGGTTCTGGCAGAATACGCACCGCAGGTTGCAGCCCGAGAAGAACACCGCGCCGCTGCCGCGTGTGCCGGAAATGCATGGTTCCTCGCCGAAGTGCGGCGCGGCCCGCGCCACGACCGGCGCGTCCGGCACGGCGCAAAAGCCGAATTGTCCGCCTGCGCGGTCGACGCCGCAGCCGCGCGGACAGATGGAGCAAAGTTGTGTCATAATGCCTCCCGCGCATGGGGTCTTGCGCGAAATCTATGGATTCTGTGGATATTATAAAGTTTTTTCATCCATTTCGCAACCATCTTCGGCATGTTTCATGAAAAGTTCAGAAATCCAGTGCGTTCCTGTGGTAGCTTTATTTAAAAGGGAGATTGCAAAAAAAGCGGCTTCGGGATAAAATAATAGACGTCAAAATAGAAAAAATATGTAAGAGGAAAGCACTATGGTAGACATCGTTTTGGTTGAGCCGGAGATCCCGAACAATACCGGCGCCATCGCCCGCACCTGTGCCTGCACGGGTTCGCGGCTGCATCTGGTCAAACCGCTCGGGTTTGACATTTCCGACCGCGCGGTCAAGCGCGCCGGACTTGATTACTGGCATCTGGTCGATATCTCGGTCTATGAGAACATCGACGAGTATTTTGCTAAAAACGGCGATGAGAATCTCTGGCTGCTCACGACGAAGGCAAGCGTGAGCTATGTGGACGCCGACCTCTCGACCCCGAACGTGACGCTCATGTTCGGCAAAGAGACGCAGGGCCTGCCGGAGTGGCTGCGCGAGCGCTATGCCGACCATTGCCTGCGCATCCCCATGCGCGCGGAGGCGCGCAGCCTGAATCTGTCCAATACTGCGGCGATCCTGTGCTATGAAGCGCTGCGCCAGCAGAACATGCTCGGGCAGATCGATCTGAATGTCTGAATACCATATCACACGCCTGTGTGAAATCACAAAACAGGAGGAAGCAAGATGAACTACAACAAAATGACCGTCAGGGACGTCCCGCTTTCCGGAAAAAAGGTGCTCCTGCGCTGCGACTTCAATGTCCCGCAGGACAAAACGACCGGCGAGATCACGAGCGATAAGCGCATCGTGGCCGCGCTGCCGACCATCCGCTATCTGCTTGACAACGGCGCTGCCGTGATCGCCTGCTCGCACCTCGGCAAGCCGAAGGGCACGTGGAAAGAGAGCCTCACGCTCGCTCCTGTGGCCAAGCGCCTGTCGGAGCTGCTGGGCATGGAAGTCATCTTCGCCAAGGACATCATCGGCGAGGACGCCAAGGCCAAGGCGGCCGCGCTTCAGCCGGGCCAGCTCCTGCTGCTGGAGAACCTGCGCTTCGATCCCCGCGAGGAGAAAAACGATCCCGAATTCGCTAGGGAGCTTGCCTCGATGGCGGAGCTCTATGTCTCCGATGCGTTCGGCACGGTGCACCGTGCGCACGCTTCCACCGCCGGTGTCGCGGCGTATCTGCCCGCGTATGCCGGACTGCTGATCGAGAAAGAGCTGTCCGTCATGGGCAAGGCGCTCGAGGATCCGAAGCGCCCGTTTGTGGCCATCCTCGGCGGTGCAAAGGTGTCCGATAAGATCGGCGTCATCAACAACCTGCTCGAAAAGGCCGACACGATCATCATCGGCGGCGGCATGGCCTATACGTTTATCAAGGCGCAGGGCGGCGAGATCGGCACGTCCCTGCTCGAGGCAGACAAGATGGACTATGCGCTTGAGATGATCCAGAAGGCGAAGGACCGCGGCGTGAAGCTGCTGCTCCCGGTGGACACCATGGCCGGCGATCAGTTTGCCGCCGACTGTGCGCGCAAGGTTGTGCCGACCAATGCTATCCCGGCCGACTGGATGGGCCTGGATATCGGCCCGGAAACCATCAAATTGTTCACGAAGGCCGTCAAGGGTGCCGGTACGGTCGTCTGGAACGGCCCGATGGGCGTGTTTGAGTTCCCGGCCTTTGCCGCCGGCACGGAAGCCATTGCGGCGGCGCTGGCAGAGTCCGGCGCGGTGACGATCGTCGGCGGCGGTGACTCGGCCGCTGCGGTTGAGAAGCTCGGCTTTGCCGATAAAATGACGCACATTTCCACCGGCGGCGGCGCTTCGCTGGAGTTCCTGGAAGGTAAGGAGCTGCCGGGCGTTGCGTGCCTGCTGGATAAGTAAGTCGCAGAAAGGAATCATTGGATATGAATTTGAAAGAGAGAAAAGCAATCATCGCCGGCAACTGGAAGCTCAATAAGCGCGTGGCCGAGATCCCGGCCTTCACGCAGGAGCTGCAGGCGAATCTTCCCGCCGAGCGCTGCTGTGACGTGGTCATCTGCGCGCCGTATCCGCTCATTGCCGCGCTGGAGACGGCAGGGCAGGGCTGCCACCTCGGCGTCGGCGCGCAGGATGTGTCCGAGCACCAGCACGGCGCATTCACCGGCGAGGTGTCTGCCGAGCAGCTCAGCGACCTCGGCGCGCAGTACTGCATCGTCGGCCACAGCGAGCGCCGCAGCTACCACGGCGAGACCGACCTGCAGGTCAATGCCAAGACGAAGATCCTGCTCGACGACAGCATCACGCCGATCATCTGCGTCGGCGAGAGTCTTGCGCAGCGCGAGCATGATCTGACCGAGACGTATGTCGCCTATCAGGTCGCAGCGGCCTTCTCCGGCCTCACGGCCGAGCAGGCCATGCACTGCGTCATCGCCTATGAGCCCCTGTGGGCCATCGGCACCGGCAACACCGCTACGAGCGCGCAGGCGCAGGAAGTCTGTGCGTCGATTCGCGCCACGCTCGGCAAGCTCTATGACCTCGAAACGGCCAAGACGATCAGCATCCTTTACGGCGGCTCCATGAACGCGGGCAACGCGGCCGAGCTGCTGGCCCAGCCGGATATCGACGGCGGCCTGATCGGCGGCGCGTCACTCAAGCCGGTCGATTTCTCGAAGATCGTCGCCGCGACGGCGCAGGGAGCCTGCGAATGAGCAACGGGAAAGTCGCACTCATCATTCTCGATGGCTACGGCATCGGCGAGCCGAACGACGGCAACGCCATTTACATGGCCCAAACGCCGGTCATGGACGGCCTCCTGCAGCGCTGGCCGCACACGAAGCTGTCCGCTTCGGGGCTGGACGTCGGCCTGCCGGACGGGCAGATGGGCAACAGCGAAGTCGGCCACACGAACATCGGCTCCGGCCGCGTCGTGTTTCAGGATCTGCCGCGCATTACGAAAGCCATTGAGGATGGGACATTCTTTGAAAATCCGGTCTATGCAGCAGCACTGGACAACGCAGCAAACGGCAAGGCCCTGCATATCCTCGGCCTTCTGTCTGACGGCGGTGTGCACAGCCACATCCGGCACATCTTTGCCATGGTGAAAATGGCGCACGACCGCGGCATCGGGCGCGTGTACCTGCACTGCTTCCTCGACGGACGCGATGTTGCGCCCACGAGCGGCGCGGGCTATGTCCGGCAGCTGCGTGACTACTGCGCCGAACTCGGCACCGGAATGATCGCAACGCTGCAGGGCCGCTTCTACGGCATGGACCGCGACAAGCGCTGGGATCGCATCGAGGCCAGCTACAACGCCATGGTCTGCGGCGAGGGCATACAGGATCCCGACCCCGTTCATGCGATGGAGGCCAGCTACGCCGCCGGTGTGACGGATGAATTCGTCAAGCCCGTTGTCTGCGACCCGAACGGGCGCATTCAGTCCGGCGACAGCGTTATCTTCATGAATTTCCGTCCCGACCGCGCGCGCGAAATGACCTATGCGCTCACGCAGCCGGACTTTGACGGCTTCCGGCGCAAGATCGTTGCGGAGCATCTGCACTATGTCTGCACGACGCGCTACGATGAGAAGCTCACCGGCCTCCCGGTCGCGTTTCCGCCCGAGGAGCTGCACGATACGCTCGGCGAGATCGTCAGCGCCCACGGCCTGCGCCAGCTGCGCATCGCGGAGACGGAGAAATATGCGCACGTCACGTTCTTCTTCAACGGCGGTACGGAGACACAGTACCCCGGCGAGGACCGCGTGCTCATCCCGTCGCCGCGCGAGTATCCGACCTATGACCTCATCCCCGAGATGAGCGCTTTCAAGATCAAGGATGAGCTGGTCCGGCGCATCCGCACCGGTACATATGACATGATCGTCTGCAACTTCGCCAACTGCGACATGGTCGGCCACACCGGCGTGATGCCGGCCGCCATTCAGGCGGTCGCGTGCGTGGATCGCTGCCTCGGCGAGGTCGTCGCGGCGGCGCAGGAGATGGGCTACACGCTGCTCGTTACCGCGGACCACGGCAACGCCGACCGCATGGTCGAGCCGGACGGTTCGCCCAACACGGCGCACACAACGAATCTCGTGCCGCTGGTGCTCGTCGGCAGCGATCTGCCGCTGCGCCCGCACGGCCGCCTTTCCGATATCGCACCCACGATGCTCGAACTTATGCACATCGAGCCCAAACCCGCAATGACAGGCGAGAGCCTTATCGAAAAATCATAAAGGAGTATGAACATGAAGGATTATTTTGAAATTGTGGACGTCAGCGCCAGAGAGATTCTCGACTCCCGCGGCAATCCGACCGTGGAAGTGGAGGTCACGCTCGACGACGGCACCGTCGGCCGTGCGGCCGTTCCGTCCGGTGCTTCCACCGGCATCTACGAGGCCTGCGAGCTGCGCGACGGCGATAAGAGCCGTTACCTCGGCAAGGGCGTGCTCAAAGCCGTGGAGAACGTGAACGTCGAGATCGCCGAGGCGCTGCAGGGCATGAACGTGCTCGACCAGACCTCGATCGACAAGCTCCTCATTGAGCTCGACGGCACGCCGAACAAGACCCGCCTCGGCGCCAACGCCATCCTCGGCGTGTCCCTCGCGTGCGCGAAGGCCGGCTCGCTGGCGACCGGCCAGAGCCTGTATAACTACATCGGCGGCTGCAACGCCAAGACCCTCCCGGTGCCGATGATGAACGTGCTCAACGGCGGCGCACACGCCACCGGCAGCAACGTCGATATTCAGGAGTTCATGATCATGCCCGTCGGCGCCAAGAGCTTCTCCGAGGCGCTGCGCATGTGCTCGGAAGTGTTCCACGTGCTCAAGAAGGTCGTTCCGGCCTCCGGCGTGGGCGATGAGGGCGGCTACGCGCCGAATCTCGACAGCGACGAGGACGCGCTCAAGGCGCTCGTCAAGGCCATCGAGCTGGCCGGCTACAAGCCGTATGACGATTTCATGATCGCTATCGACAGCGCCTGCTCCGAGTGGTTCAACGCCGAGGACGGCTGCTATCATCTGCCGAAGCGCGGCATCGTCATGACCCGCGAACAGATGGTCGACATGTACGCCGACTTCGTGGAGAAGTACCCGATCATCTCCCTGGAGGACGGCATGGCCGAGGACGACTGGGAAGGCTGGAAAATGCTCATGGATCGCCTCGGCAAGAAGATCCAGCTCGTAGGCGACGATCTGTTCGTCACGAACGTCCAGCGCATCAAAAAGGGCATCGAGCTCGGCGCAGCCAACGCGGTGCTCATCAAGCTCAACCAGATCGGCACGCTGACCGAGACGCTCGACGCCATCCAGATGGCGCACCGCGCCGGCTGGACGGCCGTCGTCTCGCACCGCTCCGGCGAGACCGAGGACACCACGATTGCGGACATCTCCGTTGCCGTCAACGCCGGCCAGATCAAGACCGGTGCGCCGAGCCGCACGGACCGCGTGGCGAAGTACAACCAGCTCCTGCGCATCGAAGACGAGCTGTTTGACGTGGCGCAGTACCCCGGCAAGGACGCATTCTTCAGCATCAAAAAGTAATTTTCCCCAACCGGTATAAAAGGTGTTTGCGTGGGTGACAATACCCATGCAAACACCTTTTTTCTTGGAGGGAAACACGATGGAACCGAACAAGGACAAAAAACCGGAGAAGAGATCCGTACGCTTCATCGAAGGCAAGGGCTTCTACATAGCCCTCGTCCTGTGCGCAGCGGTGATCGGCGTTTCCGCCTGGTCACTGCTGTCGGGTACGAAGACTATGGACAGCGAACACGATCAGAACACGTTGCTGGAAGTGACGCCTGCGCCGACGATCCCTGCGCCGGAGACGGCGGAACCCACACCGGAGATGACACCGGAGATGACACCGGAGCCGGAAATTCCGGCCGAGGACGCCGCTGAGACGGCGGCGCAGGACAAGTATGTCTGGCCGGTAGACGGCGCTGTGCTGCGGCCGTATGCCATGACGGCGCTGACCTACGACGAGACCATGTCGGACTGGCGCACGCATGACGGCATTGACATCGAGGCCAAATACGGCACAGTTGTCTCGGCCATGGCGTCCGGCACGGTCACGAAGGTGTATTATGACGATCTGTATGGCACGACTGTTGTGACCGAGCGGGAGGACGGCCTGCGGTGCACGTACGCCAACCTGGAAACGATCCCGACGGTAAATGTCGGCGATCAGGTTTCCGTAGGGGATACCATCGGCTCGGTCGGCGATTCCGCCGGCTGCGAGTCGGCACAGGAGAGCCACCTGCATCTGTCGGTCGCGGCCTCCGGTCAGAGCGTGTCGCCGCTTGACTATCTGCCGCAAAAAAATTAAAAATTCGCCGCAAAACTTATTGACAACAGGAGCATTGTTTGGTACAATGCTCCTTGCGTCTGGCAGTTGGCGAGGCGCGAACAACATGGCGGCATAGCTCAGTTGGCCAGAGCATTCGGTTCATACCCGAAGTGTCCCCGGTTCGAATCCAGGTGCCGCTACCAGGGGGATGCTGCACCCGCAGCATCCCATCTTAGGCCCGTTGGTCAAGTGGTTAAGACACCGCCCTTTCACGGCGGTAACATGGGTTCGAGTCCCGTACGGGTCACCATTTGGAGGCTTAGCTCAGCTGGTTAGAGCGCATGCTTCACACGCATGAGGTCGATGGTTCGAGCCCATTAGTCTCCACCAGCAAAATCCTGTGTTCTTTGAACACAGGATTTTCTTGTTTCAGGAGGTGCTTATGAAGCTGATCGCTTTGGATCTGGACGGGACCCTGCTCAATTCGGGCAAGGTCGTTTCAGAAAGAAATGCCGCTGCGCTTTCGCTTGCAGCCGCGCAGGGGAACGTGATCGCTCCAGCGACCGGGCGCGCCCTGCGGGCGATCCCGGAGCAGGTGATGGCGTTTCCGTTCGTGCACTATGCCATTACGATCAATGGCGCGAAAGTGTCGGATACGCGCACCGGACAAGCGGTCCTGCGCGCGGAGATCGCGCTCGATACCTGCCTGCGCCTGCTCGATTTTGTCGGACGTTATGACGCGATGTATGACTGCTATTGGAATGACACCGGTTGGGTCGATCGGTCGTTTCTGGAGCGGGTGCGCTACTATAATTCCGATGAGGAAGTGGTCACGCTCCTGCGGACCACCCGCGCACCGGTGGATGATCTGAAGGCGTTCCTGCGTGAAAACGGCCAGCCGGTGCAGAAGGTGCAGCTCTGCTTTCGGGATATGGCCGAGCGCGAGACGGCCCGGGCAGAGATCGCGGCGGCGTTCCCGGAGATCCTGGTCACGTCGTCCTTCCGCAACAATCTGGAACTCAACGCCGCCGACGCGGACAAGGGCAGGGCGCTGCTCGCGCTCGCGCAGCATCTGGGCATTCCGGCCGCAGACACCATTGCCTTCGGCGACAGCTCCAACGATCTGCGCATGCTGCGCGCTGCCGGCACGAGCGTTGCCATGGGCAATGCCGCGCCCGAGGTGCGCGCGGTCTGCGGCTGCGTGACCGATACCAACGATCACGACGGCGTGGCGGCGTTTCTTTATGCGCACGTTCTGCACGGAAAATGAGATAAAAAAAGACCGCGTTCCGAAGAACGCGGTCTTTTCCATGCAGGAAATTACTTCTTGAGGTTGGCCTTGATGACCTCGCCCAGAATGGTCATGCCCTTTTCGATCTTCTCTTCGGGCATGCAGGAGTAGTTCAGGCGGATGCAGTTATTGTGGCCGGCGTCCGGGAAGAAGCCGTCGCCCGGAACGTACGCGACGTTGCGCGCCAGGCACTGCTTTGCCATCTCGTTGGTGTTGATGTACTCCGGCAGCTCGACCCAGGTGAACAGGCCGCCGTTGGGGTGGGTGAACTTCGCCTCAGGCGGGAACTCGCGCTCCATGGTCGCCATCATGACGTCACGGCGCTTGCGGTAGCACTCTTTGATGGTGGCAACGTGCTCGTCGAGGTCGAACATGTCGATGAACTTGGAGACAACGAGCTGCGCCTCGGTGGAAGCCTGCAGAGACGCGGCCTGCGCGAGGAAGTTGTACTTCTGGAGGATCTCGCCGTCGGCGCAGACCCAGCCCAGACGGTAGCCGGGCGCCAGGATCTTGGAGAAGGTGCCCAGGAAAACAACGAGGCCCTTGGTGTCCATGCTCTTGAGCGCGGGCAGGTACTCGCCTTCAAAGCGGAGCTCGCCATAGGGGTTATCCTCAACGACGGGGATCTCGTACTTATTGATGATGTCCATGAACTGCTTGCGGCGCTCGAGCGGCCAGGTGCGGCCGGACGGGTTCTGGAAGTCGGGGATGACGTAGATCATCTTGACGTTCTCGGTCGTGGCGAGCACTTTCTCAAGCTCTTCCATGATCATGCCGTCGCCGTCGGTGGGGATGGCGACAAAGTTCGGCTCGCAGGCCTTGAAAGCATTCAGGGCGCCGAGGTAGGACGGGCTCTCAATGATGACGACATCGCCCTTGTCGCAGAAAACACGTGCCGAGTAATCCAGACCCTGCTGAGAGCCGGAGGTCACGAGAATGTTGTCCGCGCTGGTCTTGATGTTGAGCTTCGCTTCCATGCGATCGGCGATCTGCTGACGGAAGTGCTCAAAGCCGTTGGTGCTGGAGTACTGGAGCGCGACTCTGCCCTGCTCATCGAGGACAGCGTCGGTCGCGGCCTTGATTTTGTAAACGGGGAAGAGCTCGGGCGCGGGCATGCCGCCGGCAAACGAGAGCACTTCCGGCTTGTTGGCCAGAGCGAGGAGCTCACGGATCGCGGAACCCTTCAGCTGACTCATTCTGCTGGAAAACTGTACCATTTCTAAATTTCCTCCTTATTTTGCAGGTAATGATGAACAAAATCATCTATTACTTCTCATCATATTTAAGCACATTTTCATAGCAAAGTAAACCGTTTCCACGAATTCCGGCGAAAATTTTCGTTTTCATAATTTACACGGTTGTTTTTATTTCTTGACATAGAACGAGAAATTCGATATGATGAGGCAAAGGGGTGTTCAGCATGATCGGAACCACGCTCAAAAAACTGCTGGATGAACGCGAGATCAAGGTCAACGAGTTTGCGCGGCAGATCCATGTGCCCGCGCAGACGCTCTACAGTATCATCCGGCGCGACAATATGAAGATCGATTTTGAACTGCTGCTGCGTATCTGCGATGCGTTGCATGTCCCGCTGGAGACATTCTGCGGCACCGGCAGCACCGACCAGCCGACGCCCGAGGAGTGGGAGACGCTCTGGAAGCTGCGCCGTCTGGATGCGCACGGCCGGCTCGTGACGCTGCAGCTGCTGGATGCCGAGTGCGCGCGCATGCAGGCTTCCGAGCAGCAGCCGGAGCAGCAGAAGATCATCCCGCTGTATATGACACCGGCCGCAGCCGGCTATGCCTCGCCGGCCTTCGGGGACGACTATGAGGATTATGCCGTCGCGGCGGATTCGGAGGCGGATTTCGCGGTGCGCATCACCGGCGACAGTATGGAGCCGTACATCCATGACGATTCCATCGTGCTCGTCAAACGCGGCGCCACGATCTACGATGGGGACATCGGTCTGTTTTTCGTGGACGGCGATATGAAGTGCAAGCAGTACTGCCAGGACTACCTCGGCAATGTGTATCTGTTCTCCCTCAACCGTGCGCGCAAGGATGCGGATGTGACGATCAGCGCCTCATCCGGCATTACCATCTGCTGTTTTGGCAAGGTGCTGCTCAAGGGCAAGATCCCGCTGCCGCAGGACTGAAAAAGTAACGGCCATCCGCCGATCGGCGGATGGCCGTTTTGCATACTTTTATGTATCAGCGGTACATGAACGAGTAGTCCACGCTCAGGTCGCTGCCGGTCCAGGAGCCGTCGAGCTTGCCGAGTGCACGCGCATAGCCCTCTTCGTCCTCTTTGTACGGGCGCGGGCGGTAGTCATTCTTGCCGTCCGTGCTCGACAGACGGCAGGGGATGAGATCGTAACCGTCGACGGCCCAGCTGTCGCCGTCTTTTTTTACAGTCACCTGTGCGATCGCCGTGTCCACGTCGCGCGGAGCGGTGTTGCCGCCGAAGCTGAAGTTGCCGAGACTGTAGAAGATATAGCCGCCGTTGTAGGCTTCCATCTTCTGCAGGACATGCGGGTGCGTGCCGAAAACGATGTGCGCGCCCGCGTCAATGGCCGCGTGCGCAAAGGATTCCTGATTTGCAGTCACCTTGTAGCTGCCCTCCGTGCCCCAGTGCGGGGCGAAGATCAGAATGTCCGCGCCGGCTTCCTTGAGTTTCTGGATCCCGGTGGTGATGTTGCTTTTGCTCAGGCCGGTCCACCCCGGACAGTAGATGCCGATCTTCAGTCCATGCTCGGTCGTGATCACCTTGGATTCTCCGGCGGCTGCCCACGGAACGCCAACAGCGTCGAGCGCGGCCTTTGTGTCCGCGACGCCTTTGGCGCCGAAGTCGTCCGTGTGGTTGTTGCCGAGTGTGACGCATTCCACGCTGCCCTGCACCAGGATATCCGCATAGGACGACGGGCCGCGGAAATAGAACAGGGAAGAGGACTTGAGCTTTTCATCCGAAAACGTGCACTCGAGGTTTGCAAGGGTGAATTCGTCCTGATCCAGGTAGTCTACCACGCCGGAAAATGGCCAGGACGTCCCGTTTTTATCAATATAGCTGTCAAAATCGCGCCCGGTCTGGATCGAGGCAAGCGTGCAGTCGCCGACCATGGAGATGACAAACGTGTCCGGCTCCTTTGGCTTGTCGGCGTTTTGCACTGGACGCGGCGTACCGGCTGCACTGCCGCGGTCAGGCATTGTGATGGGGTCCTTCGCCAGAACGTCGCAGGTCATGATTGCGACCCAGACGCCGAGCCCGATGGCGATTACGAGCACAACGATCAGAAAAATACCGGATTTGGAGAGCTTCATGGCGTCACCTTTTCAAAACAGACTAATGTTAATATTATAAACGACCGGTCGGAAAATGTAAATATCGCATTTCGCTCTTGTCCGCGCGGCGTGTTCGGGGTACAATAGGGCGATTACATTGGGAGTGACGATGCCATGGAACGAAATTATCCGAAAATTCAGATCACGGACAAGGCAGCGCGCAGCCTGCGCAGCGGCCACCCGTGGGTCTATGCAGACGAAGTGCTGCAGGCAGACGCTGCCTGCGTCGACGGGCAGATCGTGGATGTGACCACGCGCAGCGGCCACTGGCTCGGCGTCGGGTTTTATAACAGCGCGTCCAAGATCCGCGTGCGCGTGCTCTCGCGCAACGCGAATGATCGCTTTGACGAGGCATTCTGGGCGCGGCGCATTCGGTACGCGGTCGATTACCGCCGCACGGTCATTGGGCAGAATTTCGACAACTGCCGCCTGATTTTCGGCGAGGCGGACGGTTTCCCGGGGCTGACGGTCGATCGCTTCGGCCAGATCCTGGTCGCACAGGTGCTCTCGCTGGGCATGGAGCTGCGAAAGCAGCAGCTATTCGCGCTCCTGCTGCAGACGCTGCACGCAGACGGTGCGCAGATCGACGCGATCTACGAGCGCAATGATGTCAAGCTCCGGCAGAAAGAAGGCATGGAACAGGGGACAGGCTTTGTGACGCTCGACGGTCTTCGGACGGATCTGGACGGACACGTGACGATCCGGGAAAACGGCATCCTGTACGACGTGGATTATATCCATGGACAGAAAACCGGGTTTTTCCTCGATCAGAAGTATAACCGCCGCGCAGCAGCGCAGCTCGCACAGGGCAAGCATGTGCTCGACTGCTTCACGCACACCGGGGCTTTCGGGCTCAACTGCGCAGCGGCAGGCGCGGCATCCGTCTTGTCGGTGGATGTATCGGAAGATGCGCTCACGACCGCGCGGCACAATGCAGCGCTCAACGGCCTGCAGGATCGCGTGGAGTATCTCTGCGCCGATGTGTTCGATCTGCTCACGAAGCTGGCCGAGCAAAAGCGCGGGGCATATGATTATATCATCCTTGACCCGCCGGCCTTCACCAAGAGCAGCGCGACCGTGGCGAACGCCATCCGCGGCTATAAGGAGATCAATCTCAAAGCCATGCGCATCCTGCCGCGCGGCGGCTATCTGGCCACGTGCTCGTGCTCGCACTTCATGACGGACGATCGTTTCCGCGCCATGCTGGCGGACGCCGCCAAGGACGCGCAGGTCTCCCTGCGGCAGATCGAGGCACGGCAGCAGGGGCCGGATCATCCGATCCTCTGGAACGTGCCGGAGACGGATTATTTGAAGTTCTATCTGTTTCAGATCGTATGACACAGGCGAAAAAAGCCTCGCAGAGTTTGCCGCCCGCAGGCGGCAAAGCATTGCAATCATTTCCTCTCGAGACATGTGCGTGAGAGAAAATGCTTCTCAGGCTGCAAGTGTGGAATTTGTGTGCAACCGGCACACAAATTATGCGCGCAGCAGACTGCAAGCCCTTTGTCGGAAAAACCCGGAGAGTTTTTCCGACAGGCTCAAAAAGCCCGTTGGCAAACTGCCAACGGGCTTTTCCATATCTGGATTTACAGCACGTTCATGAGGTTGAACGCAATGATCAGGCCAGCAAACACGATGGAGACCGTGGAGCAGAGCTTGATGAGGATGTTCAGGGACGGGCCGGAAGTATCCTTGAACGGGTCGCCGACAGTATCGCCAACGACAGCCGCCTTGTGCTGGGGGCTGCCCTTGCCGCCGTGGTTGCCGCGCTCGATATACTTCTTTGCGTTATCCCAGGCGCCGCCTGCGTTGGACATGAACACGGCCATTGCAAAGCCAGTGACGGACACGCCGCCGAGCAGGCCGACAACGCCGGTGGGTCCAAGGATCAGGCCGGTGACGATCGGGACGACAACAGCCAGCAGCGCCGGAGCGACCATCTCATGCAGAGCGCCCTTGGTGCACAGGCTGACGCAGGCCGCGTAATCCGGGTCTGCCTTGTAGTCCATGATGCCGACGATCTCGCGGAACTGACGGCGCACTTCCACGACGATGGACTGCGCAGCGGTCTGCACAGCGCTCATGGTCAGTGCGGAGAAAACGAAGGTAAGCATCGCGCCGATGAACAGGCCGACCAGAACGGACGGGCTCGTCAGCGTGAAGTTGAGGGTCTCGGGCGTGCGGGTCTGCACGATGTTGACGTAGGACACGAGCAGCGCCAGAGCGGTCAGGGAAGCAGAGCCGATCGCAAAGCCCTTGCCGGTGGCAGCAGTGGTGTTGCCAAGGGAATCGAGGGCGTCGGTGCGGTCGCGAACTTCTTCCGGCAGGCCGGACATCTCGGCAATGCCGCCGGCGTTGTCGGCCACGGGGCCGTAAGCGTCGGTCGCAAGGGTGATGCCGAGGGTGGAGAGCATGCCGACAGCGGCAATGCCGATGCCGTACAGGCCCTGGTTGAACTCAGCAGTGAACGCACCGCTGGCATCGATGATCGTGGTGGTGCCGCCTGCGCAGAAGTAGCTGAGCAGGATGGCGACGGAGACAATCAGAATGGAAGCCATGGTCGACTTCAGGCCCAGGGAGATACCGCCGATGATGATCGTAGCGGAGCCGGTCTCGGAAGCCGCGGCCAGCTGCTGGGTGGGCTTGTAGTTGTCAGAGGTGTAGTACTCGGTGAAGTAGCCGATGGCGCAGCCGCCGATGAGGCCGCAGAGGATGGCGACGTAAACGCCCCAGCAGTGCTGCTCGGGTCCGAGAATGAGGTAGGACAGGGGCAGGGCGAGCACAGCGGAGAGGGCAGCAGCCGTGTAGGTGCCGGTGCGCAGGCTCTTGAGCAGGGACATCTGGGTAGCGTCTTCCTTCGTCTTGATGAGGAAGGAGCCAATCAGCGAGCAGACAATGCCGCAGACAGCCAGCGCAACGGGCAGCAGCATGCCGCTCCAGCCATAGTTGGCGGCGGCGCTCAGCGCGAAGGTGGCAAGGATGGAGCCGACATAGGACTCGTACAGGTCAGCGCCCATACCGGCAACGTCGCCGACGTTATCGCCGACGTTGTCCGCGATGGTCGCGGGGTTACGCGGGTCATCTTCCGGAATACCGGCTTCGACTTTACCGACGAGGTCGGCGCCGACGTCAGCAGCCTTGGTGTAGATACCGCCGCCGACACGGGCAAACAGCGCCATGAAGGAAGCGCCCATGCCGTTCATGACCATGATGTTGGCAAGCACGGTGGGATCGGTGATCTTGCCAATGTAGCGCAGGCCGATAAACCAGAGCGTGATGTCCAGAATGCCGAGGCCGACAACCGTGAAGCCCATGACCGTGCCGGAAGAGAAGGCAACGTTCAGGCCGTGGTTCAGGCTCTCATGCGCGGCATTGGCCGTGCGGGCATTGGCGGCAGTGGCGATCTTCATGCCGATCAGGCCAGCGAGCATCGACCAGATGCCACCGGTCAGGAACGCAAACGGCGTCACTCTGGAAAGCATCTGGCCCTTGGAAGCAAAGGCGATGATCAGCAGGATGACAAATACGACTGCAAACACTTTTGCAACAGTGGAATACTGCTGCTTCAGGTAGGCGTTGGCACCGGCGCGGATCGAAGAAGCGATCTTGACCATCTTCTCGTCGCCTTCAGAGCACTTCATAACTTTGCACTTCTGCAGGTAGGCGAAAATCAGGGCGAGCGCGGCTCCGACGAAGCCGATCCAGAATAGGTTATCCATGGTTTTCCTCACTCCTAATATTTTGGGCTTTGGCCGGCGTGCTCTCTTCCATACGCCGGTCAACTGTCTTGATGACGTACATATATTAAACTAATCTGATCGTAAAAGCAAATACTTCTTGCAAAAACGATGAATTTTTTTATATTTTTTTCGCATAAACCGTGCACTTTGCGCTCTGGCAAAAAAAGAAGAGGGAGAACCGGGTGGTTCTCCCTCTTTTGGGGTAATCTCAGAAGCGATTACTTCTTGGCGAGACCCTTCTGGCGAGCGTACTCGGCAGCACCCAGAGCGCCCATCAGCTGCGGGTCGGTCTTCAGCTCAACGACTTTGAACTTCAGCACGTGCTCGATGGCCTGCTTCAGGCCGGCGTTCTTCGCGCAGCCGCCCGTCAGCGTGATGCTGTCGGTGGCGCCGGCCTTCTTGGCCATGACGAAGCAGCGCTTGGCGACGGCCATCTCGATGCCGGCGGCGATCTCGTCGGTCGGCTTGCCTTCGCCCACGAGGGTGATGACTTCGGACTCCGCGAAAACGGTGCACTGCGCCGTGATCGGGATGACGTTCTTCGCCGTCAGGGACAGGTTCGAGAATTCCGGCAGGCTCATCTCGAAGGAGCGGGCCATGGCCTCGAAGAAGCGGCCGGTACCGGCGGAGCACTTATCGTTCATCGCGAAGCTCTTGACCGTGCCGTCGGTGTCGATGCTGATGCCCTTGACGTCCTGGCCGCCGATATCGATGATGGCGCGGACTTCCGGATTCGTGACGTGCACGCCCATGGCGTGGCAGGAGATCTCGGAGATGTTCTCGTCGGCGAACGGGACCTTGTTGCGGCCGTAGCCGGTGCCGATGAGGTAAGCGAGCTCCTTGGAGTCCTTCAGGCCGACCTTGCCGCAGACTTCTTCCATCGCCGCGATCGCGGACTGCTCCGCATTGATCTTGCTGCGGATCGTCGTGTCGGCGCACATTTTGCCGTTCTCGTCGAGAATAACTGCCTTCGTGTAGGTGGAACCTACGTCGCATCCGCCAAAGTATTTCATAGTATTACTTCTCCTCCTGTTATATCTATGTTTTTAGATTATAAGGTGATCAGACGTTGTACTCGTAGTTCGGCTTGTTCATCTCATACGGCATCTTGGTCATGTCGCGGCGCGGCATGTTGTCGTAATGCTTTTTGAGGGTAGGCTCGACCACGTAGAACAGCAGCTTGCCGTCGAGGTCAAAGAAGAAAACGGCAAACAGCGCGGCGTTGACGCCAAGCGCCATGAGAAGAGCTTTCAGAATTTTTGCTTTCATTTCGTTTCCTCCTTCTAATTACCAAGTCATGGAGTCGTCGAACTCGAGCAGGGTCGGGTCGAGGGCTTCCTCGTGCATGACGGTTGTCATGTAGTCGTTGATGATCTGACGGATCTCCATGCGGGACACGGTGCGGCTGTCAGGCAGCGCGTGCGGCATCCAGATAGCATGGATGTTTCTATCACGGAACTCGTCCTCGAACAGGCCGTGCACACCCTGCATGCCCTTGCACTGCAGCTGATCGTACATCATGACCATGTCGCAGTTGAACTCCTCCATGTACTTCCAGCACTCAAAGATGTGGTGCAGGCCGCCGACGGCCATACGGCGCATCGGAGCCCACATGTGATACTGTGCCATGTCGTCCAGGCAGTGGTCATAGCTGTCGGTGCGGATGGTCATGTTGAACATCAGAGAGTCCATGTTCATGACGGTGTTCAGACCCCAGCAGTTATACGCCCAGGTGCACCAGTTGGAGTAGTACAGCGGCGCGCAGGACCATGCCAGCACTCTGTGGCGGGTCTCCGGGAAGCTGTTGATCTTCTTTTTGACGCACTTATTGAGGATCTTGCGGACGTGGCCGTCGACCTCATGCCAGACCGGCAGATCGCCGAACTGAGACTGGTAGATACGGTACAGAGCCTGCGCAACGCCGTTGACCGGGTAGTAGTTGGTCTTGGCGGCGACATCCCACTTCTCCCACTCGAACTTCATCAGCTCGTTCTGGGACTCGATGCACTTGACCAGGGAATTCCAGTCAAACGGGATGCCGGTCTGCTCTTCGACAAACTTCCAGCACTGCTCGATCTCGTCGCGGCAATGCTTCTTGAGCAGCGGATCGTCAAACTGCATCGGCTGCGGCATGGCGAACAGCGGCTTGTCGAGGAACCAGTCCTGCAGGATGGAGGTGGCGACGGAAGCGTCGCAGGCCTCGTTGGAGGTGACAACGATCGGCGCGTAATCGGGCATGTCGTCGAGGACGAACAGGCCGGCTTCCGCCTGGCACATCGGGCACGGATCGCCCGGCAGGCCGATGGACTGCACCGCGTCGATGTAGTTGAGAACGGTGTGGCTGTTGACGTGGCAGGTGACGAAGTACGGGATCATCTCCATCGGGACGTTCGTCAGCTTGCCGTGCCAGGGATAGAACACGCCGCCCCAGACGGTCTCGTTGTGGGCAACGTTGTGATGCCATCTGTAGTTCTTCTTGCCGCCGCGGAGGTTGGCGTCGGAGGAGAACATGCGCTGGAACTGGAAGATGGTCGCGTTGACCATGCCGCGGTAGTGCCACGCGGAGGCCTTCAGGCCCTCGCCACGCATGCCTTCCATGCCGCGGTCGAACCAGTGCAGAACCGGCAGGTAGGTCTGGCCGACCCAGCGGTAGCGCCACACGCCCTTGGCAAAGTTGATAAGGCCGCCGTAGCGGACAACGTCCATGACCATGTGCGCGTAGTTGTACAGCCAGATGTTATAGAAGTAGTACATGGTGTCGGGGAAGCCACGCCACTCTCTGTGCTTGTACAGACCGGTCTTGTCAATGTAGAGATCGCCCAGACGGCGCTCCTGATGGGGCTTGCCGTACCAGAAATCATGGGCAAGTGCTTTCATATCGTATTTCATTATTTGCCCTCCTGAATCTTCTTGATTTCGATGCTCTCGACGAAGGCCTGGAAGCGGGTACGCAGCTGGCCGGAGGCGCCGTTGATGTATTCCTTTTCGATGGAGCAGACCGGGTAGCCAAAGTCACGCGGCATGACGATGGTGTCGATCGTGCGCTCGTAGCTCCAGTATTCGCAGAACTTGTTGGAGGCAACGATGATACCGTCAGCCTTGTATTCCTTGGCGAGGTCGGCCAGACGCTGCTTGCGCTCGCGCATGATATCCTGCGGCATGAAGCGCGGGCAGTTGCTGGTCTCGAGATAGTGGCGGGCGATCGCGGTCAGCGGCTTCTCGCCGTCCTTGACCACGATGGGAGCGCGGGACTCCACAGCACCGTAGCAGTGACGGTCGCAGACGACTTCGGCGCCACAGCCTTCGATCAGCTTGGTGAACTCGGGGTCGTCGTTCTCGGAGCCGGCCAGAACGACCTTGCAGCGGAATGGACTCTTCTTGTCGGGCTTGCGGGTCTTGAGCTCTTTGGCCGTTTCCTTGAGCATCGGGAGGATCAGTTCCTTCGGGCAGACCAGCGAGCAGAGCTGGATGACCTGGAACTCATAGCCCGTGATGGTCGGGTTATCGAGCTTGCGGTAATCGCCGATCTCGTTGATGACCGCGCTGATCTCGTTGTGCAGGTCAATGGCCTTCATGAGGGCCTCGTCGGAGATGTCGATGCCGAATTTCTCGTGCAGCGGATCGAGGACGTGGGCCTGCAGCTGGCCTTCATAATGCTCGATGCTGTTCTGGTTTCTCTTGAACGGCACGTCGGTGAACGTCACGAAGAAGTCCGGATTCTGGATGACGTCCATGTAGCCAAGGTGCTCCTGGAAGCGGCAGGTGACCGTGCAGGTCTCGGTGCCGAAATCAGCGTCCAGGAAGTTGTAGCCGCCTTCGAGCGCACGCTCGAAGAGGCTGCGGCCGTAATGGCAGGTACGGCTGGACATGTAATATGTAGCCATGTCCGGAGAAGTGCATTTCGGCGCTCTCAGACGGACTGCAAAGCAGCCGGGCAGGTCAAGCAGAACTTCCGGCATGAAGTAGCAGGTGTAACCCAGTGCTCTCTTGCCGTCTGCCTTTCCTTGCCGGACCAACTCGTTGTTGGCCTCCTGGAGCAGGTTTTCAAATGCGATCAGGTGTTTCAAGTCTCTCATGTGCAAGCCCCCTTAAAATTTTTCGCATTCAACAACAGACTTTGTATGATTTGACATTCCGGTTTATGAAAACCCGACAAAAATGCTTGGATATATGCGCGATTCCCAGACAGCTTTGCCGATGTGGATATCTACTCATACACCTGAAGTATAGCGGATTTGTTGTTAATTGTCAAACAAAATATCCGCCCGAAGGGGATTTCTTTTGTTCAAAATTTTGCTGTTTTTCAATGATTTTTTCACATTATTTGTGGAATTTGTTCAGTAACCGGACACGCTTCCGCGTGGTGTCCGAAAAGAAATATTTTTTCCCGCAAAAACAAAACAGCGCAGAAGAACACTTCTGCGCTGTTTCGCTTTGTTTTGTTGAGGGGGTGAGGATAAAATGAAATCGGATTGCTTGCTTCGATAGAGAATGTTACCGGGACAATATTACAGAAGCAAGGCAAAAAGTATTTCTAATTTATGAAACTTTCACTCAGTCCAGATAAAGTCCCCAGAGCACATCCGAAGCCGCACAGGAAAGCGGGCGGTAAGCAGCCAGCGCCTGTGCGCCGTCGGGCCGCTGAACACACAGCTGCGCCTCCTGTGCGCCGAAGCCTGCAAGCAGTGCCTGAACGGCCGGCAAAACGTCCGTACCCAGCAGCTCCTTTATGAGCAGCTGCGCCCCGTCCCGCTCCGCAACGGCACACCCGCTGGCGATGCGCACCAGCGCGCCGCCGCACAGATCGCAGAGATCTGCCTGAAATGCCAGCAGCGCAGCAGACAGCTCCACGTGCGCGCGGCCGCGCAGTGCCTGCTCCCGCAATGCGGCGTACTCCTGCGCGCTGACCCGCTCGATGACCGGCGGGCACTGCATATCCGGCGCACGTGCGATGCGCAGCCGCGCACCGCGGGCAGTCTGTGTGGTACCCATGACCGACCGATACCATGCGTACAGGGATGCTTCTGCCGGGAGCGTATAGAGCACGCAGCCGTTCGCGTCCGCTTCGGCGGCAAAGCGGCGCATCAGTGCCGACGCATAGCCGTGTCCCTGCTGCGCCGGATCGGTAGAGACCGCATAGACATAGGCGCAGGGGAGAGCGGTCCCGTCAGCCGTATGCAGCCGGCCGCCCAGCAGATGCGCTGCCGTGACAACAGTTCCGTTCATCTCAACGACCCAGGCGGCCGCTTGCGGCGGAAAGCGATGATAAAATGCGCCGATCAGCTCCGGCGGATCGCCGTAGGCGGTCTGCCAGAGCTGGGTCAGCACCGGCAGGTCGGCCGCGGCTGCGCGGCGGATGCGTGCGTCAGGCATCGGGGTACACCTCCGGGCAGCGCGTATAGATCTCCCGCTGCAGCGCTTTGAGATCGACGAACGTCTCCGGCCGCTTGCTCGGGTCGCGCAGCAGGGCGGAGGGGTGATAGATCGCCATACAGCGCCGGCCATTGACATCAAACCACTGCCCATGCTCGCGCGTGATGCGAAACGGGTCTTTGATGAGTGCGGTCGCAGCGATCCGGCCGAGGCAGACGATGATCGCCGGGTCGACGAGCGCGATCTGCCGCTGCAGCCATTCGCCGCAGCATTTCTGCTCCACGAACTGCGGGTCACGGTTGTGCGGCGGGCGGCACTTGACGATGTTGGCGATGTAGACCTTCGTCCGGTCGAGATAGATCATTTCGAGCATATCATCGAGCAGCTTGCCGGCCGGCCCGACAAACGGCAGCCCCTGCAGGTCTTCCTGTTCGCCGGGGCCTTCGCCGATGAGCATGATGCGCGCATCCTCGGCGCCGTCACCGAATACGAGGTGATGCCGCGTCTCACCGAGACCGCAGCGCCGGCACTGCGCGCACTCCTGCTTGAGTTCTTTCCAGGCTTCGTTCATGCGCTCTGGCTCCTTTTCCCTTGGATGAACCGGCTTTTTGCGGCCGGTTCGGCAAAAAATATATTGTAATGTAGCGTCAAACGTATTATAATACCCCGGTATGAAAATAACAACTGTAACCTGTCTGTAACCAGTTCGCGCGGCGTTGGGCGATCCCGCTGCGCCGGACATTACAATATTTTGAATGAAATTTGGTGCTTTGAATGGATTTTCAGGATTATCTGGTTCCCGGGAAAACCGGGCTGCTGATCGGTATCGGCGGCGTGTCCATGTCGCCGCTGGCAGAGGTGCTGCATGATGCGGGGCTGGACATCCGCGGCTCGGACATGAGCGAGAGCGACAATACGCTCACGCTGCGCGAGCGCGGCATTCCGATCCACATCGGCCACAGCGCCGCCAACGTTACGGATGATATCGAGTTCGTGATCCGCACGGCCGCCGTTCATGACGACAATCCGGAGGTGCACGAGGCGCACCGCCGCGGCATCCCGGTCTTTGAGCGGACGCAGGCATGGGGCGCGCTCATGCGCGGCTACCCGAATGCGCTGTGTATTTCCGGCACACACGGCAAGACGACGACGACGTCCATGTGCACGCACATCATGATGGCGGCGGAAAAAGACCCGACCGTCATGATCGGCGGCACGCTTCCGCTGCTGCACGCCTGCCACCGTGTCGGCAAGGGCAATACGATCATCATGGAGTCGTGCGAGTACTATAACTCGTTCCTTTCGCTGAATCCGACGATCGCCGTGATTTTGAACATCGAGGCGGATCATCTGGACTTTTTCAAGGACATCGAGGACATCAAGCACTCGTTCCGCCAGTTTGCCGAGCGCGTTCCGGCCGAGACCGGCACCGTGATCGCAAACTGTGACGATGTCAACACCATGGATGCGCTGCGCGGGATCGAGCGCAAGGTCATCACCTTCGGTCTCAGCCCGAAGGCGGACGTGTATGCGGAGAACATCATGCACCGCGGCTCTTCGTCCGAGTTTGATATTTATCACCGGGGAAATCTGTTTGCCCATGTGACGCTCCATGTTCCCGGCATCCACAATGTGCGCAACGCGCTCGCTGCCACGGCTGCGGCCATTGTGCTCGGCGTCAGCCCCAATGCCGTCAAGTACGGTCTTGCCGGCTTTGAAGGCGCGGGCCGGCGGTTTGATTATAAGGGCAAGTTCCAGGGCGCGGATCTGTATGACGATTATGCGCACCACCCGAGTGAGCTGCGCGCGCTGCTCGACGCGGTGGATACGCTCGACTATCAGCGCACGATCGTCGTGTTCCAGCCGCACACCTACAGCCGCACGGCAAAGCTCTTCAATGATTTTGTGGAGCAGCTGCGCCGCCCGACGATCGTCTATCTGGCGGAGATCTATGCTGCGCGCGAGAAAAACACCATCGGCATTTCTTCTGCCGATCTGGCCGCGCAGATCCCGGGCGCGAAGTTTTACCCGACGTTTGCGGAGATCGAGGCCGAGCTGCGCCGCATTGCCCGCCCGGGCGACATTATTCTGACTGTGGGCGCCGGCGACGTGTTCCGCATCGGCGAGCACCTCCTGTACCCGGCGGACAATAAGGACTGAGCCCACGCGATTAAAACGGAATTTCATCAAAAGCTGTCGGTTTGCGGCCGGCAGCTTTTTTGCGCCCAAAAGCAAACGATTCCTGCGCAAAGACATTTTCTGCGACAGCGTGGAATGACAGTTTTCATAACAATGAAAATCTATAATTTATGTAAACTGTTTTGCGTCAGGAGGAACCGTTATGAATGTCAAGATCGCGGGACACGACCGGCCGGTGCGTGCACCCGGCGCCTTGCCGAGCCCAATCGGGCTGCTGCCGGCAAGTGAAAATGCCAAATGGGTCGGTATGCTCGTCAGCTTTGCGCTCGGGCTGATCCTGTCAACGGCGCATATCGCCGGGTCGCCGGCGCCGTTCGGTCTGGCGTTCCTGGCGGCGATGGGGTATGGCTCCGGCGGCGCGCTGTGCCTTGCCGGCTGCGCGCTCGGCTACTTTGCGGCCTTCGGCGTTGCGACCGGCACGCAGCTCGCCGCCGGCTGCTGCCTGATTTTTCTGACGGCATATTTTCTGCGCAGTCATCCGTTTGTGCAGACGCGCTGGTATCCGTCGGCTGTCTCCGCGGCGGCTTACATACTGACGCGGCTGGTGCTGTGTCTGCTCACGGGCGGCCTGTCGCTGCTGCTGGTGTCCCGCATGGTACTGTTTTTGCTGCTGTGCGCCGCATCGGCCTATGGGTTTGACGATCTGCTGCGCGCGCAGGAGCCGCGCACGGTCAATGCGGAGATCTGCCGCAATGTCTCGACCGTGTTTCTGCTGGCGTGTCTGCTCATGGGCGTGAACAATCTGCTGCTGTTCGACACGCTGTCGGTCGGCCGGGCGCTCTCGGTGCTCATTCTGCTCATCCTCAGCGGGACGGGCGGCGCGCTGTGTGGGGCATCGGCCGGGCTGATCCTCGGCATCGCCATGGACGTGGCCGCCGGTGCGGGCGTCCTGTTCTCGGTCGTCTATGCCGCTGCCGGGCTGCTGTCCGGGCAGTTTTGCAAGCATCGGCGTGGGTTTTATCTGCTCATATTCGCGGCGGCGTACCTGCTGACGCTGTTTTGCATCCCGCTTCCGGAGCTGCGCATCGGCGCGGGCGTGGAGCTGGCGCTTGCCATGGGCGCATATCTGGTGATCCCGAAGAAGTTCGTGGTAGCGGTCGGCGCGTTTTTGCAGCCGCTGCGCGGCGGGAGCGGGGAGTCCGGTCTGCGCCGCTATGTCGCGGGGCGCGTAGGCGGCGTGGCGCATGCGTATCAGCAACTGCATGACACGGCGTGTCAGGCTGCAAGTACGGCAGAGAATGATGCCGATGTGGCGAAAGTCTTTGACCGCGCGGCCGACCGCGTCTGCTGCCGGTGCAAGCTGCAGCAGGAGTGCTGGACGCGCCGGGCGCTTGATACGCTCAACATCATGAACGATGTCACGCGCCGCATTCAGGCGCGCGGCCGGCTGCTGCCGGAGGATTTCCCGCCGTACTTTCGTGACCGCTGCGTCCATCTGCACGAGTATACCGAGGTCGTCAACGGCGAGCTGCGCCTGCGTGCCTACCGGCAGCGGATGCAGGAAACGCTGCAGGAAAACCGCACCGTGCTCTGGGAGCAGTATGCCGACTTTGCGCAGGTGCTCACAAATGTTTCCCGTGAGCTCGACAGCAGCTACGGCGCTGACCCACTGGCGGAGCAGCGCCTGATCCGCTGGCTTCGCACCATCGGTGTGGAAGCGGACGCAGCTGTGTTCCGCGAGAGCACGGGCCGCCTGCGCGTGACGATCGACAGCCGCTATCTGCGCCCGCTGCTGGAACTGCCGGACTATCTGGACAAGCTCTCGGCAACGCTGGGCGTGCGCCTGTGCATGCCGGAAAACGCCGCGCGTGACGACAGCCTGCTCCTGCTCGAGGCAGAGCCGCTGGCCGTCTCCGTTGGCATTGCGTCCATGCGCAAGAAGGGGGAGACAGTCTCCGGCGACCGCGGCACGTATTTCAAGACAGACGCGGGGCAGCTGTGCGTGATCCTGTCCGACGGCATGGGCTGCGGCGAGACGGCGGCCGACGGCAGCATCAGCACGGTCGGCATGCTGGAGGAATTTTTGCGCTCCGGCGTCAGCCCGGCGCTGGCGATGAAGCTGCTCAACTCCGCCATGCTCCTGCGCGACGGGGAGAACTGGGGCTATGCCACCGTGGATCTCATGTGCATGAATCTCTTCACCGGTGAGGCGGATTTTTATAAGTACGGCGCTGCGCCGACGTATGTCAAGTCCGGCGGCGCGCTCAAAAAACTGCGCTGCACGTCCTTCGCGCCCGGCCTCGAGCAGGAGAGCGGCAAAGCGCCGGACGAGCTGCACATGCATCTCAAGCCCGGCAGCGTGGCCGTGATCGCAAGCGACGGCGTTGTCTCCGACGGCCGCGACGAGTGGCTGCGCAGGCTGCTGAGCGATTCGGACGACCGTGATATGAAAACGCTGGCGGGCAGCGTCGTGCGCGCGGCGATCCGCGAATACGGACGCAGCGACGACATGACCGCCCTGGCGGTAAAAGTGGAGGTGCGCAGCTGATGAAACGAAAAAACAAGCCCATCCGCAGACCGGACGCCGTGCAGCCGCTCCCGCTGCCGGCTGACGCGGACGAGATCGCCTTCGCCCACGGCGTTTCGCGCCGCGTCGTCGTAGTCGATGCAGCCGAAAGCCCGCTGTTCGAGCAGATCATTTACATCGTGCGCGATGATGCCGCCAGCGGCGGCGTCACGGCGGCGGATCTGGTGCAGCAGGCACGCGATGCCGTCGGACATGTACCGGCAGCGCCCACGCCACGGCCGCGGCAAAAATCCTATACCGGTCTGCTGATCTGGCTGTGTTCCGTCGCCGGCGTGCTGGCGGCGGGCATCGGATACTGCCTGTACTGCGGCTGGTGATGGTACGAATCTCCTGCGACCCGGAGGGATATGCATCCTCCGGGTCGTTTTCTGCGGAAAAACCGGTTGTCAACGCTTGACGAAAGTGTTAGAATAAAGCGCCTGAAACGATTTTTACAGCGGGAGGTTACTTTATGAGCACGATCAAGGACCTGAACCTGGCGCCATCCGGTGAGCGGAAGATCCGCTGGGTGGAAGCACATATGCCTGTTTTGCGCGATATCGGCAGCGATTTTGCGCGCGAAAAGCCGTTTGCCGGCCTGAAGATCGCACTCTCCGTGCATCTGGAGGCCAAGACGGCCTACCTGTGCCGCGTGCTCGAGATGGGCGGAGCGGAGATGCACGTCACCGGGTCCAACCCGCTGTCTACGCAGGACGACGTTGCCGCAGCGCTGGCGGCGAAGGGCATGGACGTGCACGCGGTCTACGGCTGCACGGACGAAGAATACCAGGCGCACCTGCGCAGCGTGCTCTCCGTCGGGCCGAACATCATCATTGACGACGGCGGCGATCTTGTGCACCTGATGCACACGGAGTTCACGGATCTTATTCCGCAGGTCATCGGCGGCTGTGAGGAGACGACGACCGGCATCCACCGCCTGCGGATCATGGACCGTGCCGGAACGCTGCGTTTCCCGATGATCATGGTCAATGACGCCGACTGCAAGCACCTGTTCGATAACCGCTACGGTACGGGTCAGTCTGTGTGGGACGGCATCATGCGCACGACGAACCTCGTCGTGGCCGGTAAGTACGTCGTCGTGAGCGGCTATGGCTGGTGCGGCAAGGGCGTGGCCCTGCGCGCCAAGGGCCTCGGCGCGAAAGTCATCGTGACAGAAGTTGACCCCATCCGGGCGCTCGAGGCCGTTATGGACGGCTACGAGGTCATGCCGATGATGGATGCCGCCGCCATCGGCGACATTTTCGTGTCCGTCACGGGCTGCAAAGACGTCATTACGCTCGAGCACTGCGAGCGGATGAAGGACGGCGCGATCGTCTCCAACGCCGGACACTTCAATGTCGAGATCGACATGGAGGCGCTCGACCGCTGCGCGGATGAAATCTATGAGGCGCGGCACAATATTGATGCTTACCGTCTGCCGAACGGCAAGACGATCTATGTCATTGCGCAGGGGCGGCTGGTCAATCTGGCGGCCGGCGACGGCCACCCGGCGGAGATCATGGACATGAGCTTTGCCGTGCAGGCCATGAGCGCGGAGTATCTGGTGCGCACGCGTGGCCAGCTGAAACCGGGCGTCGTGTCGGTCCCCGCGGAAATCGATGACAACATTGCGCGCCGCAAGCTCAAGGCTATGGGCGTTTCCATTGACAGCCTGAGCTGTAGCCAGAAAGAATACCTGAACGGTTGATGCTTTGAGACCGGACGGAAAGGAGGGGCAGAGAGATGGACGATCAGAACCGGGAATACGAAGATTACGAGGCACTGCACGACGAGCTCTTTGCACTTCTCGATCAGCACCGGATGAAGGCGCTGAGCCAAAAGCTCGGCGAGATGAACGAGTTTGACATTTCCGAGTTCCTCGGCGAGCTGTGGGAGGATAACCCGCAGCGGATGGCCATGGTGTTCCGTATCCTGTCCAAGGAGATCGCGGCGGCCGTGTTCGCCAACCTCGAGGTCGAGGAGCAGGAGACGATCATCAACTCCATCACCGATACGGAGCTTGCCGGCATCATCGAAGAGCTGTATGTTGACGACGCCGTCGACATGATGGAGGAGCTGCCGGCCAATGTGGTCAAGCGTGTCATGCGCACGGCGACGCCTGCCACGCGCAACCTCATCAACCAGTACCTGAAATATCCCGAGAATTCTGCCGGCAGCATCATGACGGCCGAGTTTGTGGACCTGAAAAAATACATGAGCGTGCGCGAGGCGTTCGCCCGCATCCGCAAGATCGGCGAGGATAAGGAGACAATCTACGTCTGCTATGTCACGTCGGCCAAGCGCAAGCTCGAAGGCGTTGTCACCGTCAAGGATCTGCTGCTGTCGGACGATGACGTGATCCTGGAAGACATCATGGACACGAACGTCATCTATGCCTCCACGACCGACGACCAGGAAGAGGTCTCGGAGATGATCTCCAACTACGACCTGATCGCGATCCCGGTCGTGGATAAGGAAGGCTGTCTCGTCGGTATCGTCACGGTCGACGATATCATCGACGTCATGGAGCAGGAGACGACGGAAGACATCGAAAAGATGGCCGGTATCACGCCGTCCGATAAGCCCTACTCCCGCACGAGCGTCGTGGATATCTGGAAAAACCGCATCCCGTGGCTGATGTTCCTCATGCTCTCGGCGACGTTCACCGGCATGATCGTCACGCACTTTGAGGACGCACTGGCCACGCAGGTCGCGCTCGCGTCGTTCATGCCCATGCTCATGGGCACGGGCGGCAACTCCGGCAGCCAGTCATCCACGGCGATCATCCGCAGCCTGTCGCTGGGCGATACCTCTCCGTCGGACGCGCTGCGCGTGATCTGGAAGGAGCTGCGCGTTGCGTTTTTGTGCGGCGTCTCGCTCGCGGCGGCCAACTTTATCAAGATGCTGCTCGTTGACCGGCTGCTGCTGGGCAACATCGCCGTCACGATGCCGGTCGCGGCGACCGTCTGCTGCACGATCGTGTTCGTGGTCATGTTCGCAAAGGTCGTGGGCAGTCTGCTGCCGATGATCGCGGAAAAGATCGGCGTCGACCCGGCCGTCATGGCAAGTCCGCTCATTTCGACGATCACGGACGCCGTGTCGCTGCTGATCTATTTTTCCATTGCGAAAATGTTCCTGCATTTTTAATTTGCATTTCAACGCCCCCGGAGCATCCGGGGGCGTTTTACCATGGAAAAGCACTTGCATAATGCGCGGAAAATCATTATAATAAAGTGTCATATTTTGCGTATGACCACTCTCACGAAACAGCGAGGTGCGCTATGAAATCAAGCCTGAAACGAGTGATAACGGCGCTGCTTGCCGCCGTCATGCTGGCTGCGATCCCCTGTGTGCCGGCCTTCGGCGCGCAGGAGTATTACGTCAATGACGGAGAAAACACGCTGGCGCTGGCGGATGCGTATGCCATCGGCGCGGACGGCAGCACGGCGAAGCTGCCGGAGCGCGGCGTCTATGCCGCCACGGCGAGCGGCACGCAGCTGCTCGGCGGCAGTGAATACGACGATGAGCAGCCGAACATTCCAAACGGTATCGTCCGCGTCGGTCTGGCCTTCGGTTCGACGGCGCTGGATGCGGTCCATCTGCAGATCAAGACCGGTTCCGGCTTCGCCTTCGGATACTATGACTCCGATCGTGTGTTCCAGTCCGTCGGTTCGACGGCGGAGAGCGCCGTCACCGTTATTGCGGATACGAACGTCACGGTTGGGGACAGCGCGTTCGGCGCTTATCATGTCCAGCTCGGCGATACCTATGCGAGCTTTGACGCTGCGCAGGCAGCGGCCAACAGCTGCGGCGGCTATCCGGTGTATTATAACGGCAGCTACCGCGTGCGCATCGGCAGTTACCGGAGCGCGGACGATGCACCGGCGGGGCAAGGGACAGTTGTCTCCGGCGGCGCACGCAGTGTGCTGGTCGTGAAGGCCAGCACGGAGCAGATCCTGTTCGGCTTCGACTGCGGCTCGACCCGCTCGCTCTCGCTTGCACCGCAGAACGGCAGCGGTGCTGCCATCACGCAGGTTGCCGAGTGCAAGGAGCGCAACGGCAGCCGGTCGTGCACGTATTACGGCGATTTTCAGTTTACCCGCCTCAGCACACAGGAACCGCAGAAGCTCACGCTGGTGAATTTTGTCGGTCTGGAGCCCTATGTCAAGGGCGTCACGCCGTATGAAATGAGCAGCGGCTGGCCGCTCGAGGCGCTCAAGGCGCAGGCGGTCTGCGCGCGCACCTATGTCGCTTCCCACATGAACGGCTCGCCGGCCTACGGCTTTGACGTGACAGGTACAACGACCAGCCAGGTCTATTACGGTACACTTGACGCATCAGCGAACAGTGACCGCGCCGTGGATGAGACGGCAGGGAAGTTCGTCCGCTATGAGGGCAAGCTGTGCGAAACGTTCTACTTTGCGGCGGACGGCGGCGCGACCGAGGACTCCGAAAACGTCTGGGTGACCAAGGTGCCGTACCTGCGCGGTGTCGTCGATCCGTATGAGAAGGACATCGAATTTTACTGCAAGAGCTGGAGCACGACCATCTCCCGTGCAGCCGTCGGGGACGTCTCCATCACCTATACGCCCATTGGCAATGCCATGACCGTGACGGTCGGCGGCAAAACCTACAGCAAAGACGCCGTGCGCACATTCCTGACAAGCGTCTGCGGCCTGCGCTATAACAGCCGCCACTTTACCGTGGAGTATGACGCTGCCTCGGACACTTATTCTGTCGTCGGCGGCGGCTATGGCCACAACTGCGGCATGAGTCAGTGGGGGGCCAAGGCCATGGCGCAGGAACACGGCAAAACCTATGAAGAGATTATCAGTTTCTACTATACTGGAGCTTATGTAGCATGAAAAAATCGGATTTTTATTTTGACCTGCCGGAGGAGCTCATCGCGCAGACGCCGCTCGAGCGCCGCGATGCCTCCCGGCTGCTGACGCTGGACAAAACGACCGGCGCTGTCGCACACCATCACTTTTACGAGCTGCCGCAGTTCCTGCGTCCGAACGACTGCCTTGTGCTCAACGATTCGCGCGTGCTTCCGGCGCGCCTGCTCGGCCACCGCAGCACCGGCGGCGCGGTCGAGGTGCTGCTGCTGCGCGACCTTGGCGACGGCAAGTGGGAGTGCCTGACCCGGCCGGGCCGCAAGACCCAGCCCGGCACTGCGCTCTCGTTTGGCGACGGGGAACTCACCGCTACGGTCGTCGATGCGATCGCCGACGGCAACAAGATCGTACAGTTTCACTATGACGGCATCTTTCTGGAGGTGCTCGAGCGGCTGGGCAAAATGCCGCTGCCGCCGTACATCAAGGCAGAGCTGCAGGATCAGGAGCGCTACCAGACGGTCTATTCCCGCGAGCTTGGCAGCGCCGCCGCGCCGACAGCCGGCCTGCACTTCACGAAGGAGCTGCTGCAGCGGATCGCGGACATGGGTGTGAAGATCGGCTATGTCACGTTGCACGTCGGCCTTGGCACGTTCCGCCCTGTCAAGGAGGACGAGATCGAGGATCACCCGATGCACTCGGAGTTTTGCATCATCCCGGAGGAAACGGCGCGCATGGTCAACGAGACGAAGGCCAATGGTGGCCGCGTCGTCTGCATCGGCACGACATCCTGCCGCACGGTCGAGAGCTTTGCGGATGCGGACGGAACGCTCCGCGCGCAGTCCGGCTGGACGGACATCTTCATCTACCCCGGCTACAAATTCAAGTGCATGGATGCGCTCGTCACGAATTTCCACCTGCCGGAGAGCACGCTCATCATGCTCGTGTCGGCGCTGGCCGGGCGGGAGCACATCCTCAACGCATACAAGATCGCCGTCGAAAACCGCTATCGGTTCTTCTCGTTTGGCGACGCCATGTTCATTGCCGATGGCCTCGATGCCGGCGGCGCTGAGTAAGAAAATGAAAAAACAGGCTCGCGGCCGCGAGCCTGTTTTTTGCTGTATCGGTTCAGTTTTGCGCAGCTTCAAATGCCTGCTGCAGATCGGCGATGATATATCGGTGTCTTCCAGACCGACCGCCAGACGGATCAGGCGATCCGAGAAGCCGGCGGCCTCGATCTCTTCTTTCGTGCACACGGAGTGCGTCATGGAAGCCGGATGCTTGATGAGCGTCCCGCAGTCGCCGAGGCTGACGGCCAGCGCGCACAGATGCACGTGGTTGAGCACCTTCTTGGCTTCCTCGAAGCTGCCCATCTCGAACGAGACAACGCCGCCGAACCGCGTCATCTCGCGGACGGCCACGGCGTGATCGGGATGGTTCTCCAGACTGGGATAGAACACTTTCTGCACATACTTGGAGCCGGCAAGGAAGTCCACCACTTTCTGCGTGTTTGCGCAGACGGCGTCCATGCGCACCTTGAGCGTCTTGAGGCCGCGCAGGATCAAAAACGCCTCCTGCGGCCCGAGCACTGCGCCCGTAATGTCCTTGAGTCTGACCATGCGGATCTGGTCCATGATCTCCTTGCGCGCCGCCGAGAAGCCCACGACCACGTCGCCGTGGCTGTTGAGATACTTGGTCGCGCCGTGCACGACGACATCCGCGCCCAGCTTCAGCGGCTGCACCAACAGCGGCGTGGAAAAGGTATTGTCCACGATGACGAGACAGTCCGGATCCTGCGCATGCGCGTAGTCCGCGACGGCGCAAAGCGCCTGTATCAGCAGATCTATGCGCAGCTGCGCGCACAGATCTTCTCCGACGAGATCGCGGCCGGACAGCCGCTGCCGTCGTATCGGTTTATGAGCCGGAAATACCAGGTCAACGTCGCCACGGTGGAAAAGGCGTATGATCTGCTGGAGGCCAACGGTTATATCCGCCGCTGTCAGGGCAGCGGGTGTTATGTCCTGCCGCTGGATAATTTCGAGTTCTTTGCCGACGGCGTGGTGCTCTACAGTTTTCAGGCCGGGCAGTCGGAGACCGGGCCGGTCTATGATTTTGCCACCAGCACGCCGCTGGCGACGCGGGAGGAGACGCGGCAATTTGTCGCGCTGGCCGACGAGCTCGCGCAGCAGCGGCCGGATGCGCTCCTGCGCTATCCGCCGACACGCAGGCGCTGCGGCAGCATCTGGCCGCGCGCAGCATTTGCTGCGCCTGAGCTATGTCGGCTGCCCGCTGGAGCAGATACCGGTAGGGATACACTCTATCGACTGGGAAATCGACTGGCTGCTGGAGCACCAAGCGGCGTTGGAAATTTAGTTGAGGTATCTTGTTGCATATTTTGTGAACAAACATAGTGCCTTTTGTGAACGTTAGCACTCACCTATTGACAGTGCTAAAAAGCGTGCTATGATGAAGACGATCGATGAGGGAGGGCCTCCAGAGGGCCTCCGGAGATCAGGCATTGTTGTACAAACGGTAACAGAGTTCGCCAACGCGTGGAGTTTTTCCCCAGCGCCTACGAAAGGTATGAATGGAGGAATGACTTATGTTGCCGAGCATTTTTGGTGAAAACCTGTTTGATGATTCGCTATCCGATTTCTTTGATTTCGGCCGTATGATGCCGCAGGTCAGCAGTGAGCTGTATGGCAAGCACGCCAGAAATCTGATGAAGACCGATGTCCGCGAACTGGACGGCTCGTATGAGCTGGACGTGGACCTGCCGGGCTTCAAGAAGGATGAAGTGACGGTCGATCTGCAGGACGGTTACCTGACGATCAGCGCTGCCAAGGGTCTGGACAAGGACGAGTCCGATAAGAAGGGCAAGTTCCTGCGCCAGGAGCGTTACGCCGGCTCCATGAGCCGCAGCTTCTATGTCGGTGACGATGTGGAATCCGCAGATGTCTCCGCGAAGTTCGAGGATGGCATTCTGAAGATCAGCGTCCCGAAGGCTGCGCCGAAGGAGCTTCCGAAGCACACGACCATCACGATCGAGTAATATGCAGCAATGCAAGCGCGCCCCGGCCAAAATGGCCGGGGCGCGCTGCTTTTTAAAGGGATATCCCCGCCGATGCCTGAAAAGGCATCGGCGGGGATACGTCTGTTATGAACAACGGTTTCAGCTGCGTTTGCTGCGCAGTTCCTTGACCTTGATCCTGGCAGCACGCTTGACCATGTAGGGGAGAATGGCTTTCATCTTGTCCTCGGAGCGGATCATCTTGGTCGCTTCCGGGTGATCGCGGCCAGGTGGATGGCGTCAAACTCGCATCTGGTCGTGCACACGCCGCAGCCGATGCAGCGGTTGGTATCGACGACGCACACGCCGCAGCCGATGCAGCGGTTGGTATCGACGACGCTCACGCCGCAGCCAAGGCAGCGGGACGCCTCCTTTTTGACCTGCTCTTCCGTGAACGTGCAGCGCGGGTCGCGGAACGTCTTGCGCGCTTCCGCGCCGGAGAGCGCCGCAGGCACCTGCCGTACCGGCGCGTCGAAGCACGCCGTCGGCAGGGCAACATTGCGCTTGTCCAGCTCGGGATACACGCGGCGGTTGCGGCCGATCGTCAGGCTCTGGCCCTCGTGCACGTAGCGGTGCAGGGAAATGGCGGCTTCCTTGCCGGCGGCAATGGCGTCGATCACAAACTTCGGCCCGGTGGCCACATCGCCGCCAACAAAGATGTCCGGCTGTGCGGTCTGAAGCGTGAGGCCGTCGCAGATGTGGCCGCAGACGGCGGGGAAGGGGTTCTCTTTTTTTGATAAGCTTGAGCGCGTCCATGTAGCGGCCTTCGGCAACCATGCGGATATAGCCCTGGACGGCAATATGCGCCGGGCAGTTGCTCTTGCAGGGGGCGGTGCCGGTGTCATAGCAGTTGGCGGACGGATTGTCGTCTCGGTAATTTTCGTTCCACATTTCCGGGCCCCATTTGGCCTCATCCGGCAGCACCTGCTTCGGATAGACGATCGGCCCCTCCTTCGTACACAGCTTCTGCCCGAGCTTGGCGGCACCCGCCGGGCACACCTTGGCGCACTGACCGCAGGCAACGCACTTTTCCGGATCGACATGCGCGCGGTAAGCGGATGCGGACATATTCGGCGTGTTGAACAGCTGGCTGGTGCGCAGCGCGTAGCAGGAGCAGACGCAGCAGTTGCAGATGCTGAGGATCTTGTCCTTGCCGTCAATATTCGTGATCTGGTGCACAAAGCCGTTTTCCTCGGCGCGCTGCAGGATCTCCATGACCTCTTCGCGCGTTGCAGGGCGCGCTTTATTGGTCTCGATGGCGTAGGTCGCCATGTCACCGACGGTAATGCACATGTCCTCTTCCAGATGGCCGCAGCCCTCATCGCGCACTCTGCGGGACCGGCGGCAGGAGCAGGCGCCGACCGCATACTTGCCGTCGTACTTATCCAGCCAGTGCGACAGATGCTCCAGATCGACCGACTTCTGCTCCGACGGGATCGCCTTTTCGAACGGGACGGCACGCTTGCCGAGCTCACGTTCCACACCGACTGGATGCGCTATGACTGCTATGTAGACCTCAGCGGCGCCGTGCTTGGCGCGTTTCGGGAAAACTGGCTGCCGTTTCTGGGCGGCCTTGTGCTGGTCGTCGGGCTCTCGGCGCTGCGTTTGTCCGCGCTGGTCAACGACCTCGGCTTCGGCATCGGCACGGCGCTGTATGCGTTTGCGGCCGGGGCGCTGGCGATCTCGGCGATGGTGCTGCCGGGCATCTCCGGTTCGTCTCTGCTGATGTCGTGCGGACTCTGTCTGCCCGTGATCGCGGCAATGAAAGACCTGCTGCAATTTCAGTTCGGCCAGTTCCGGCTGCTGGCGGCGGTTGGGCTGGGCCTGCTCGCGGGCTTTGCCATTGCTCCGCATTGCATCCGCGGCTGGATGCGCAAAGCGCCGGGCGCCGTCACCTATGCCGTGTTGGGCATGATGCTCGGCTCTCTCTATGCGATCATCGTCGGCCCGACGACACTGAAGGTGCCGCAGCACGCTATGACAATATCTGATTTTCACCTGATTTTCACCTCCTCTGGTTCGCGCTCGGCATTGCCGTGATGCTGGGCCTGGAGGCGCTGAAAAGGCGTGTGCAGAAGGCGCTGGCCCACTAATACGCAAATCTTCCGGGAACGCTTGACTTGATGCTGCAATCTGTTAGAATAAGTAGGCAATCCAAACAGAAAGGCAAGCAAACTATGTTTCAACTGATTTGCAAAGACGGCCATGCGCGCCGCGGCGCGTTCACAACGCCGCACGGTACGGTGCAGACGCCGGTGTTTATGAATGTCGGCACGCAGGCGGCCATCAAGGGCGCGCTCTCGGCGGAGGATCTGGAGACGATCGGCTGCCAGGTCGAGCTGTCCAACACGTACCACCTGCACGTGCGTCCCGGCGACGAATTGATCCGCGACCTGGGCGGCCTGCACAAATTCATGACCTGGGAAAAACCGATTCTGACCGACAGCGGCGGATTCCAGATCTTTTCGCTGGCGCAGCTTCGGAAGATCACGGAAGAAGGCGTTGCCTTCAACTGCCATGTGGACGGCCGGCACATTTTCATGGGGCCGGAAGAGAGCATGCGCATTCAGGCCAATCTTGGCTCGGATATTGCAATGGCGTTTGACGAGTGCATCAAGATCCCGTCGCCGTACGACTACGTGAAAAACTCCTGCGACCGGACGTATCGCTGGCTGCAGCGCTGCAAGGCGGCGCTCACGGATTACACCGGCCGTGACGATGCTGTCAATCCCGGCCAGGTGCTCTTCGGCATCAATCAGGGCACCATTTTTCACGATCTGCGCATTGAGCATATGAAGAAGATCGCAGACCTCGATCTGGCCGGTTATGCGATCGGCGGCCTCGCGGTGGGGGAGACGACGCAGGAGATGTATGATACCATTGCTGCCGTCGAGCCCTATATGCCGGCCAACAAGCCGCGCTACCTGATGGGCGTCGGCACACCGGGGAACATCATCGAATCCGTCGCGCGCGGCGTGGACTTTTTCGACTGCGTCATGCCGGCGCGCAACGGCCGCCACGGACATCTGTTCACGTGGTCAGGCATCATCAACATTAAAAATGAGAAATATCAGCGCGATGAGCAGCCGATCGACCCGCAGTGCGACTGCCCGGTCTGCCGGCGGTATTCCCGCGCCTATCTGCGGCACCTGTTCAAGGCGGAAGAGATGCTGGCCATGCGCTTTGCCGTGATGCATAATTTGTATTTTTATAATACGCTCATGCAGCGCATCCGCGCGGCGATCGAGGCGGGGGAGTATGAGGCGTTCCGGAAAAGTTACACATCCGTACTCGATATGCGCATTTAATGCTTGCATTTGCATAGGAAAGCAGATATAATATCTTTATCTTTATACGGAGGTAAAACCATGGGAAGCTCTGGCGGATATTCATCCATTATCATGATCGTTCTGATGCTTGTCATCTTCTATCTGTTCCTGATCCTTCCGGAGAACAAGAAGAAGAAAAAGCTCAATGAAATGCGTTCCAATCTGAAAGTCGGTGACGATATCGTCACGATCGGCGGTATGATGGGCAAAGTCGTCCACGTCACGGACGACAGCGTGACCTTCGAGACCAGCGAGGATCAGGTTCGCATCCAGGTTGCCAAGTGGGCCATTTCCACGAACGCCCGCGCCGAGGCGCAGGCTGCCAAGGAAGCTCAGGATCGCAAGGCTGCCAAGCAGAAAGCAAAAGAAGCGAAAAAGGAAGAGCCGAAGCACGAGGAGCCGAAGGGCCCCGAGGTGTAACGCTGCTTTCGGAATGATTCACCCCCTGCAGGAATATGCTGTGATGCATACGTTCTGCAGGGGGTGTTTTTTTGAATACGGAACAAAAATGGCTGCCGATGCTCTCGCGCGCGGCGGCGGCCGGCCTGGCCGGACTTGGACTCGCGCTGCTCTTGAGCTGGCTGGCTGCGCTGGCCATGAATCACGATGTGCTGCCCGGCTCAGATGTGCGCCTTGCTGCGTTGGTGTGCTGCGGGCTTGCGTGTCTTGCTGCCGGCGCGCTCTCGCCGCGGCCGGAGCAGGGGAGGGCACTTGGCGGAGCGATGACATGGGCGGTGTGGGCGATCGGATATCTCATCCTGAAGGCGGCCGTTGGCGCGCAGGTTTTCTGCGCCGCTACCGCCATGACGCTGCTGACCGCGCTGGCTGCTGCGATCGTCGGTTCGTGCATTTTTCATAAAAAGTTACGAAATAGAACAAAGAAGAAAAAACGGAAACAGAAGAGATATTACGGTTGGTAATCAGGCAGAAGGTTTACATAATCATCGTTTGATTACCTATATATTGCGTTAGATACGCAATGATTACCGAAATATAGTCATATACCGCTGGAAATACTGGGCATCTCTTTCTGCTCAGTTACGTGGTTTACATAATATTGTTAACATAATTTCTTGTCATAATAAACAAAAATGAACAAATTCTGACGAACTACTTGATAACATTTTCGATTTGTATTATATTATGTCTACAACGCATTATGTAAATTGTCATGTTATGAGCGTATGTTCATAGGCTGTCAGTGGTGATGAATGTGCGACATAACAGATTGCGTGTGCGCCGGAAACCGGCCGTCTCCCGCTTTCCGCTGCCGCCGCTGCTCGCGGTCGGTATGGCGGCGGGCTATGTGATCGGCTGCTGCTTCGGCGCCAATGCTGCGCTGCCGGAGCCGTCAAATCCGGTTCTTTCCTTTTTGAGCAGCAGCGGCGCGGGTGGGACGCTGTACGGCGGCTTGCTGACAGAGCTGTGCGTCTCGTGCGCCTACGGTTTTGCGTTTTTGCTGCTGTCTACGTCGTATCTTGGTTTTTTGCTGATTCCGGCCGTTTTCGGGATCAAAGGTTTTTTGTCCGCCTGTACGGCGGCCGCCTTCCTGAATTCCGGCTGCGACCATGCGTTTTGGCTCTCCTGCGTCGCAGTCGGTCTGCCCGGCATTTTTCTTGTGCCGGCGCTGTTTCTACTCGGAACGCTCTGCGCGCAGATGTCTGTGCGTCTGCTCGAGCAGCGGCGCGGCCTGCCAGTCCCCGTATCATCGGAGCGATATTCCCGGGAGCTGGCGCTTGTGTTCTGCCTGCTGTTGGCGGCTGCGGCCGCCGCGTGCTATGCAGTACCGTTTTTCACACGGCTTATTCTGTGACCTGTGGTCACTGTGGATGAAATCTGATTGGAAAGGGGGAAGTCGTCATGCGGGATTCCGACGGAATGGAATTGTTCGAGTCCTACCTGCGCGATGTCAAGCGCTCGTCGCAAAATACGATTTCCTCATATCTGCGGGATATCCGCCAACTCAGCGAATATCTGCACGCACACACGGATGCCGATCTTGGCTCCGCGGAAGAGGAAGAGCTGTGTGAATACATCGACTGGATGCGCAGTAACGGCAAGTCCGTTGCCACGGTTTCCCGGGCGATCGCATCGCTGAAAAATTTCTATGGGTTCCTGCTCAACAATCACTATGTGCAGCACAATCCGACCGGCAAGCTCGTACCGGACAAGGCCAAGCAGAAGCTGCCGCAGATCCTCTCGAGCAAAGAGGTCGAGCTGCTGCTGGCGCAGCCGGAGTGCACGGACGCCAAGGGCTACCGTGACCGCGCCATGCTCGAGCTGCTGTATGCGACCGGTATCCGTGTCAGTGAACTGATCTCGCTCAACATTACGGATGTAAATCTGTCCGCCGGTGTTATCCGCTGCCAGGGCCGCGATAAAGCGCGCATGATCCCCATGTATCCGGCGGCTGTCCGTGCGCTCACGGAGTACATCAACTTCATCCGCCCGCAGATGATCGCAGCGCCGGATGAACAGGCGCTGTTCGTCAACGTCAGCGGGGAACGGATGTCGCGTCAGGGCTTCTGGAAGCTCATCAAGAACTATCAGACCAAGGCCGGCATCGAAAAGACGATCACACCGCACACGCTGCGCCATTCCTTCGCTGCGCATCTGCTGGAAAACGGCGCGGATATCCACGCCATTCAGGAAATGCTCGGCCATGCGGACATCTCCTCGACGCAGATCTATTCGCACCTTGTCAGCAAGCAGCTCAAGGATGTCTACAACAAAGCGCACCCGCGTGCGTGACATACGTGTTTTCAAGCGCTCCGAAACGACTCGGGGCGCTTTTTCTTTTCCCGGCAGTTGCCTACGGGGCGAAAATATGCTATATTTATTTAATTGGAGTGATGCATATGCGGATCCTGGGCGTTGACCCCGGCATTGCCACGGTCGGCTTCGCGGTGCTGGACGCGGAAAAGCGCAGCCAGCGACTGCTGACCTGCGGCGTGATCACGACGCCGGCCAAAACGCAGCTGTCCAGCAGGCTCGACCAGATCTACCGCGACCTGAATGAACTCATCGCGCAGTTTCACCCGGAAGTGATGGCGGTCGAGGAGCTGTTTTTCAATACGAATATCACGACCGGCATCGCTGTTGCCCATGGCCGCGGCATCATCCTGCTCTCAGGCTATCAGGCCGGGCTGCAGATCTATGAATACACGCCGCTGCAGGTCAAGCAGGCGGTCGTCGGTTATGGCCGTGCGGACAAAAAGCAGGTCATGGACATGGTGCGTCGCATCCTGTCCCTGCAGGCCGTGCCGAAGCCGGACGACGCGGCGGACGCCGTCGCTATCGCGCTCTGCCATGCGCGCAGCGCCACATCTTTGATCCATCAACAGGAGAGATTTGATCCATGTTCTACCATATAAACGGAGTCGTTACCGATATCGAACCGAATCTGGTCGTGCTGGAGTGCGGCGGCGTGGGCTATGCGCTCAACGCCAGCCTGAACACGATCAGCAGCGTCAGAACGGGCGAGCGCGCCAAGCTCTATACGTATGAGTGCATCCGCGAAGATGCACATGATCTCTACGGCTTTGCCAGCAAGAGCGAAAAGCACTGCTTTGAGTTGCTGCTCGGCATCTCCGGCGTTGGACCGAAGGCAGCGCTGTCCATCCTTTCATCCAACACGCCGGACGGACTGGCATTGGCGGTGCTCAACGGCGATGAAAAGGCGCTCACGAGTGCGCCCGGCATCGGCAAGCGCATTGCGCAGCGCATCCTGCTCGAACTCAAGGACAAGATGGCCAAGGAGAGCGCAAGCGTGGACTTTGCGGATCTGACGCCGGCGGTGCCCGCATCGGACGCGGCCTCGGCCGCGCGCAGCGATGCGATCGCCGGCCTGTCCGTGCTCGGTTACAGCATGCCGGAGATCAATGCGGCGCTGCGCACGCTGCCGTCCATTGAGGGCATGAGCGCGGATCAGATCATCAAGGCCGCGCTGCGCGCCATGATGCAGCAGTAAGCAGGGGAGGGAGCGTATATGAGTATCAGTTTTTCCGAGGACGCCCAGCAGGAGGTCGTCACCTCTTCCTGCGTGCTTCCGGAGGATTCCGGCGAGGGCTCTCTGCGCCCGCGGCTGCTGAAGGATTATACCGGTCAGGAAAAAGCGAAAGAGAACCTGCAGGTCTGCATCGACGCGGCGCGCCTGCGCGGCGAGCCGCTCGACCACGTGCTGCTCTACGGCCCTCCGGGGCTTGGCAAGACGACGATGGCCGCCGTCATCGCAAACGAGATGGGCGTGAACATGCGCATCACCTCTGGCCCGGCGATCGAAAAGGCCGGCGATCTGGCGGCGCTGCTGACCAACTTGCAGGAACATGATATTCTCTTCGTGGACGAGATTCACCGCCTCAACCGCGCAGTCGAGGAGATCCTTTACCCCGCCATGGAGGACTACGCGATCGACATCATCATCGGCAAAGGGCCGTCGGCCAATTCGATCCGGCTGGATCTGCCGCGCTTTACGCTCATCGGAGCGACCACGCGCGCCGGACAGCTGACCGCTCCGCTGCGCGACCGCTTCGGCGTCAATCTGCGTCTGGAGCTCTACAGCCCGGCCGAGCTGCAGAAGATCGTAGAGCGCAGCGCCGGTATCCTCAAGGTGGAGATCGACAGTGCCGGCGCGTATGAGATCGCCTCGCGCTCGCGCGGCACGCCGCGCATTGCCAACCGTCTGCTCAAGCGCGTGCGCGACTATGCGCAGGTGCGCGCCGACGGCGTCATCACCAAAGAGGTCGCCAACGCCGCGCTGCTGCGCCTGGAAGTGGACGAGATGGGCCTCGATGCGACGGACCGGCGGATGCTGCGCAGTATCATCGAATTCTATCACGGCGGGCCGGTCGGCCTGGAAACGCTCGCGGCGACGATTGGCGAAGAGGCCGTGACGCTCGAGGACGTCTATGAGCCGTATCTGCTGCAGCAGGGCTTTTTGACGCGCACGCCCCGCGGCCGCTGCGTCACACGCCGTGCTTATGAGCATCTTGGCCTGGAATACATCGGCCAGCAGGAGATAGATCTCTGAAAAAAGCGCTGAATGTCATCGAAACGTGCATTTTGTACAAAAATGTATTGACTTTTCAACGTTTTTAGTTATAATTTGTTTTGAGTGGTATTGGAGTTTTGAAGGTTATGATGGATGATTCCAAACTGTCTGATGCAGAGCTGCTGGCACTGGTGAGTGCCGGGAATGCCGACGCGGAGGAAGCCCTCGCAGAGCGCTACAGCCGCCTGGTGCGCATTTGCGCGCGGCCGCTTTTTCTCATCGGCGGTGACAGCGAGGATCTCATTCAGGAAGGAATGCTTGGCCTGCTCTCTGCCATCCGGCAGTATGACCCGGCATCCAATGTGCCTTTCAAAGCGTTTGCAGAGGTTTGTATCAGCAACCGCATTTACAGTGCCATCAAGTCCGCTTCCAGACAGAAGCATTCTCCGCTCAACAGCGGCATTTCCCTAGACAGCATCCTCTCAGAAGAATCACAGACCCAGGCGTCCAGCTATCCGGAAGCAAATTGTCGTGTTACTGAGGAGCAGGTTCTGGCCAGAGAGAGTGAACAAGAGCTATTGTCCGCATTTACCCGGTATTTGTCAGCGTTTGAAGCGCGGGTGCTTCGGCTGTATCTGTCCGGCCTTTCCTATGCCGAGATGGCGGCCGAGACGAACAAACCCGAAAAATCCATTGACAATGCCGTGCAGCGGATCCGCCGCAAACTGGCGCGGCTCCCCAATTTCAGCGACTTCAGCAAGAGCTGAACGCAATATAGCCGAGAGGCAAGTTTTTCAAAAGAGAGGATTTATCATGTTCGAAGACAAAACGTTGAAGTGCAAAGAGTGCGGCGCAGAGTTCGTTTTCACCGCCGGTGAGCAGGAATTCTATGCGGAAAAGGGCTTCCAGAATGAGCCCCAGCGCTGCAAGGCCTGCCGTGACGCGCGCAAGAACGCCGCCCGCGGTCCCCGCGAGTTCTTCACTGCTACCTGCGCTGCCTGCGGCGGCGAGGCCAGAGTTCCGTTTGAGCCGAAGTCTGACCGTCCTGTCTACTGCAGCGAGTGCTTCGCGAAGATGAGAGAGCAGCACTAATCAGCAGATAAACTGGTTAAAATGATTGGGGCGCTTCGTGCGACCCAATCATTTTCTCACAAGCAAACTACCGGAGGTAAAAAGATTATGTTTGAAATTTCCAGAGATACGATGATTTCGGAGATCCTGTCCAATGCGCCGGAGGCCATGCCCGTGTTCCAGAACATCGGCATGCACTGCCTCGGCTGCGCCATGGCCAGTGGCGAGACGCTGGAGCAGGCTTGCCTTGCACACGACGTGGATCCGGACGAGTTCCTCGAGCAGCTGCGCACCTATCTGGAGAGCCTGTAAGATACAGACATGGATCAAAAGCCGGCGGTACGCCGGCTTTTGGCGTTTCCGAAGGAGTATGTATGGATTCCATTCGTCTATCACCGCGGCTGCAAATGGTCGCGGACTTCGTGCCGCCGTGCGCCTGCGCTGCGGATATCGGTACAGATCACGGATATTTGCCGGTCTGGCTGCTGCAAAATGGAGTCGTTCAAACGGCCATCGCGGCCGACATCCATGTCGGTCCGCTTGCCAATGCGCGGAAGTCCGCCGCCGCTTACGACTTGGAGGAGCGCGTTCGGTTCGTGCAGGCGGACGGTCTGCAATTTCCGGACGCGCAGGCAGCGGATGTCATCACCATTGCCGGCATGGGCGGGGAAACGATCTGTGCGATCCTGACGGCCACACCGTGGCTGCGGCAGGGAAAACGGCTCGTTTTGCAGCCGCAGAGCAAAGTGCAGGAACTGACGGACTGGCTCTGGCACAACGGTTTTACGATCGAGGACGCAGCCCTCTGCCGCGATGCCGGCAAGCGCTATCTTGCCCTGCGCGTGCTTGGACAGCCGGCCGGGCAGACATACACGGTGGAGCGGCTGCTGCTTCGCCGCCGCGATCCGCTGCTGCCGGAGCACCTCACAGAAGAGATCCGGCGGCAAACGCGCGCACGCGCCGGCATGGCGCTTGCAAAGCAAACGCCGGCGGCGGAACTGGCAGCGATCGACGCGCGGCTCTCGCAGCTGCAAACCTGCCTGAAGGAGGTACAGACATGGTAATTATCAATGACATCTACGCTTTCTTAAATGAGATCGCGCCGGTGCGGTATCAGATGGATTTTGATAACGCCGGTTTTCTGGTCGGTGACGGCGGAACTGCGGTAAAAAATGCGCTGCTGGCGCTGGACATCACAGACGCCGTGATTGCAGAAGCGATCGAGCTGCGCGCGCAGCTCATTGTTTCGCACCACCCGCTCATCTTTACGCCGCTGCGGCACGCGACGACGGATGATCTCGCCGGACGCAAGGTGCTGACCATGGCGCGGCACGGCATTTCAGCCATCTGTATGCACACGAATCTGGACATTGCCGACGGCGGCGTCAATGATGCGCTCATGGCGGCGCTGGGCGCGGAGGTCACGGGCGGCCTGGAGCCGGCCGGTACGGCGGCCGACGGGCGCACGCTTACCTGCGGACGTGTAGGGAAGCTTCCGAACCCCATGACCATGGCGGAATTTCTGCCCTATGTTGCCGGACGTTTGCACGTCAACGGGCTGCGGTATGTGGACGGTGGCCTGCCAGTGGAAAGAATCGCGGTTTGCGGCGGCTCCGGCGGGAATATGCTGGATCTGGCGGCTGCGAAGGGCTGCGACACCTTCGTGACGGCAGACGTGAAGTACAACCGCTTCCTCGCGGCAAAGGAGCTTGGCATCAACCTGATCGACGCCGATCACTTCTGCACGGAAAATGTGGTCATCCCGGTCCTGCAGGAGAAACTTCAGCGGCAGTTCCCGGATGTTACATTCACCGTCAGTCAGGTGCTCCATCAGACCGCACAGACATATTGTCCATAACGTATGCCGCCGGCACGCTGCCGGCGGCATATTCTCGTCCCGGACCTCATACAGTTTTGGTAAGACTGATGAGGAGAGGACGACAGAATGGACAATTCTTCAATTTACGCAGACATTGCCGCCCGTACCGGCGGGAATATTTACATCGGCGTTGTCGGCCCGGTACGCACCGGGAAATCGACCTTCATCAAACGCTTCATGGAAACGCTCGTGCTTCCGAATATTTCCGATGATTACGTGCGGGAGCGTGCGCGCGACGAGCTGCCGCAAAGCGGATCCGGCCGGACGATCATGACAGCTGAGCCGAAGTTTGTCCCGGAGGATGCCGTCTCGATCGAGCTGGATGCTTCCGTGCGCGCCTCCGTGCGGCTGATCGACAGCGTTGGATATATGATCCCCGGCGCAAACGGTCAGTACGAAAACGGGGAAGAGCGTCTGGTCACAACGCCGTGGTACGATCACGAGATCCCCATGCGCGTGGCGGCGGAAGAGGGAACGCGCAAAGTTATCCGCGAGCACTCGACGATCGGCATTGTCGTCACGACCGACGGCAGCGTGACCGAGCTCGCGCGGGAGGACTATGCCGCGGCAGAAGCGCGCATCGTTGCAGAGCTGCAGGACATCGGCAAGCCGTTTCTCATCCTGCTCAACACGGCCGATCCGGCGGGGGAGGCCGCACAGACATTGGCGGCTCAGCTGCGCGAGCAGTACGATGCCGCCTGCCTGCCGGTCAACTGTCTGGAGCTGACGGAGCAGGATATTCTGGAGATCCTGCGCTCGGTATTGTATGAATTCCCGGTCACAGAGGCTTGCTTCCGTATGCCGGAGTGGATGGACGTCCTGGCACCCGAAAATGAGACAAAGCAGCAGCTCTATGCACTGCTGCGCGAACAGATGCCGTCACTGCACCGCCTGCGTGACGCACGGCGCGCGGCGCAAGTGCTCGCAGACAGCGAACTATTGGAAGCGGCGGACGTGGAAAACGTCTCTGTGGACACCGGGGCCGTTTGTTACGTGCTCACATTTCCGCGCGCGCTGTACTACAGCATCATCAGCGAACAGGCGGGCGTTTCCCTGCGCAGTGATGGGGAGCTCATCTCGTTTCTGGCGGAAATGGGGCGTATCCAGGCTGACTATCAGCACATCCGCGGCGCACTGGAGGACGTGCGCAGCAAGGGCTACGGGGTCGTCATGCCGTCGGCCGGTGATCTGCAGCTTGCAGAGCCGGAGATCGTCCGCAAAGGCGGGCGCTACGGCGTCCGGCTCAAGGCCAGCGCAAAAGCCATTCACATGTTCCAGACTACGATCGAGACAGAGGTCTCGCCGGAGATCGGCGGAGAGAACGCATCGAGCGAGATCCTCGGCTTCCTGCTGCAGGGCTTTGACGGGGATGTCGAGCAGCTCTGGCAGTCCAATATTTTCGGCAAGCCGATCTACACGATCGCACAGGAGGGCGTGGAGGAAAAGCTCAGCTGCCTGCCGACGAAAGCGGTCGGAAAGCTCCAGGAAACTTTGCAGCGCGTGGTCAATGAGGGCAGCGGAACACTGATCTGTATTATTTTGTGACAGGAGCTCTGTCTGGTGTCCGGGAACCGGCTTGCAGACGCTTTTTTTGAGAATAGCAAATCGTTATAACAGGCATCCGGCGTTTTGCCGGATGCCTGTTTATGTTGTCCCTGTCCTTGATTTCAGGATTTGTGTCTTGAAATCAAGAATCATGATGATTCTTGAATTTGCACTGATGCAATGGTAAACTGTGGTCATGGAAGTCTCTCGAGTTCGTGTATGACGACGGCAACCAGCCGTTCGCCATGATCTACAACGACGGCTCGACCTCTTAATGCAGTCTTCAGGGCTGGCCTTACAAAGATCAAAAGGCATCAGGCTAAACGTATGTCTAGTCGTGTAATGCGGAAAGGCTTTTTCTCTCTCGTCGTAGGCGGTGTGCACATGAGTGCATGGCGCGGGATTCGCCCATGGTGAACGTGATGCAATATAATATTGATTCAATTATCAGAAGCAAACCAGCATGGATTTTTTATTTACTCTTGATTCAAGCCTTAATTGTAATAATGGCGATTAAGGGTATGCAATTTGTTCTAAAAAAAGAAAGCAGTATTTTCGCGTGGAAGATTAAAGACAGGCCAAAGCATTGGAAGACTTACGATTTGATAGCGAAGGTGATTATAACTGCGGGGTTGGCTTTCTTGGTCATCACTTACACGCTTCCATTTACGCTGGATATTCCACGTCTACTGACGGGAACGGAAGAGCGTGCGACAGTTATTATTGTAAGCGGGTATGACTACAGTAAAGAGAATGAGGCTGTTTTACCTCCTTTGGTGAGAGTACAAAATGTAGAAGATGAAACGGAGTTTAGAGTGTACCTTTTCCATGGTGAGATAGACGCAGGAGAATACATACAAATTGAATATCTTCCGCATTCAAAGCATGCACGAGTAATCCAGAAAGATGGATAAGTGGTCATTATGATGCGTACAACCGTCAGCACACAACCACAGATCATTATCGTTGTCTGCTGTATCACGCTGCGTCTTTGTGTATATCGGCGGACGGTGCAGTAGATTTTTTCTCAAACCGGCAAAAATGACGCGGATTCCGGCTGGTGTTTTGTGTAAGGTTTGCGTTGTTTTCTTCACAATGCTGTGGTAAACTATGGGCAAGAATTCTAAAGAAAACGAGGGATGTTTATGAAGGCACTTTCCAAAATTGCTGCCGGCGTGAGCCCGTCCGCAACGCTGGCCGTCAGCGCTCTGGCCAAGAAGATGAAAGCAGAAGGGAAGGACGTTATCGGCTTCGGCGCCGGTGAGCCCGATTTTGCCACGCCCGACCGCATCAGTTATGCCGGTGTGCGCGCGATCTGCGACGGAAAAACGCGCTACACCCCGGCGGCCGGCATGATCGAGCTGCGTCAGGCGATCTGTGACCGCGCCAAGGCGGATTACGGTCTGGAATACGAGCCCACGCAGGCAGTTGTCGCCAGCGGCGCCAAGCATATGGTCTACATTGCGCTGGCCGCTCTGGTCGACCCGGGCGACGAAGTCATCGTCCCGGCCCCGTACTGGGTCAGCTATTATGAGATGGTGCGCCTGTTCGGCGGTGTGCCTGTGGTCGTCAATGTCAGTGAGGAGCAGGGCTTCCAGCTCACGCCGGAGCAGCTCGAGCACGCCATCACAGACAAGACGAAGGCCATCATTCTCAATAACCCCTCCAACCCGACCGGCGCTGTCTATCCGAAAGAGGCGCTCAAGGCTGTCGCCGATGTCTGCGTCAAGCACGACCTGTATATCATCTCGGATGAGATCTATGATAAGCTCGTCTATGACGGCGTGCCGTTCACCAGCGTCGCCGCGCTCAGTGACGAGATCAAGGCACACACGATCCTCATCAACGGCGTCTCCAAGACCTATGCCATGACCGGCTGGCGTATCGGCTATTCTCTGTCTCCGGCGCTGGTGGCCAAGGCTATGACCAATTACCTCAGCCACTCGACCGGTGCACCGGGCACGATGTGCCAGTGTGCGGCCATCGAGGCGCTCTCCGGCCCGCAGGACGAGGCGGAGCAGATGCGTAAGGTGTTTGAGCAGCGCCGCGACCTGATCGTGCGCCGCATCAACGCCATGCCCGGTGTCAGCTGCCTGAAGCCGAGCGGCGCGTTCTACGTCATGATGAATCTCGAGCAGATCCTCGGCAAGCAGATCGACGGTCAGGTCATCGGCAGCGGTGATGATTTTGCAAAGCTGCTGCTGGAAAAGAGCCTGGTCGCGGTCGTGCCGGGCAGCGGCTTCGGCGCACCGAATTTTGTGCGCCTGAGCTATGCGATCTCGACGGAAAACATCGAGACCGGCATGGATCGTCTGGAAGGCTTCCTGAAGCAGCTTCAGTAACTCACAATATTGAGAGGCGCGCGGTTCGACCGCGCGCTTCTTTTTCTGTGCTTTGGTTGACGCGCCGGGCACAAAATGGTATCCTGAGAGCATGTCATAAGCGTCCGTTCCCGCCGCATACCATAGCAAGAGGGGGGAGCGCCGTGACAAAGTTACTCTATCAGCGGATCCTGGTCGTGCTGCTGGCGTTGATCGTGGTGTTCGGCGGCTGGTTTGCCGCCGACTGGCAGCTCCGGCGCGCGGAAGCAGCCGCAAACTGGACCGATCCAAAGCGGGTCCTGATCCTTGACGCCGGTCATGGCGGGGAGGACGGCGGGGCAGTGGCACCAAATGGGACGGTCGAGGCGGATATTAACCTGCAGATCGCGCTGCGCGCACGCGCGATCGCGGAGCTGACCGGCATTGAAGTCGTCATGACACGCGACAGCCCGGATATTGCATATCCGGACAATGCCACCACGATCGCCGAGCGAAAGAAAGCCGACCAGCACCAGCGCGCAGAACTGATCCGAAAAACGGATAACGCCGTGCTCATCAGCATCCACCAGAACTGCTATCCGGATCGCAAACCGTCAGGCGCGCAGGTACTGTATGCGGCGAGCGACGGCAGCGAAGCGCTCGGCACACAGATCCATGACAATCTCGTTGCATATCTTGACCCGCAAAACCGGCGCGTCGCGGCGCCGATCTCGGAGAAGATCTACCTGATGCGGGAAGTGAAATGTCCCGCAGTGCTGGTCGAGTGCGGCTTTTTATCCAATGAATCCGAGTGTACAAAGCTCAAGGACGGCGGCTACCAGACCAAACTGGCGGCCGTGATCATCGCGTCCTACTTACAATACCGGCAGTCTCTGCCGCAAACAGGAATGGTTACATGAAAGCAAAATCGAGTACAAAAACCGTTTTTTATTGCTCCGAATGCGGCAATGAGACGGCAAAATGGATGGGGCAGTGCCCGGCATGCGGCGCATGGAACACGCTGGTCGAGGCGCCGAAAGAACCCAAAATGTCTCTCGGCACGCGCGCAAAACGTATCGCACAGCCAAAACTGATCTCGGAACTGGACGCCGAGGAAGAACTGCGATTTTCCACCGGGATCGGGGAATTTGACCGCGTGCTCGGCGGCGGCGCCGTGCGCGGCTCGCTGGTTCTGGTCGGCGGCGCGCCCGGCATTGGCAAATCCACGCTGCTGCTGCAGCTCTGCGGCCGCATCAGCGAGCAGGAAACGATCCTTTACGTCTCCGGCGAAGAGAGCCAGCGCCAGCTGAAAATGCGCGCGCAGCGCCTCGGCGTTGATCACGGCAGCATCTATGTGCTGGCGGAAACGGACCTGAACACCGTTCTCGCCACGATCGACGACCTGCAGCCGACCGTCCTGATCGTAGATTCCATTCAGACTATGTACGACGCCGAGACGGCCTCGACGCCCGGCAGCATCAGTCAGGTGCGCGAGTGCACGATGCGCATCATGCGCTCGGCCAAGGACAGCGGCTATACGGCATTCGTTGTCGGCCACATCAACAAGGAGGGCAGCATCGCCGGCCCGAAGGTGCTCGAGCACATGGTCGACTGCGTGCTGTACTTCGAGGGCGATCAGAGTATGTCGTACCGCATTTTGCGCGCGGCAAAAAACAGATTCGGGTCAACCAACGAGATCGGCGTCTTCGAAATGGAAGATTCCGGGCTTCGAGAGGTAACAAACCCATCGGAAATGTTACTGTCCGGACGTCCGACCAACACGCCGGGCACTTGCGTCGTCGGCGTCATGGAGGGGTCGCGCACGGTGCTGGCCGAGGTGCAGGCTCTAGTCACGCCGTCGGGCTACAGCGGCGCGCGCCGGAACGCCAACGGCATCGACTATAACCGCGCCATGCTGCTGCTGGCCGTGCTGGAAAAGCGTGCCGGTTTTTCGCTGTCGAGCTGCGATGCGTACATCAACGTCGTCGGCGGTCTGCGGCTGGACGAGCCGGCCACGGATCTGGCGGTCATTCTGGCAATCGCATCGAGCTATAAGGATCTGCCGGTCGGCAGCGATCTGGCCGCCGTCGGTGAGGTCGGCCTGTCCGGCGAGATCCGCTCCGTGAGCCATTTGAATCAGCGCCTGTCGGAGATCGCACGGCTGGGATTCCGGCGCTGCATCATCCCGGCGCACGTGCGCGATGATGTGCAGAAGCAAAACGGCCTGCAGACGATCCCGGTCAAAAACATCCGGGAAGCGCTCAAGGCTGTGTTCGGTGCGTAGATCTTTCGATTTCAGCTGCGAGAAAGCGCACGATGAAAAAATGAGAAAATAGCGCAGAAAACAGCCGAAAGACGCTTATCGTGCTTTTCGGCTGTTTTCTCCTCCTCTGAATTCGGCAAAATTTTTATTTTGCCGAATTATTTGTGGATTTCGTCAATAGACACTGCCCCTTACTTCTGGTATGCTCTTATTAGAATTTGAGGTGTTGGCTATGGATTATTCAGATGCGCCGCAGGTGCTGCGCGACTTTTTGATTTATCACGAAACGATCTGCGGGCATTCCAAGGCGACGGTCGACCAGTATTATCTCGACCTGCGGATGTTTCTGCGATTTTTGAAGCTCGACCGCGGGCTCGCGCCGCGCACGGCGGAATTGGACGAGATCTCCATTGCGGATGTGGATCTTTCCTTCCTGCGTGCCGTAACGCTCACGGAGGTTTACAGTTTTCTGGCCTATCTGTCGCGCGACCGCGTCAGGCAGCCGAATGCGCACGAGCCGGAATACGGCTTGAGCGCCAGCTCGCGTGCGCGCAAGATCGCCGCGATCCGCAGCTTCTTCAAATACCTGACCGTGAAAGCGAAGCTGCTGGAGGAAAACCCGGTGCAGGATCTCGACTCCCCGAAGATACCAAAAACCCTCCCCCACTATCTCACACTGGAAGAAAGCAAGCGGCTGCTGTCCGTTGTGGATGGGAAAAACAAGGAGCGCGATTATTGCATTCTGTGTATTTTTCTCAACTGCGGTCTGCGTATCTCGGAGCTGGTCGGCTTGAACCTGCAGGATGACCACGGCGACAGCCTGCGCATCCTTGGCAAGGGCAGCAAAGAGCGTGTTGTCTACCTCAACAACGCCTGCCGCGAGGCGCTCGACCGCTATCTGGCTGTGCGCAGCGAAATCGCGCCGCCGCGCACGACGGCCATGTTTCTCTCCAACCGGCGCACGCGCATCAGCTGCGATTCCGTACAGGTCATGGTTAAGAAAAACCTGACCCGTGCGGGACTGGACGCCAGCCAGTATTCCACGCATAAACTGCGGCATACCGCCGCTACACTGATGCTGCAAAACGGCGTGGATGTGCGCACGCTGCAGGAGGTGCTCGGCCATGAGCACCTGAACACCACGCAGATCTACACCCACGTAGACAACGATCAGCTGCGCACGGCTGCAGCGGCAAATCCGCTGGGAGAATTCTCTCCTGACGAGAAAACGGCGAAAAAAATCTCCGATTCCTGAAAACAGGGATCGGAGATTTTGCTTGCTTATTTGGATTTGACCTTCGGCAGGTAATCGCGGACGCGATGATGCGGCTTATCGAAGCCGAACGCACGGATCGCCATCAGCAGCGTGCCGAGCGCGGCAGCGCCGTCCAAAACGGCGGCGAACCACAGCGTACAATAGCCGAGCTCTGCCATCACCAGCAGCAGGACCTTCACGACCACGCCGATCGCCAGATGCTCGCGGCAGATGCCCTCGACCCAGCCGGCCGTCTCGATCGCCTCCGGCAACAGGTACGGATCCTGGCTTGTGAGCAGGATATCGGCGTCAAACCGCTCGTCGCTCTCCTCCGGGATCACGCAGGCGTCCAGATCTGCCGATGAGTGCTCCGGATGTGCCGTGCAGCGGCGGTCATAATACAGCAGCAGTTCCCCGTCGCTCAGGTTCTCCACCTGCTGCGACAGGATCTGTTCCTTTTCCGCCCCGCTGCGCTTGCAATAGAGGTGATCCGCCTTGAGCTCTTTTGCATTCTCTGCAACGGAGTCGTTGCTGGCATTGCTGAAGAGCGTGATCGTGTGCACGCCCAGCGCACGCAGCTCTTTGAGCGCGGGCTTCGTGTCCGACTGCACAACTTCCTGCAGCAGGATCTTGCCTGCATACTGCTCACCAACGGATACATAGACCACATAGCCGTCTGTCAGGTCTGCATCCGGGATGTCCACACCCTTGAGGATCATCAGCTCACGCGTGCCGACGCAAACGCGGGTCGATTCAATGTAAACCTCCACGCCGCTCTCGGGAATATCCACCGCGCGGGAGAGATACTGCGTGAGAATGGGGCCGCTGTAGGCAGCGCAGATCGCGCGCGCCGTGCGGCTGTTCGAGCAGGACTCCGCATTGGCCGCCAGTTGCAGCAGGGCCTCCGGCGTCAGCTGACTGGATTTCACGCTGATCACCTTCGGAAGCTGGCTGTCCCCTTTCCCTTCATCGACTGCAACCGCACGCACGGCGTTGAGCGCGCGCATGCTGCGGCAGCTGCGAAACAGCACGTCGCAGCGGTATGCACCGTTGACGGCACTGTACCACACCAGCGGCACAGAAATCAGCAGCGCACACGGGGTGGAAAGAAAGAGGACGATCATGGCGGCATGAATTGCCCGGGAAACCGTTGCGACCTTGAGCACGATCTCCAGCACGGCCACCAGCACCGCAATGCACAGACCGGCCGGTGCAAGATAGCCGATCCACTTCGGGGCGGCGAATTCAGCCGGAGAATGGATCTCCCCGCCGACGGCGGCTTCCAGCGTTTTCTGCGCATGCACCGTAACGACCGCGATCAGTATCGACATGACCCGGTACACGAGCAGGAAAACGGCGGCATCCACCGGCTGCCCGACCGCCATCGTACCGATCACGCACACGATCACGATCACCGCGGGCCGGAACACCTGCCGGTCCAGAATGCAGGCGATCGCAGATGCAAGGTAGTCATACCCGGCGGCGAGCGCGGACAAAGCCAAAAGGATATACTGCACCACCGTGTTGTGCACCAGTGCGCCGATGACGCACAGTATCAGCGCCGCAGCAAGACGCACGATCAGCACAAGATACAGTCCCGTTTCCGGAAACAGGCGCAGCGTTTTCCAATCATAATCCGGCCGGTCGGCAGCAAAACAGCTCGCAGACAGCCGCATCAGAAGTTCCTGAAAATTCATGGGAGTTCCCCCTGTTCTGACTGAGCCGTATACAGACAGCAGCTCAGGCTTTTCCGTCGCAGCCGAGCACATCGACGATCTTGTGCTTGACAAGCTGCTTGATGTTTTCCCGCGCGGGGCCGAGGTACTTTCTCGGGTCAAACTCTGCCGGGTGCTCGGCAAGATACTTGCGGATCGTGCCGGTCATGGCCAGACGCAGGTCAGAGTCAATATTGATCTTGCACACGGCCAGGCGCGCTGCCTGACGCAGCTGATCCTCCGGCACACCGATCGCACCGGGCATAGCGCCGCCGAACTCGTTGATCATCTGTACGTATTCCTGCGGCACGGACGACGAGCCGTGCAGCACGATCGGGAAACCGGGCAGCCGCTCGGAGACTTCCTCAAGAATATCGAAACGGAGCTGCGGCTTCGTGCCGGGCTTGAACTTGTAAGCGCCGTGGCTCGTGCCGATGGCGATCGCAAGCGAATCGCAGCCGGTGCGCTCGACGAATTCCTGCACATCCTCCGGGCGCGTATAGGACGAATCCTCGGCCTTGACCTTGACATCGTCCTCAATGCCGGCCAGCGTGCCGAGCTCTGCCTCCACGACGGCGCCGTGTGCGTGCGCATATTCCACGACCTGGCGCGTCAGCGCGACATTTTCCTCAAACGGCTTGGAGGAAGCGTCGATCATGACAGAAGAAAAGCCGTCATCGACACAGGCCTTGCACAGCTCAAACGAGTCCCCGTGGTCCAGATGGAGACAGATCGGCAGGCCGGTTTCGATCACGGCGGCTTCCACCAGCTTGACCAGGTACGTACGGTTGGCATACTTGCGCGCGCCGGAAGATACCTGCAGGATCACCGGCGCGTTGCACTCCTTGGCAGCCTCCGTGATGCCCTGAATGATCTCCATATTGTTCACGTTGAAGGCGCCAATGGCATAGCCGCCTGCATAAGCTTTTGCAAACATTTCCTGAGAAGTTACAATCGACATTGACAAGTCAACTCACTTTCATATATTATGTAGAATGTCAATATGATGCAAAACAAATCATCGGTTCAATTTATTTTACACATGTTTTTAGATAATATCAATAGTGGAATTCAATGTTTCAGTAAAATCTATCAATTCTTTGAATTTATGGAGGTACGTTATGTCCGGTGAATTAAAAGGCGCGTGTATCTTTGGGCAGTCCGGCGGGCCGACTGCAGTCATCAATGCCAGCGCCTACGGAGTGCTCAAGACTGCGTTGGAATCCGATGCCATTACCAACGTTTACGGTGCGGCCCATGGCATCCGCGGCGTTCTGGATGACCGCCTGTATGATATCGCTCAGGAGGATCCGGACGAGCTCCGCCTGCTGCTGCACACGCCGTCGTCGGAGCTGGGCTCCTGCCGCTACAAAATGGCAGACCCGGACACGGACGATACGGATTACCGTCGTATTCTGGAGATCTTCCGGAAATACAACGTGCGCTACTTCTTCTATAACGGCGGCAACGACTCCATGGATACCTGCAACAAGATCAGCCGCTATATGCAGGCGCACGATTGGGACTGCCGCGTGATGGGCGTGCCCAAGACTATCGACAACGACCTCTTCGGCACCGATCACTGCCCCGGCTTTGCGAGCGCCGCCAAGTACATAGCGACCTCCTGCATGGAAGTGTCCAAGGACTGCCGTGTATATGACACCGGCACGATCACGGTCATGGAGATCATGGGCCGCCACGCCGGGTGGCTGGCCGGCAGCGCCGCGCTGGCATCGGCCTGCGGCTCCGGTCCGGATCTGATCTATCTGCCGGAAGTCGATTTTGACATGGAGCAGTTCCTTGCGGATGTGCACCGCATCTACGAGGAGAAAAATAACGTTCTCATCGCTGTTTCCGAGGGCATCCACTACGCGGACGGCTCATTCGTTTCCGAGGCCAAGGCCTCCGCGACCGACGGCTTCGGCCATGCGCAGCTCGGCGGTCTGGCGGCGCGTCTGGCGCAGGTGATCAAAGAACACGAACACGCCAAGGTGCGTGGCATTGAACTGTCGCTGCTGCAGCGCGCGGGCGCGCATCTTGCCTCTCAGACGGATATCGACGAAGCGTTTGCCGCCGGTAAGATGGCTGTCGAGGCGGCGCTCTCCGGCGAGACCGGCAAGATGGTCGCGTTTGAGCGCGTCATGGCAGGCGGTCAGTATGCCTGCCGCATGAAGCTCATTCCGCTCTCCGATGTCGCAAACTATGAAAAGAAAGTCCCGGTGGAATGGATCGTGCCGGAGGGCAACAACGTCACGCAGGACTTTATCGACTATGCCCTGCCGCTCATTCAGGGTGTGCCGGAGATCCCGCTGGAAAATGGCCTTCCCCGCTATGCACGGCTGAAAAAGGTGCTTACAGAATAAACGAAACGCAGAGTCGGCGGAAAATCGCCGACTCTGTTTATTTGTGCTGTTCAAGCGCGGGAAAATATGATAAACTAATTTACTATCTATTGTTACGAAGGAGTTTCCAAAATGATCACTGTTGATGACCTCTCGCTGCAGTACAGCGGAGCCCCGCTGTTTTCCAAGGTGAACCTGCAGTTTACCCCCGGCAACTGCTATGGCATCATCGGCGCCAACGGCGCCGGCAAATCCACGTTCCTGAAGATCCTCTCCGGTCAGCTCGAGCCGAGCACCGGCAGCGTCTATATTGACCCCAAGGCCAGAATGTCCGTCCTCAAGCAGGATCAGACGATGTACGATGCCTATACCGTCATGGACACGGTCATCATGGGCAACCAGCGTCTGTATGACTGTGGCAAGGAGAAAGACGCCATCTACGCCAAGGACGAGATGACGGACGAGGACGGCATCCGCGCCTCCGAGCTCGAGGAGGAGTTTTCCGATCTCGGCGGCTGGGAGGCGGAGTCGGATGCATCCCGCATCCTGCAGGGGCTCGGCGTCGCGCCGGAGCATCACGAGACGATGATGTCCGACATGGATCCGCGCCTGAAGGTGAAAGTCCTGCTGGCGCAGGCGCTCTTCGGCCACCCGGACATTATCCTGCTCGACGAGCCGACGAACAATCTCGACCTTGCGAGCGTCGTCTGGCTGGAAGATTTCCTGATGGATTACGACGGCACGGTGCTCGTCGTGTCGCATGACCGCTATTTCCTCAATAACGTCTGTACGCACATCGTCGATATCGACTACGGCAAGATCAAAATGTACGTCGGCAACTACGACTTCTGGTACGAATCCAGCCAGCTCATGCAGAAGCTCGTCAAGGATCAGAACAAGCGCGCCGAGCAGAAGATCCAGGAGCTGCAGACCTTTATCGCCCGCTTCTCCGCCAACAAGTCCAAGTCCCGGCAGGCCACATCCCGCCGCAAGCTGCTCGAAAAGATTTCCGTTGAGGACATGCCCGCCTCCAGCCGCCGCTATCCGTGGGTCGGCTTCAAGGCGGAGCGTGAGCCCGGCAAGGATCGCCTGTTCGTGACGGATATCAGCAAGACCGTCGACGGCGAAAAGCTGCTCAACCACGTGAGCTTCATCGTCGGCAAGGAGGACAAGATCGCCATTCTCGGCAAGAACGAGCTCGCCGTGACGATGCTCTTCAAGATCCTCATGGGCGATGAAGAGCCGGACGAGGGCACAGTCAAGTGGGGCGTCTCGACCACGCAGGCCTACTTCCCCAAGGATCACAACAGCTATTTTGAAAACTGCGACTATGACCTCATCGACTGGATGCGCCAGTTCTCCACCGATAAGCGCGAGAGCTACCTGCGCACGTTCCTCGGCCGGATGTTGTTTTCCGGCGATGATGTCTATAAGCAGGTCAAAGTTTTGTCCGGCGGCGAGAAAGTGCGCTGCATGATCTCGAAGATGATGCTCTCGGGGGCCAACTTCCTCGTGTTCGACCAGCCGACGAACCATCTCGATCTGGAGAGTATCGCGGCGCTCAACAACGGCATGGCCGCCTTCCCCTACAATATCATCTTCACGAGCCACGACCACCAGCTCACGCAGACGGTCGCCAACCGCATCATTGAGATCACGCCTGACGGCATCATCGACCGCCGCTGCACGTACGACGAGTATATGCACATCGCAGGTCAGGAAGCGGAATAAATCATGGAGCAGCTTGCGAAAAACCAACTGCACACCGCCGAGATCACGGGCTATACGTCCGACGGTGCAGGTGTATGCCACATTGCCGGCCGCGCCGTGTTCGTGAAAGGCGCGCTCGCCGGCGAGACGTGGCAGGTCCGTATCCTGAAGGTGACGGCAAATGCCGTCTATGGCAAGGCAGAGCAATGCCTGTCCCCTGTCCCGGCGCGCACGCAGCCGCCCTGCCCGGTTTACCGCACCTGCGGCGGCTGCAGCCTGCAGCATATGGACTACGACGAGCAGCTGCGCATGAAGCTCCAGCGCGTCAACGATGCGCTCACGCGCATCGGCGGCGTTTCGATGCCGGTACAGGACATCATCGGCATGGAATATCCGCTCTGTTACCGGAACAAGGCGATCTACGCCGTCGGCACGAAAGACGGCCGCGTGGTCAAGGGCTTTTACCGCGCGTCCAGCCATGACATTACGCCTGTGGAGCAGTGCCTGCTCCAGCTCCCGCTCGCGGACAAGGCGGCGCAGGCGGTCTGCGACTGGATGGATCTGCGCGGCGTTGCGCCGTATGACGAAGCCACCGGCCGCGGCACGGTGCGGCATCTGTTCACGCGCTGCGCCATGCACACGCCAGACGCCGTACTGTGCATCGTCTCTGCACGTGGGTTCGGCGCGCAGACGGACGGCCTGATCGCCTACCTGCGCGAGCACTGCCCGGAGCTGACCGGCATCGTGCTCGATGTCAACAAGCAGAAAGGCAACGTTGTGCTCGCGGGAGATTTCTATCCGCTCTGGGGAGTGCCGGAGCTGACCGACCGCCTCTGCGGGCTGACGTTCACGCTCTCGCCGCAGGCGTTTTATCAGGTCAATCCCGTGCAGGCCGAGCGGCTGTATGAGCGCGCGGTGGAATACGCCGTCAACGCGCCGACGGATCAGGTGCTGGATCTGTACTGCGGCGCCGGGACGATCAGCCTGTGTCTGGCGCGAAAGGCCGCGCACGTCATCGGGGCAGAGATCGTGCCGGAGGCGATCGAGAACGCGCGCCGGAACGCGGAGCGAAACGGTATCGAAAATGCGGAGTTTCTCTGTGCCGATGCCGGCGCCGCAGCGGCGGAGCTGGCCCGGCGCGGCGTCCGGCCGGACTGCATCGTGGTCGATCCCCCGCGCAAGGGCATGTCCCCGGAAGCCATCGACGCGATGGTGTCCATGCAGCCGCCGCGCATCGTCTATGTCTCCTGCGATCCGGGCACGCTCGCGCGCGATGTGAAGCAGCTCACACAGCACGGCTACACGCTCACGCAGGCGCTGGCCGTGGACATGTTCCCGCAGACGCCGCATGTTGAGACGGTAGTTCTTTTATCCCACAAAAAAGCCGACAGTTATATCCACATTGATGTGGAGTTTGGAGAGGGCGAGGGCAAGATTCCGGTAGATAGTATTGCTAAAAGAGCCGAAGCGTATAAGCCCAAAGAAAAAGTGACCTACAAAATGATTAAGGAGTACATAGAAGCGAAATACGGCTTCAAGGTACATACCGCATATATCGCAGAGGTAAAGCGAAATTTGGGATTGCCGATGTATGATGCTCCTAATGCGGTAGAAGAATTGAAACAGCCGAGGAAACATCCGACACCAGAAAAGGTAGAAGCAATCAAAGATGCACTTCGTTATTTTGCAGTGATATAAAACTTTACTTACAATCGAATATTTCTTACATAGCCGTTTATTCATTTATTTGAGTAAGCGGCTTTTTTCATCCCTATTTTTCGGAATAGGGATATTTTTTGTAGAAGGAGGAGGTTTATTTGAACACGCAAATCATCGCCATCGCCAACCAGAAAGGCGGCGTTGGCAAAACAACAACCTGTGCGAACTTGGGAATAGGTCTGGCACAGGCCGGAAAGAAAGTGCTTCTGATCGACGGGGACCCACAAGGAAGTCTGACAATCAGCTTGGGAAATCCGCAACCGGACAAGCTGCCATTTACACTGTCGGATGCAATGGGCAAAATTCTGATGGATCAGCCTATACGCCCCGGAGAAGGTATTCTGCATCATGCAGAAGGCGTTGACCTGATGCCTGCGGATATTCAGCTTTCCGGTATGGAGGTTTCTCTGGTAAACGCCATGAGCCGTGAAACGGTTTTACGGCAATATCTGGACACACTGAAGGGACAATATTCCCATATCCTGATTGACTGTCAGCCCTCGTTGGGGATGCTTACGGTCAATGCGCTGGCGGCTGCGAACAGGATCATAATTCCCGTTCAGGCAGAGTATCTGCCCGCCAAAGGACTGGAACAGCTTTTATCTACGGTCAGCAAGGTAAAACGGCAGATCAATCCAAAGCTCCAGATTGACGGTATACTGCTGACGATGGTGGATAACCGCACCAACTTTGCCAAAGAGATTGCTGCTTTGCTGCGGGACACCTATGGAAGTAAAATCAAAGTCTTTGGAACGGAGATTCCACACTCTGTCCGTGCAAAGGAAATTAGCGCAGAGGGAAAAAGCATTTTCGTCCATGACCCTGGCGGTAAGGTGGCAGAGGGGTATCGAAATCTGACGAAGGAGGTGTTGAAACTTGAAAAGCAGCGCGAAAAAAGTAGAACTGGCATCGGTAGATGATCTGTTTTCTACGGAGGAGAGCCGTGCCGATGCTCAGAGAGAAAAAGTAGTAGAAATCCCGCTGTCGGAACTGCACCCGTTCAAAGGGCATCCATTCAAAGTCAAGGATGACGAAGCCATGATGGAGACCGCAGACAGTATCAAGCAGTATGGCGTTCTGGTTCCGGCGATTGCTCGACCGGACCCGGAGGGCGGTTATGAGCTGGTAGCCGGACACAGGCGGCACAGAGCCAGTGAGCTGGCAGAAAAGGAGACCATGCCGGTCATTGTTCGGAATTTGGATGATGATGCCGCCACGATCATTATGGTTGACAGCAACCTGCAACGAGAAAGTCTGCTCCCCAGTGAAAGAGCATTTGCCTACAAGATGAAGCTGGATGCCATGAAACATCAGGGAGAGCGAGTTGATTTAACTTCGTCCCAAGTTGGGACGAAGTTGAGAGCCGATGAAATATTGGCTCAGCAGGCTGGTTCAAGCAGAAATCAAGTTCAGCGCTATATCCGTCTGACAGAGCTGATTCCTGAATTGATGGATATGGTGGATGAAAAGAAGATTGCCCTGAACCCTGCCTATGAGCTGTCCTTTCTCAAAAAGGAGGAACAGGTAGACCTGTTGGACGCGATGGACAGCGAACAGGCTACCCCTTCTCTTTCTCAAGCTCAGCGGCTCAAAAAATACAGTCAGGAGGGGCATCTGACCCTCGATATGATGCGTGTCATCATGGGTGAGGAAAAGAAAAGTGATCTGGACCGAGTGACATTTACCTCCGACACTTTGCGGAAATATTTCCCCAAAAGCTATACGCCCCAGCGGATGCAGGAAACCATTATCAAGCTGCTGGAGGCATGGCAGAAAAAGCGTCAGAGAGACCAGGAACGATGAAAGGAGCCGCCTATGAGGGATATTTCAGCCCGTGAGCTGAAAGGACACAACATTCTCGCCGTAGAGAGGTTTTGGGATAATACCCGCTGGATGATCGAGTTTTCCGTCCTGCGTCCCAGCACTGCTTACGGCAGCCCCGGAGATGAAATGCGGTTGTTTTTGACTGAGGACGGGTATCAGGCCGCCCTGCAAAGCCAACAGCGCCGGGAGATCAAAATCAAGCGTTACGCTCGTGTGATTGAGGGACATATCCTCGATTTCAAACCGGGAAAACGCCGCCGCTCATAAACCCATACAACGAAAGGAAAGGAATGACTATGTGTACGGTAAAGGAAATTCAAGAAGCAATCCGGGAAGATTGCAAATCTCAGCATGACATGGATTCAACGGATATTGACCGCGTGATGCAAACACTTCCTTTCGCCCAGGAGGAGCCATTTACAGAGGCGCGTCCCCAAAAGCCGCTGTTTTGGTTCTATGCAAGAAAATTTGAAAAGCGCTGAACACCGCAATTCTTTGAAATGAGGATTGCGGTTTTTTGTACCCAAAATTCGGAAGGAGTGAGGTCGATGGCCGTTTTTCGCATTGAACGGACCCGTGATTATACCGTGATGAGCAATCATCATTTACGAAATGCAAATCTGTCGTTAAAAGCCAAGGGGCTGCTTTCCATGATGCTGTCTTTGCCAGAGGACTGGAATTACACTACCCGTGGCCTTGCAAAGATCTGTAAGGAAGGCGTGGATGCCATCGGTGCTGCCCTGCGTGAACTGGAAGGAGCCGGATATATCGTGCGCCATCAGAGACGCGATAAAAGTGGGCGGATTACAGATACCGAGTATGTCATCTATGAACAGCCCCAGCCAGATATGTCCCAGCCGGATACGGCTTCACCAGATACGGAAAACCCGGATATGGTAAGACCGGATATGGAAAAGCCCGCAGAATTAAATATAGAGAAATCAAATACAGAAAAATCAATTACTTATGGATCAAGTACCGATTCCATTCCCTTCCGGGAAACAGCGGCGGCAAGACCGCCGGAACGGAAAGGAAGGGATGCGATGTCTGTCACAGAGATAGAAAATTATCGGGAGTTGATTTTGGAGAATATCGAGTATGACTGCTTGAAGCAGCGTTATCCTCTCTACCTGGATGACCTAAATGAGATCGTAGAGCTGTTGGTCGAAACGGTCTGTGCCAAACGAAAGACCACCCGGATCTCTGGGGCAGACTTCCCTCACGAGATCGTGCGTTCCCGTTTTTTGAAACTGGACAGCTCCCACATCGAGTTTGTCATGGACTGTCTGCAAAAGAATACCACCCAGGTACGCAACATGAAGCAGTACCTGCTTGCAGTGCTGTTCAATGCGCCTACCACCATGAACAATCACTTCACTTCATTGGTCAACCACGATATGCACGCAGGCGGCTGGTAAAGGCCGCCTTTTATCATGCAAAAGGAGGCACGACATGAACCAGATGGAAATTTTCAAAAACCCGGAGTTTGGCAGTATCCGGGTCATCGAAGAAAACGGCAAATACCTGTTCTGCGGAACGGATGTGGCCGCTGCGCTGGGGTACAGCAATCCCCGCGATGCAATTATCCGCCATTGTAGGTATGTCGTGAAACGCGACGCACCTCACCCACAAAGCCCCGACCGCAAAATCAGTATGACTTTTATCCCCGAAGGAGATTTGTACCGCCTGATCGTTCACAGCAAATTGCCATCGGCAGAGCGGTTTGAACAGTGGGTATTCGATGAGGTCCTGCCTACTATTCGTAAGCACGGGGCCTATCTCACAAAAGAGAAGCTGTGGGAGGTTGCCACTTCCCCGGAGGCTCTGATGAAGCTCTGCTCAGACTTGTTGGCTGAGCGTGAAGCGAATATTTCTCTGCGTAAGGAAAATGCACAGCTGGAGGGCAAAGCCGCTTTCTATGACCTGTTCATCGACTTAAAGCACAGCACCAATCTCAGGACTACCGCCAAAGAGTTGGATGTCCCGGAGCGCCGGTTTGTTCGGTTTCTGATAGAACGGCGGTTTGTGTACCGCACGGCATCCGGCAATGTGCTGCCTTATGCCAATGTGAAAAATGCAGGGCTGTTTTGCGTCAAAGACTACTGCAACCACGGTCATACCGGTTCCTACACGCTGGTCACGCCCCAGGGCAAGCTCTATTTTGCTCAGCTGCGGGAGATGATCTTGCTGGTCTCATAAGAACGGACAGGAAGTGGGTTTTATGCAGGAAGGCAAAACAATCGGGCAGCTGATGGAGGAAATGCGCCAGAAAGCCGGGGCGCAGAACTATCACGGTCATGACTACATGGATCTCCAGCGATTTGCGGAGAACACCCGGCACATGATTATTTTTGATGTACTGACGCATGACTCCCCGGTTGGCTGGAAAGGAGAACGCACCCGCCTGTTTTTGTCAGATATAGGCTATGAAAAAGCTCTGGACAGTCAGGCAAATGGGCAGATCAAGATTCTCAGCCATGCAAAGGTCAGAAATGGAGATTTGTTTTATGACCACAAAGAACAGATACGATAGGAGGAATCCGATATGAATGAGGAAAAGAAAGTACCCTTTAAGTGGGAATATGGGGAAGAAACCATATCGCTGCAACTTGGAATGTATGCGAATAATCAGCGGCTTTATATCGGCATGATTACCCATACAGAAGATGGAGCAGAGGCGTTTGCAGATATGACGGTGAACCTACCAGGATATTCCCTGGACCCCGGAGAGGCGTTTATTTCCGGTGACATCAGCAAGGATTTGCTGCGATTCATCAAAGAGAACAAATTGGGGAAGGTGCTTCCCTATCAGGTTCAGTCCGGTTATGGAAAATATTCTGCTGTTGCCTTTGATCTGGAGAAGCTGAAGGCATTTGACCCCAAAGGTGCGGCAGAGTTCCGGAAAGAGTGGAATCTGCCGGATAAGAAGCCGGTAAAGAAAAAGAGCCGCGGGATGGAGCGATGAAAAAATACCTCCTCCGGCGGCTGGTGGTTCCGCCTTAGCAAAAAAAGAGATTCCCTGCAAACTTCGTGGAAAGGAGGCGAGAAAATGCAGGAAGAAGTGGAAAACAGAACTTTGACGCTGGTTGTCAGTGGAACAAAGTTTACCGGCAGAATGTTTAAGGCTGCCATAAGCAAGTACATGGCACATCGAAAGGAAAAGAAGCTGGAAAAACAGAGAAGCCGTGATGCGCCGGTTGTTCCGCATGGAAAACAGACTGTGAAGCAGCTTGTCGGGCAGAATCAGGGAATATCCAACATTGAGATCACAGACCCCTCTATCAAGGAGTTTGAGAAAATCGCCCGGAAATATGGTGTGGATTATGCGGTGAAAAAGGACCGCAGCAGTTCTCCGCCAAAGTACCTGATTTTTTTCAAAGGCCGTGATGCAGATGCTCTGACAGCAGCTTTTACAGAGTACACCAACAAAAAGGTCAAAAAGGCAACGAAAACAGAGCGCCCGTCCGTACTGGCAAAACTTAACCGGTTCAAAGAGATGGTTAAAAATGCTGTGGTGGATCGCACCAAGCGAAAGGAGCTGGAACGATGAAAAAGACATTGGACATCAAAAAGCTCATTTTGCTGAATATGCCGTATATCCTGATGGGACTGTTTGCTACCAATTTTGGAGAGGCATGGCGAATGGCACAAGGGGCGGATGCTTCAGAAAAGTTTCTTTCGCTGATTGCGGTTCTGCCTGGGGCGCTGCAAAGTTTCTGGCCAAGCCTGCATCCATTGGACTTGTTGGTAGGACTGTGTTGTGGAGGCAGTCTGAGGCTGGCGGTGTATCTTAAAAGCAAGAACGCCAAGAAATATCGACATGGTTTGGAATATGGTTCGGCCCGCTGGGGAACCCGTGAGGATATTGCACCTTACGTTGATCCTGTATTTCAGAACAATGTGATTCTGACGAAAACGGAGAGCCTGACCATGAACAGCCGCCCCAAGGACCCCAAGGCTGCCAGAAACAAAAATGTACTGGTGATTGGCGGCTCCGGTTCCGGTAAGACCCGATTCTGGCTGAAACCAAACCTGATGCAGATGCACAGCTCCTATGTTGTGACGGACCCGAAAGGAACAATTCTGGTGGAGTGCGGAAAAATGCTCCAAAGGGGTGCGCCCAAGCTGGGGAAGGACGGAAAGCCCATGAAGGATAAGCACGGCAAGGTCATTTATGAGCCGTACCGAATCAAGGTCCTAAATACCATCAACTTCAAGAAGTCCATGCACTATAACCCCTTTGCATACATCCACTCGGAAAAGGATATTTTGAAGCTGGTGACAACGCTGATCGCCAATACCAAAGGCGAAGGCAAGGCCGGAGACGATTTCTGGGTAAAAGCAGAAACCTTGTTGTACTGCGCGCTTATTGGCTATATCCATTATGAGGCTCCGGTGGAGGAGCAGAACTTCTCTACCCTCATTGAGTTCATCAACGCCATGGAAGTCCGTGAGGATGACGAGGAGTTCAAAAACCCCGTAGACCTGATGTTTGATGCACTGGAAGCCGAGAAGCCAAATCACTTTGCGGTGCGCCAGTATAAGAAATATAAGCTGGCCGCCGGCAAAACAGCCAAGTCGATTTTGATTTCCTGCGGCGCTCGCCTTGCCGTGTTCGACATTGCAGAGTTGCGTGAGGTCACGGCTTATGATGAGCTGGAGCTGGATACTCTGGGAGACAGGAAAACTGCTCTGTTCCTCATTATGAGTGATACGGATGACAGCTTTAACTTCCTGATCTCCATGTGTTATACCCAGCTTTTCAATCTGCTCTGCGAAAAAGCCGACGATGTGTATGGCGGCAGGCTTCCGGTTCATGTGCGCTGTTTGATTGATGAGTGTGCTAACATCGGGCAGATTCCGAAACTGGAAAAGCTGGTGGCCACCATCCGAAGCCGTGAAATCTCTGCCTGTCTGGTGTTGCAGGCACAGAGTCAGCTCAAGGCGATCTATAAGGATAACGCAGATACCATCATCGGTAACATGGATACATCCATCTTCCTGGGCGGTAAAGAGCCGACTACCCTCAAAGAGCTGGCTGCCGTGCTGGGCAAGGAAACCATCGACACCTACAATACCGGAGAGAGCCGTGGGAGGGAAACCTCCCATTCACTCAACTATCAAAAATTGGGGAAAGAGCTGATGAGCCAGGATGAGCTTGCTGTTATGGATGGAGGCAAGTGTATCCTCCAGCTGCGCGGTGTGCGTCCTTTCCTTTCGGATAAGTACGACATCACCAAGCACCCCAATTTCAAGTACACTGCCGACGCGGATGATAAGAACGCTTTTGACATTGAAGCATTCTTGTCTGCAAGGCTGAAACTCAAGCCCAATGAGGTCTGCGATGTATATGAAGTAGACACAAAGGGCGCTTAATTTCGTTCCGCTTTAGAAGGGAGTGATCTTATCTATTCGCCGCACCTGCCCTCTATGGGCCATTGGCGTACAAAGCGGACAATCGCGAGAAAAAATAATGAAAAAGGAGGACAGCCGGAATCATGCCCCCGGAAACCGGGCGGCAGATTGTTCCGGCTTTTGTATGCCTATGAAACATGACAAACATATTTTTTAATCAGATTCCGGCTAACAAACTATATGGCATTTTTTGAACAGGCAATCACCGTTCTTCAGACCCTCGTTATCGCGCTCGGTGCCGGTCTCGGTATCTGGGGCGTTATCAACCTGCTGGAAGGTTACGGCAACGACAACCCCGGCGCCAAGAGCCAGGGCATGAAGCAGCTCATGGCCGGTGCTGGTGTAGCCGTGGTAGGCATGGTCCTTGTACCTCTGCTCTCCGGGCTTTTCTCTGTCTAAGCGTCTCCGTATGAAATCCTTGCCGCTCCCGCAGTTTTGCGGGGGCGGCGGAAAGGAGGTTGACACCGTATGGATTTCTTACTTGAAGCCCTGACAAATTGGCTGAAAGAAATGCTGGTGGGCGGCATTATGAGCAACCTTTCGGGGATGTTTGACAGTGTAAACCAGCAGGTCGCGGATATATCCGTACAGGTAGGCCAGACCCCACAGGGATGGAATGGCAGTATTTTCAGCATGATTGAGAATCTGTCCAACTCCATCATGGTGCCGATTGCAGGCGTGATCCTGGCTATCGTGATGACCGTAGACCTGATCCAGATGATTGCAGACAAGAACAACCTGCATGATGTGGATACCTGGATGATTTTCAAGTGGGTGTTCAAATCAGCTGCTGCCATCCTCATTGTCACAAACACATGGAATATCGTGATGGGCGTCTTTGATATGGCGCAGAGCGTGGTGGCGCAGGCGGCAGGGATTATCAATTCGGATGCGTCCATTGACATTTCCTCAGTTATGACCGATCTGGAACCGAGGCTGATGGAAATGGATCTGGGACCGCTGTTCGGACTGTGGTTCCAATCCCTCTTTATTGGCATTACCATGTGGGCGTTGTATATCTGTATCTTTATCGTTATTTATGGCCGTATGATCGAGATTTACCTTGTGACTTCGGTGGCTCCCGTTCCAATGGCTGCAATGATGGGTAAAGAATGGGGCGGTATGGGACAGAATTACCTCCGATCCCTGCTGGCGCTGGGCTTTCAGGCGTTTCTCATTATCGTCTGCGTGGCAATTTATGCTGTGCTGGTGCAGAACATCGCTCTGGAAGATGACATCATCATGGCGATCTGGAGCTGCGTGGGCTACACCGTACTGCTGTGCTTTACACTATTCAAAACCGGCAGCCTCGCAAAATCAGTCTTTCAGGCGCATTAAAACGGAAGGAGGTTCCCACATTGGCTTATGTACCCGTACCCAAGGACTTAACAAAAGTCAAAACAAAGGTCATGTTCAATCTGACCAAGCGGCAGCTTATCTGCTTCACGGGCGGAGCGCTTATTGGCGTACCGCTTTTCTTTTTGCTCAGAAAACCTACCGGAAACAGTGTAGCGGCTATGTGTATGATGCTGGTTATGCTGCCCTTCTTTATGCTGGCTATGTACGAAAAGCATGGACAGCCCCTTGAAAAGATCGTGGGCAACATTCTCAAAGTAGCTGTGATCCGTCCCAAGCAGCGTCCCTACCAGACCAATAACTTTTATGCCGTATTAAAGCGGCAGGAAATGCTCGATAAGGAGGTGTATGACATTGTTCACCGCAATAAAAAAATGGCTGCATCGGATGTTCGGGAAAACCGAGGAAAAAACTGTGCAGCCGGTAAAGACAAAGAAAAAGCTGTCCCGCGCTGATAAGAAGCAGATCGAAGCGGCCATTGCCCGCGCTAACCGCACGGACAAAAAAGGAAAATCTGCGCAGGACAGTATCCCTTATGAACGGATGTGGACGGACGGGATCTGCCGCATATCGGACAGCCACTACACAAAGACCATTCAGTTTCAGGACATCAACTATCAGCTCTCCCAAAACGAAGATAAGACGGCAATTTTTGAGGGTTGGTGTGATTTCCTCAATTATTTTGACAGCTCGATTCATTTCCAGCTGTCTTTTTTGAACCTTGCGGCATCGGAGGAGACCTTTGCTAACTCCATTTCCATCCCGCCCCAGAGGGATGCCTTTGACAGTATCCGCGAGGAATATACCACAATGCTGCAAAATCAGCTGGCCAGAGGTAACAACGGCCTCATCAAGACCAAATACCTGACCTTTGGTATCGACGCAGACAGCATCAAAGCCGCCAAGCCCCGTCTGGAGCGTATTGAGACCGATATACTTAATAACTTCAAGCGTCTTGGTGTAGCTGCCAGAACGCTGGACGGTAAAGAAAGGCTTTCTCAGCTTCATGCGGTATTCCACATGGATGAACAACTCCCGTTTCAGTTTGAATGGGATTGGTTGGCTCCTTCCGGTCTGTCCACAAAGGATTTTATTGCACCAAGCTCCTTTGAGTTCCGCACCGGCAAGCAGTTCCGTATGGGCAAGAAATACGGGGCTGTTTCTTTTTTGCAAATTCTCGCACCGGAGCTGAATGACCGTCTGCTGGCTGATTTTCTGGATATGGAAAGCTCGCTCATTGTGAGTATGCACATTCAGTCGGTGGATCAGGTGAAAGCCATCAAAACGGTAAAGCGGAAGATTACCGACCTGGACCGCAGCAAGATTGAGGAACAGAAAAAAGCAGTCCGTGCCGGATACGACATGGACATCATTCCATCTGACCTTGCTACCTACGGCAGTGAAGCGAAAAAACTCTTGCAGGATTTGCAGAGCCGCAACGAGAGAATGTTCCTTTTGACCTTTCTGGTGCTGAACACAGCGGACAATCCCCGTCAACTTGGCAACAACATCTTTCAGGCAGGCTCTATTGCCCAGAAGTATAACTGTCAGCTGACCAGGCTGGACTTCCAGCAGGAAGAAGGGCTGATGAGTTGTCTGCCTCTGGGTCTCAATCAGATTGAGATTCAGCGAGGACTGACCACCAGTTCCACAGCTATCTTTGTGCCCTTTACTACGCAGGAACTGTTCCAGAACGGGAAAGAAGCTCTGTACTACGGCATCAATGCTCTGTCCAACAACCTCATCATGGTGGACAGAAAGCTGCTGAAAAACCCCAACGGCCTGATTCTGGGTACGCCGGGTTCCGGTAAGTCCTTCAGCGCAAAACGAGAAATTGCCAACTGCTTTTTGCTTACCAGTGATGATGTTATTATCTGTGACCCGGAAGCGGAGTACGCACCTCTTGTTGAGCGTCTGCATGGGCAGGTCATCAAGATCTCACCTACTTCAACCAACTATATCAATCCGATGGATCTGAATCTGGACTATTCGGATGATGAAAGCCCGCTGTCACTCAAGTCTGACTTTATCCTCAGCTTGTGTGAGCTGATCGTGGGCGGTAAGGAGGGCTTGCAGCCGGTGCAGAAAACCATTATTGACCGTTGTGTACGGCTGGTTTACAACGAATATCTCAATGACCCAAAGCCGGAGAATATGCCGATTTTGGAGGACCTTTATAACTTGCTGCGGGAGCAGGAAGAAAAAGAAGCTCAATACATTGCAACGGCATTGGAAATCTATGTAACGGGTTCTTTGAATGTGTTCAATCATCAGAGCAATGTGGACATTGATAACCGGATTGTCTGCTATGACATCAAGGAACTGGGCAAGCAGCTCAAGAAAATCGGTATGCTGGTGGTACAGGATCAGGTGTGGAACCGCGTTACCATCAACCGTGCCGCTCACAAGTCTACCCGCTACTACATCGACGAGATGCACCTGCTTTTGAAGGAGGAGCAGACCGCCGCCTATACGGTGGAAATCTGGAAGCGATTCAGAAAATGGGGCGGTATTCCGACAGGTATCACCCAGAATGTCAAAGACCTTTTGAGCAGCCGCGAGGTGGAAAATATCTTTGAAAATTCCGACTTCGTGTATATGCTCAACCAGGCAGGCGGAGACCGTCAGATCCTCGCCAAGCAGCTGGGGATTTCCACACACCAATTATCTTATGTGACCCACTCCGGTGAGGGCGAGGGCCTGCTGTTTTATGGCTCTACAATCCTGCCTTTCGTGGATCACTTCCCGAAGAATACCGAGCTTTACCGCATTATGACCACCAAACCCCAGGAACTGAAAAAGAAGGAGGATGAATGATGATGAACCCCAACATTTTGAATAAAAACCCGCTGATGTTTTTTGACAGGGCGGTAAATGCCCAGCGCAGCCAGTTGCTTACGGTCATGGCCGATGCGGTAAGTGAGTGCCGCACGGCGGCAGATCAGGCAGCCGAACTGAATGAGACCGGTCAGGTGGGGCTTCTCCGTCTGGCAGAGGTCTGGAGCACCATCCGTGCCAAGGAAGGTATGGGCGGCCTGATTCTGGAAGGAACAGAGGCGAAGATCCTTTCCGATGTGGTGGCACAGTTTTATGCCTACCTGTCCGGCTGTATGTTCAACGATCCTGTGGGAATGGCCATTTATGCAGAGCTGCACTACATGATGTCCTCCCTCATGCTGGGAGAATGGTTTGAATAAAGAGCCGCGCCTGCGCTTTACTGATGAGGAACGGTCTGATCCTGCACTGGAAAAGCCGATCCGTAAAGCGGAGAAAGCTGCGGCCAGAGCAGATAAGGCGCAGGCCAATATCCCAAAGAAAAAGGTCAGGCAGACGGTCATTGACCCGGATACCGGAAAAAAGACCTCGAAGCTGACCTTTGAGGACAAGAAAAAGCCACCTTCCAAAGTTTCTCAAGGAGTCAGGGAAGCTCCCGTCCATCTGGTCGCAGGCAAGCTCCACAAAGAGATCCGGGAAACAGAGCAGGACAATGTGGGCGTGGAAAGCGCCCACAAGTCCGAGGAAGCGGTGGAGACCGGCGCTTATCTGGTGCGGGAGGGCTATCGCAGCCACAAGCTGAAGCCGTACCGCAAAGCAGCCCAGGCAGAGCGTCAACTGGAAAAGGCAAATGTAAATGTTCTGTACCAGAAATCTTTGCAGGAAAATCCCCAGTTTGCCAGCAACCCTCTTTCCCGCTGGCAGCAAAAGCAGGCCATCAAAAGGCAGTATGCCGCCGCCAAACACGCCGGTCAGACTGCCGGAAATACCGCCCAGGCTGCATCTAAAACCGGAAAAGCCGCAAGGACGGTAAAAGAAAAGGTACAGCAGGCAGGGGCATTCGTCATGCGCCACAAGAAGGGTTTCCTGATGGCAGGGGTTTTGTTCCTCATTACCTGTATGCTGATGAATACCATGTCCTCCTGCTCCATGATGGCGCAGAGCATCGGTTCCGTTCTCTCCGGCACCACCTATCCGTCGGATGACCCGGAAATGCTGGCGGTGGAGGCAGATTATGCAGCCAGAGAAGTCCAGTTGCAGGAGGAAATCGACAACATTGAAAACAGCCACCCAGGGTATGACGAGTATCGCTATGACCTTGGTATGATCGGCCATGACCCTCATGAGCTGGCAGCATTTCTGTCTGCCGTCTTGCAAGGTTACACCCGGCAGAGCGCTCAGACAGAGCTGGCGCGTGTGTTTGCAGCACAGTATCAGCTGACGCTTACTGAGGAAGTGGAGATTCGCTACCGCACGGAGACCTCCACCGACCCGGAGACCGGCGAGACCACCTCAGAAGAAGTCCCCTATGAGTATTACATTTTGAATGTGAAACTCACCAGCAAGCCCATTTCCGCTGTGGCGTCGGAGTTACTGACCTCGGAGCAGATGGAAATGTATCAGGTTTACCGGCAGACCATGGGCAATAAGCCGCTGTTGTTTGGCGGTGGTTCCCCTGACATGAGCAATTCCGAGGACTTGACCGGTGTACAGTTTGTAAATGGAACCCGTCCCGGAAATCCGCAGTTGGTGGAGCTGGCCAAGCGTCAGGTCGGCAATGTGGGTGGCTATCCTTATTGGAGCTGGTATGGCTTTGACAGCCGCGTGGAGTGGTGCGCCTGCTTTGTATCCTGGTGTTATAACCAGGCTGGAAAAAGTGAGCCGCGCTTTGCAGGCTGTGAGTGGCAGGGCGTTCCGTGGTTCCAGTCTCATGGACAATGGGGTGCAAGAGGCTATAACAATCTGGCTCCCGGAGATGCAATTTTCTTTGATTGGGATTTAGATGGGACAGCGGACCATGTGGGTATAGTGATCGGTACGGATGGCAGCCGTGTTTATACGGTGGAGGGAAATTCCGGCGATGCCTGCAAGATCAAAAGTTATGACCTGAATTATCAAAGTATTAAGGGCTACGGCCTGATGAACTGGTAACAGACTTTGTGGAAAGGAGTGAACGGTTATGGCAAAAAACAAAATTGAACGTATCGACCAGGAAATTGAGAAAACCCGTGAGAAGATTGCGGAATATCAGGAAAAGCTCAAGACCCTGGAAGCACAGAAAACGGAGGCAGAGAATCTGGAAATCGTTCAGATGGTTCGTGCGTTACGCATGACTCCAGCACAGCTGAACGCTATGCTTTCCGGTGGAATGAACCACGGCAGAGATACGGCACTGTCGGAATCAAATAATCAGGAGGCTACCGCTTATGAAGAATAAAAGAATTTGCAAAACACTTTCCGCCATTTGCCTGACAATGGTTGTGGCATTTGGCTTTACGATCCCTGCTTTCGCACAGGGGTCAGAACAGGCTCCGGCGGCACCGGCAGAGGATTCTACCAATGACAGCAATGTGATTGTGGAAGAAACAGAACCGGCACCGGCACTTACACCGGAGGGGAATGCGGCATTGGTGGATGATTTTGGAGGCAATAAGCAGCTTATTACTGTTACGACCAAAGCTGGAAATTACTTTTACATCCTGATTGACAGGGCGAATGAGGACAAGGAGACTGCTGTTCACTTTCTGAATCAGGTGGACGATGCAGACCTTGCGGCGCTGATGGAAGATGGAAAAGCAAAAGAGGAGCCGCCTGCGGTATGCAGCTGCACGACAAAATGTGAAGCAGGGGCAGTCAATACGGCTTGTCCGGTCTGTGCAACTGATAAGAGTAAATGTACGGGCAAAGCACCGGAACCTCCGGCAGAAATATCGGAGCCGGAAAAGGAGAAGCCTGCCGGACTGAATCCGGCTGCGCTGGTCCTTTTACTGGCTCTGCTTGGTGGCGGTGGCGTATTTGCCTATTTGAAGCTCGTTAAGAACAAGCCTAAGACCAAGGGCAATGACAGTCTGGACGATTATGATTATGGCGAGGAAGATTCCGAGGAATGGGAAACCGAAAATGAGGAGTCGGACGAGCCGGACGCTGACGGGGGCAGCACAGAAGAAGATGACGAGGACAGCGTGAAATGACCCGTTTCACAGACAGTCCCTATGAACGCATGATGACACGCAGGCCGGAGGGCGGGAGGGAAACTTCCCGTCCTCCTTCTTTACCCCACAACCACCCCTGCTATGGCTGCGGGAGTTATGGAAGCCCCTGCGTAGGCATCTGCCATCGTGAGATGGAACGCTGGCTCAAAGAAAGGAAACGAAAAAAATGAGTGTTCTGATTATATTTATCAAGCTGATTGCTGTTTTTGACCTGCTGGTGATCGCCGTGTATTTTGGCGGCGACATTCTTTCTACCATGTTAAACAAACTTCGGAGAAAGCCAAAGCAAGATGACCCCTTTGATTTCTCCTTAGATACCGTGACAGTTTCATTGTCCATAGATTCTATCCGTCAGCTTTATTCCGGTGACGCGGCAGAGTTTGTGGAAGAAAAGATCCTGCCAAATGCGGAGAAAACAATGGCCGTTTTGACGGAACAAGAACAGACGGCGACTCGTCTGCTCTTATCTGCTCTGATCGGTTTTCTTGCAGCAGAAGCTCCTATGGATGAACAGAGCTTTCCTTTGATGATGGAACTTCTGAACTGCATGGAAGGGGAAAAAGAAGATGGTTGCCAGGATGCAGTAGATAGTTTACTTGAAGATGCCGCCTGCAATACCCGCCGTCACGAAGAATATTACAGCAATTATCAACGCTACCAGCTGATGCAGGTGGATAAAACCCGTGTCATTTTGGCTTGTCGTATCATCATCAATGACCTGCTGGGGAAACTGTACCGCTATGACTACCGGTTTGGTTATAACCTGCTACTGGATGAGGAAAACAGCATAGAGAAAAAACTGCACACGCCTGTGCGGGAAGAATGGGAGGCTGAAGATGATGAGATATAAACTGGTAATCGCTGAAAAACCATCGGCTGCACAAAGTCTGGCCGCCGTGATCGGCGCGACTGCTCGTAAGGACGGCTATCTGGAGGGGAACGGCTGGCGTGTCAGCTGGTGCGTGGGCCATCTGGCCGGTCTTGCGGATGCAGACAGCTATGACCCCAAGTACGCCAAGTGGCGATATGATGACCTGCCTATTCTGCCGGAGCATTGGCAGATGGTGGTGGGAAAGGATAAGAAAAAGCAGTTTGATATTCTCAAAAAGCTGATGAACGCCCCGGATGTGATGGAAGTGGTAAATGCCTGTGATGCCGGACGCGAGGGTGAGCTGATCTTCCGCAGCGTCTATGAGCTGGCAGGCTGCCAAAAGCCCATGAAACGCCTCTGGATTTCTTCGATGGAGGACTCCGCCATAAGGGAGGGCTTTGCAAACCTGCGCCCCGGTGCGGACTATGACGGACTTAGGGATGCTGCCCTCTGCCGTGCCAAGGCCGACTGGCTGGTGGGGATCAATGCCACAAGGCTTTTTTCCGTGCTGTATCACCGCACACTCAACATCGGGCGCGTGATGTCCCCAACGCTGGCACTCATTGTCCAGCGAGAAGCTGAGATCGACACTTTTAAGCCGGTTCCCTTTTATACCGTGGCGCTGGAGCTGCCCGGTCTTACCGTATCCGGGGAGCGCATGGCGGATAAAGCTGCTGCCGAACAGCTGAAAGAAGCCTGTCAGGGTGCAAATGTCACAATCAAAAAGGTGGAGCGCAAGGAAAAGTCCGAAAAGCCACCTGCCCTTTATGACCTGACTACTCTGCAAAGAGATGCCAACCGCCTGCTTGGATTTACGGCCCAGCAGACCCTAGACTATCTGCAAAGCTTGTATGAAAAGAAGCTCTGCACCTATCCCCGTACTGACAGCCGCTATCTGACCGGTGATATGGCAGACAGCCTGCCGGTGTTGGTGAATCTGGTTGCCAATGCTATGCCGTTTCGCAAAGGGATCGCCATTACCTGTGATCCGCAGACAGTCATCAACGATAAGAAAGTAACCGACCACCACGCAGTAATCCCTACCAGAAATCTCAAGGATGCAGACCTTTCTGCCCTTCCTGCGGGAGAAAAAGCGGTGCTGGAGCTGGTGGCCCTGCGTCTGCTGTGTGCCGTGGCCCAGCCCCATATCTATTCGGAAACCGTTGTGATTGCAGCGTGTGCCGGTAGGGAGTTTACCGCCAAAGGAAAAACGGTGAAGCACCCCGGATGGAAAGCACTGGAGGACGCCTACCGTGCCAAAATGAAGGATGCAGAGCCGAAAAAAGAGGGCGCAGAGAAAGCCCTGCCGGAGCTGACCGAAGGACAGACCCTTTCGGTTGTTGCTGCAATCGTCAAAGAAGGCAAAAGCAGTCCGCCCCTGCACTTTACGGAGGACACTCTGTTGTCCGCGATGGAGACTGCCGGAAAAGAGGATATGCCGGAGGATGCCGAGCGAAAAGGTCTGGGGACACCGGCCACCCGTGCCGGTATTTTGGAAAAGCTGGTATCTGCCGGTTTTCTGGAACGAAAAAAGAGCAGGAAAACGGTGCAGCTTCTCCCTTCCCACGATGCAGTTTCCCTGATCACCGTTCTGCCGGAACAACTGCAATCGCCGCTTCTGACTGCCGAGTGGGAGTACCGACTGGGCGAGATCGAGCGCGGGCAGCTTGCCCCGGAGGAGTTTTTGGACGGGATCAGCACCATGCTGAAAGATCTGGTGGGAACTTATCAGGTCATCAAAGGAACTGAGTACCTGTTCACTCCGCCCCGTGAGGTGGTGGGCAAATGCCCTCGCTGCGGCGGTGAAGTTGCAGAACTGCAAAAAGGCTTCTTCTGTCAGAATGATTCTTGCAAATTTGCAATCTGGAAAAATAACAAATGGTGGGCTGCCAAGAAAAAACAGCCGACCAAGGCTGTGGTGTCTGCACTGCTTAACGATGGCCGTGTCCGTGTGACGGGGCTATATTCGGAGAAAACCGGCAAGACCTACGATGCCACTGTGGTTTTGGAGGACGATGGACAGTACGCCAACTTCAAGCTGGAATTTGATCAGCGGAAAGGAGGCAGCCGATGAAGCTCTCTTTAGTGGAACGGGAAACCATTCTCCTTTATAACCAGGCAGAACCAATGGCTGAGGTCTACACCCACGATCCCCGTCTGATGGAGAAGCTGGAACTGCTGGCAAAAAAGCACCCCGACCAGATCACCCGAAAGGACGCCCATAACTTTACCGTCCCAAAGCGGTGTGTATCAGTCCGGGAGCCATATAGCGTAGAACGCCGCAAAGCCGCCAGTGAGCGTGCGAAAGCTGCCGGATACCAGCCCCCTGTGAGAAAGTCCAGCAGTTAAAGGCACATGACAGAGAATGTATTTGAAGCAGTCAAGCAGTCGGTCAGCACCAGAGATGCGGCAGCGTTTTATGGGATCGAGGTCAAACGAAATGGCATGGCCTGCTGTCCCTTTCACGATGATAAGAACCCCAGCATGAAGGTAGACCAGCGGTTCCACTGCTTTGGCTGCGGTGAAGATGGGGATGTGATCGACTTTACCGCAAAGCTCTTTGACCTCTCCCCAAAAGAAGCGGCGGAGAAACTGGCACAGGACTTTGGCCTAATCTATGACAGTCAGGCCCCTCCCCGTAGGAGATATGTCCGGCAGAAAACAGAGGCACAAAAGTTTCGGGAGGACCGGCAGCGGTGTTATCGCGTACTGTCCGATTACTACTATCTGCTGAAAAAATGGGAGGCCGACAATTCTCCCCGGACACCGGAGGAAGAACCGCACCCCCGTTTTGTGGAAGCAATCCAGAAGAAAACCTATGTAGAGTACCTGTTGGACCTTTTTTTTTATGAAAGTGAAGAAGAACAAAAGGCATGGATTGCAGAACACACAGCAGAAATCACACATTTGGAAAGGAGATTGAAAATCATGGCTGAGAACAAACACACCAACCGAGAGCGGCTAAGGGAAATCACAGATGGCATCGAGCAGGGGATCAAGGAACTGTTTGAGAGTGAAAAGTATATGCGCTATCTGTCCGTCATGTCCCGCTTCCACCGCTATTCGGTAAACAACACCATGCTCATCTATATGCAGAAGCCGGACGCTACATTGGTAGCCGGATACAATAAGTGGAAAGACCAGTTTGAGCGTCATGTAAAAAAGGGCGAGCATGGCATTACCATCATTGCTCCCACACCATATAAGAAGAAAATCGAGGAGCAGAAACTGGACCCGGATACCAAGGCTCCGATTTTGGATAAAGACGGAAAGATCGTCACAGAGGAAAAAGAAATCGAGATCCCCATGTTTCGCCCGGTCAAGGTCTTTGATGTGAGCCAGACCGACGGGAAACCTTTGCCTGAGCTTGCTTCCTCCCTTTCCGGCAATGTGCCAAATTATGAGGCATTCATGGAGGCTCTGCGCCGCAGTGCGCCGGTGCCGATCACTTTTGAAGCAATGGCCGCCGATACGGACGGCTATTTTTCTGCCGATCATCAGAAAATCGCCATTCGCCAGGGCATGAGTGAGGTGCAGACGGTTTCGGCCACAGTACACGAGATTGCCCACAGCAAGCTCCACAATCAGAAAAAGATTCAGATTGCCAATGACGAGCAATATCAGGAGATCGAGCTGTTTGATAAACCCGGTCTGTTCTCCAATGGGCGGATTGTCCGTGATAATCTGCCGGAGGGCGTTTATTGCTATGACCTGCGCGGTTCTGACTACGACCCCGGAGAGCCGGTCTGTGTAGAAGAACAAGTGGTTGTAAACCATGCAGGTTCCGTTCTGCTGACAGAGCCGCTGGAGCTGGCGGAAGATGGACGCCTGATGCTGACCGAGGAAGAAGGGCTGAATTTTGTTGGCGGCTTTTCTACCCTCACCCAGTTTTTGCAAGAACAGAGGAAAGACCGCCACACGGAGGAAGTGGAGGCTGAAAGCATCTCCTATGCAGTCTGCAAATATTTTGGCATCGAGACCGGAGAAAACAGCTTCGGCTATATTGCAAGCTGGAGTCAGGGCAAGGAGCTGAAAGAGCTGAGAGCCAGTTTGGAGACCATCAATAAGACCTCCGGCACTTTGATCTCTGACATTGAGCGCCACTATAAGGAAATATGTAAAGAGCGTGGGATTGATCCCCATGCAAAGGCAGAGCCGGAAACCGCCCCGATAGAGCAGCCAACCGGCAATCTGACTTACTATGTGGCAGAGTGCATGGAGTTTTCAAACCTTGGAGAATATCACGATAACCTGTCTTTGGAGGAGGCGGTCCGCATCTATCAGGAAATTCCGGCAGAGCGAATGAACGGGATCAAGGGCATTGGCTTTGAGCTGAAAGACGGAAGCGACTATGAAGGACCGTTTCCAATTTTGACCGGGCAGACCATTGACCTGGACACTATTCAGGCAATCGACTATTACCGTGACAATCCGCTGGTACAGAAAGCGGTAAAGGAACTGGCTGCGGCCATGTCGGAAATGGAGGTACTGGGGGCGGATGCCAACCGGCAGGAGGCTTTGTTTCTGATCAACGATACTACCTATTTTCATATCCAACCTTGTGACAGCGGATGGGACTACACTCTTTACGATGCTGCGTCCATGAAAGAGCTGGATGGTGGTCAGCTGGATATGCCGGAGCTTTCCTGCATGAAGGCAGTTCTCCAGATTTGTGATGATAACGATCTGGACAGCACTTTGCTCAGACGCGCTCCCTTGTCTATGGTTGAGACCTTGCAGGAAGCTGCTTATGAGCAGATGCAAGCAGAGGCAAGTCAGATGACCGCTTCTGCCCAGCTGCCGGAAGCGCAGGAGCAGGCACTGGATGAATACCCCATGCCAGATGAGCAGGTATCCACACAGGATATGCAGGAATACGGCTACTCCTATGATGGGATGCTCCCTGTTACCAGAGAACGGGCGTTGGAACTGGATGCCGCCGGTTTGACCGTCTATGTGCTGCATGAGGACAATACGGAGAGCATGGTGTTTGACCCGCAGGAAATCATGGATCATGGCGGTCTTTTCGGTGTGGACCATGAGGAATGGGAGAAAAGCCCTCAGTTCCACGAAAAGGTCATGGAGCGTCAGGAACATCAGCAGGAACGCGAACAGGCATTTCTCTCCCAGAACAGAGATTGCTTTGCCATCTATCAGGTAAGTCGTGACGATCCGCAGAATGTGCGCTTTATGAATCTGGACTGGTTAAAGTCCCATAACATTTCCATAGACCGCAGCAATTATGACCTCATTTACACAGCTCCTCTGAGGGAGTCTGGCACTGTGCCGGAGCAGCTGGAAAAACTCTATCAGCAATTCAATCTGGAAAAGCCCGTGGACTTTCACAGTCCCTCCATGAGCGTCAGCGACATCGTTGCGATCAGACAGGACGGTAAGGTATCCTGTCATTACTGTGACAGTGTTGGTTTTACCCAGATCCCCGGATTCCTGCCAGAAAACCCGCTGAAAAATGCGGAAATGATGCTGGAGGACGATTACGGCATGATCGACGGTATCATCAACAATGGCGCAAAAGAACCTACGGTGGCAGAGCTGGAACAGCAGGCCCGAAGCGGTCAGCCCATTTCCCTGATGGAGTTGGCAGCCGCCACCCATCGGGAGGAACGGGAAAAGAAAAAGTCCGTCATGGAGCAGCTGAAAGGCCAGCCCAAGACAGAACACAAAAAGACAGCACCCAAAAAGAGTGCGGAAAGGGAGATTTGATATGGGCAACTTTACTTTTGAGGAAATGAACCTGATGTGCATTTACAATACCGGCAGCCGCACCGGGCTGATTGACAGTCTGCGTGAGATGCGCGGCGAGCTTTCGCCGGAGGAAACGGAGCTGAAAGAGTTGACCGACAGCGCTCTTACGAAGCTCTGTGCGATGACCGATGAGAAGTTTGCCGAACTGGAGCTGTACCCGGATTTTGACCAGTAAACAACATAACCGCAGGGATGGGGTGGCGATCTGCAACCCCGCCTTTTTACCCCAAAACTGAAAGGAGGACAGAATACTATGCCAACCAAAGCTGAACTATATGCACAGATGGCGGAGAAAGTGGCAACGCAACTCACTGGAAGCTGGCAGGAATGGGCAGGGTTCCTTACTACGGCAGCCCGACTTTACAAGTACCCGTTCCATGAGCAGCTGATGATCTACGCCCAGCGCCCGGACGCTACCGCCTGTGCAGAGTACGATTTGTGGAATGAAAAGATGGGCCGGTATGTAAGGCGTGGCTCCAAGGGAATCGCTCTGGTGGACGATTCCGGGGACAGACCCCGCCTGCGCTATGTTTTTGATATTTCCGACACCGGAACCCGTGAACATTCCCGCACTCCCTGGCTGTGGCAGCTGGAGGAGCGCCATTTGGATTCGGTGCAGGCCATGCTTGAGCGCACCTATGATGTTTCCGGTGATGACCTTGCCGGACAGCTCACGGAGGTAGCCGGAAAACTGGCTGAGGAATACTGGACGGAGCATCAGCAGGACTTCTTCTATATCGTTGACGGTTCCTTTTTGGAGGAATATGATGAGTTTAACATCGGAGTACAGTTCAAGGCAGCAGCCACCGTCAGCATCACTTACGCTTTGATGTCCCGCTGCGGACTGGAGCCGGAACGCTACTTCGACCACGAAGATTTCATGGCAATCTTTGATTTCAATACCCCGTCCACCATCGGGGCGCTGGGAACAGCGGTCAGCCAGATCAACCAGCAGGTGCTGAGGCAGATCGGCGTTAGCGTCCGAAATGCAGAGCGCGAAGCCAACCAAGAAAGGAGCAAACAAGATGAACAATCCCATGACCTATATCCAGAACGGAGACTATCTGATTCCCGACCTGAAGCTGAGCCAGCAGCCGGAGAAACCCCTGGGCAAGTACGGCAGGATGAGGAAAACCTACCTGAAGGAACATCGTCCCATCCTCTACAACCAGATGCTGCTGAGCGAGAAGCTGTACCAGCACCTTCTGGAGATCGACGAGACCGCCCAGAACAGACTGGAGCAGATGATGCCCCAGCTGGCGAAGGAAGCGGGAGCCACCGAGGAACTGAAAGCCAGCGATCCCATGAAGTGGGTGGGGCTGATGAACACCTGCAAAGCTCAGGCAGAGGAGATTCTGATGGCGGAGCTTATCAACAGCTGACTCTAAACCTGTTCCTCTCCGAAGCGGAACAGATCCAATCCATAGATGAAGCAGAGAATGTAGCACATACATCCTCTGCTTTTTCTTTTGCCCAAAATGACATTGACCATGTGCTGCGTTTGGGAGGCAATACAGACCGTCAGAGGGAGCGTGTGGTTGCAGCCTTTGAAAAGCAGAAAACCACCGCTGAGATTGCCGAGATACTGAAAACGCTGTACCACGGTGGCAACGGCGTTGGCAGTGTGAGTGCATGGTATGCCGAGGATGGTATCCATCTTTCCCACGGGAAGTCTGTCCGTTATGACAGGTCTGCCCAGGTCATTTCTTGGGAGCGCGCCGCAGAGCGTATCGGGGAGCTTTTGGAAAGTGGTCAGTTTGCCTCCAATGTGGAGCTTGCAGAAGCGGCAGGCTATGAACGATCCCTCCTCTCGGAAAAGCTCTGGCATCTGTATCACGATCTCAGTGAGGACGCCAGAAAAGCCGGATATTTGTCCTGCCTGTCAGAGATCAAAGGCAATGGATTCCCAGAGGAGACCCGCCGTCTGACGGAGAAGCTGAGTGAACCGGCTTTCCGCCAGACCCTCAAGGAAGAATACGCTGCCTTCTGGACTGCCTATCAGCAGGACCGTGACCTGTTGCGTTTTCACTATCATAGACCGAGGGAGATCTGGGAGAACCTGAAGGACCTTGACCTGCCACGCAGGACCTTTTCTTCAGAGCTTTCCCAAGTGCCAACCGTCCAGCACTTTATTACCGAGGATGAGATCGACGCCGCCATGACCGGCGGAAGCAGTTTCGCCGGAGGAAAAGGCCGTATCTATGCGTTCTTCATGGAAAACCATACGGATAAGGAAAAAGTGAGATTCCTTAAAGACGAGTATGGCATTGGCGGACGCTCTCATGCCCTGTCCGGCGCAACACACAGCGGCGAAGATCACGATGGGAAAGGACTGCACTATAAAAAGCAGGACTGCCCGGATGTTCACTTGAACTGGGAAAAGGTTTCCAAGCGCATTACCTCACTTGTCAAGAAAGGTCGCTATCTTACCGAACAGGAACAAGCGCAGTATGACAAGATCCAGGCTGAAAAGGATCTGGCAGAAGAAGATGCCATTCAAGCCCAGCAGCCGGAGATAGAGGAAGAAACGCCAAAGCCTACCCTTCGGGAGCAGTTTGAGCAGTATAAGCCTGTGGTGACTGCCGCCATATCTGAGGATGTGGCATATCGAAATGCCTGCGGTCATTCCGACCGTGAAAATGCTGTCATCGAGGGCAATGCCGCTGTGCGCCGTGCGGTTCTTGGCTCTAAGGATATGGAGCTGATCCGCCTTTATTCGGATGTGCCGGAGTTCCGCCAGCGCCTGCACCGGGAAGTGATCGACGAAACCTATCCAAAGCTCCATGAGCTTCTGCGCCCTCTTTCTCAGGAAGATATTGATACTGCCCTTTGTGCATGGAACGGCAATATCGAGAGTAAACACGCTGTCGTCCGCTATATGAAAGACCATGCAAGAGAGAAGGATACCGCTGCATGGCTGGCTCAGGAATACGGTGGCAGCAACAGCCCGTTCGTTGTCCGTGCCGGAAGCCCGGAGGAAACACAGCTGCCCTGGCCGAAGGTACAGCGCAGGCTTGCCCAGCTGATTCAGGAGGACCGGTTCTATACCGAAGAAGAACAGGATCGTTTTGACAATATCGACCCTATCGCCATCCGGGAAGCCCTGGAGGAAAGAGGGATCGTCAACGGACAGGTGGCAGACCCGGAAAAACTGGACAATGACCCGTTTATCCAACAGGTGATGTCGGATGCCGAGCAGATCGCAGCTGCCGAGACAGAACAGACTTCCGAGGTTTCCATTTCTGATGAGGAATATGATGCAGTTCGCCGCCCGACTCCGCAAAGAACCTCCTATGATCCTGCCGCCCCGGTTTATGCCGTGGGCGATACCGTGTATATCGAGGATGACGCCTATCAGATCACCGAGCTGCGGGAGGACACCGTGCAGCTTCTGCCTACCGGCATGGTATATCCCATCTATCGGGCAGAGCGCAAAGAACAGTTCGAGCAGCTGCTTCGGGCAGACCGCCGCAATGCTTACTATACCGAGTTTCTTCCCATTGACCCGGACAAGGCAGATCAAGACCTGCGGGATGTATTGGCCCATGGACTGATGGATGAAGCGGATAAACAGCAGCTTTCCACGCTACTGCAATCTGGCAGGAGCAACAGTGAGATCGCCTACTGGCTGAGCAGAGCCTACCCTCATGAGATTGAGACCCTGAATCTGGAGACCGGCGATATTGCCGATTACCGTACCACGGCACAGGGCATGGAGCTGGAAGTCCTGGACGCAGAGGAAAAGCGTCTGGCTGTGCTGTATTTCCGCTGGGATGAGGTTGCGCCTTTGCTGCGCGGGATGTATGCCCGTCAGCAGGACGGCTTTGGACAGGAACAGCCCCAACCGGCTACCGAATCCCCGACCTTCCATTCCGAGACCATGGCCGTCTATCCGGGCGATAAGAACCATCTACCTTATGATGTGGTGGTGGAACGGTTGCATATTGAGGAGCCGGAGCCGCCAGCCCCTGTAACAGAGCCGGAGAAAACCTTTGAGGAAGTGCTGGATGAACACCCGGTTTCCATTCAGGTCAACGGCCAGTGGCAGACCTTCCCCAATGCCAAAGCTGCCGAGGAAGCCTCCTATGAGGAATACAAGGCTAACCTGCGCCGCAATGCACAGAACTTCCGCATTACCGATGAGCATTTGGGTGAAGGCGGTCCAAAAGCCAAGTTCCAGGCAAATGTTAATGCCATTCGTTTGCTGAAAGAGCTGGAATCTGCCGGACAGCAGGCAAGCCCCGAACAACAGGAGATTCTTTCCCGTTATGTGGGCTGGGGCGGTCTTTCAGATGCCTTTGACCCGGAAAAACCGGCATGGGTTTCCGAGTATGCCCAGCTGAAAGAGTTGCTGACCCCGGAGGAATATGCCGCCGCCAGAAGCTCTACCCTCAATGCCCATTACACTAGCCCTACGGTTATTCAGGCAATCTATGAAGCGGTGGGGCGCATGGGCTTTGAGACCGGAAATATTTTGGAGCCATCTATGGGTGTGGGCAACTTCTTCGGTATGCTGCCGGAGGAAATGAGAAACAGCCGTCTATACGGTGTGGAGCTGGACCCGGTTTCCGGGCGCATCGCAAAGCAGCTCTATCCCAAGGCGGACATCACAGTAGGCGGCTTTGAGACCACTGACAGGCGGGACTTCTTTGACCTTGCCATCGGCAATGTGCCTTTTGGTCAGTATCAGGTCAATGACAAAGCCTACAACAAGCTGAATTTCAACATTCATAATTACTTTTTCGCCAAAGCATTGAATCAGGTGCGTCCCGGCGGTGTGGTAGCTTTTGTGACCTCCCGCTATACCATGGATGCCAAGGATTCCACCGTGCGCCGCTATCTTGCCCAGCGTGCCGAGCTACTGGGAGCGATCCGTCTGCCTAATGACGCGTTCAAAAAGAATGCCGGTGCCGAGGTTGTATCGGACATCATCTTTCTCCAAAAGCGGGACCGTCCGCTGGACATTGCACCAGAGTGGACGCAGACCGGACAAACGGAGGATGGGTTTGCCATCAACCGGTATTTTATCGACCACCCGGAAATGGTGCTGGGCAGACAGGAGCCGGTAAGCACTGCTCATGGTATGGATTACACCGTGAACCCTATCGAGGGACTGGAGCTTTCCGATCAGCTGCATGATGCTGTGAAGTACATTCATGGCACTTATCAGGAGGCAGAGCTGCCGGAGCTGGGCGAAGGCGAAGCCATTGACACCTCCATTCCTGCCGACCCAAATGTGAAGAACTATTCCTATGCCATTGTAGACGGGCAGGTGTACTATCGGGAAAACAGCCGCATGGTGCGCCCTGACCTCAACGCCACCGCCGAAGCCCGTGTAAAAGGTCTTGTGGGACTGCGTGATTGTGTGCAGGAACTGATCGACCTTCAGATGGATGCAGCGGTTCCAGACAGCACCATTACCCAAAAGCAGGCGGAACTGAACAGCCTCTATGACAGCTTTTCTGCAAAATATGGCCTTATCAATGACCGTGCAAACCGACTGGCCTATGCAGATGATTCTTCCTATTACCTGCTCTGTGCGCTGGAAGTCATCGACGAGGACGGAAAGCTGGAGCGCAAGGCGGATATGTTCACCAAACGGACCATCAAGCCCCATCAGGCAGTGGCTACTGTGGATACGGCAAGCGAAGCACTGGCGGTGTCCATCTCGGAAAAAGCCTGCGTAGATATGAGCTATATGAGTCGGCTTACCGGAAAAACAAAAGAAGAACTGGCCGGAGAGCTGCAAGGCGTGATCTTCCGTGTACCGGGACAGTTGGAGAAAGACGGCACACCCCATTATGTGACTGCTGATGAATACCTTTCCGGCAATGTACGCCGCAAACTGCGTCAGGCACAGAGGGCGGCACAGCAGAACCTTTCTTTTGCAGTCAATGTGGAAGCCCTTACCGCCGCCCAGCCCAAAGACCTGGATGCGTCGGAAATCGAGGTGCGTCTGGGCGCTACCTGGATTGACAAGGAGTACATCCAGCAGTTTATGTACGAGACCTTCAACACCCCGTTTTATCTCCAGCGCAGCATTGAGGTCAACTATTCCTCCTTCACTGCTGAATGGCAGATCAAGGGGAAATCTTCTGTATCCTACAACGATGTGGCAGCTTACACTACCTATGGAACCAGCCGCGCCAATGCTTATAAGATTTTGGAGGACAGCCTGAACCTGCGGGATGTCCGTATCTATGACACCATAGAGGACGCAGACGGAAAAGAGCGCCGCGTACTAAACGCCAAGGAGACCACTCTGGCTGCCCAAAAACAGCAGGCTATCCGGGAAGCCTTTAGGGACTGGATCTGGAGAGACCCGGAGCGACGCCAGACTTTGGTGCGCCAGTATAACGAGGAAATGAACTCTACCCGTCCCCGCGAGTATGATGGCAGCCATATCACTTTTGGCGGCATGAACCCGGCCATTACCCTGCGGGAACACCAGAAAAGCGCCATCGCCCATGTGCTGTATGGCGGAAATACCCTGCTGGCACACGAAGTAGGCGCAGGCAAAACCTTTGAGATGGTGGCCGCTGCGATGGAAGCCAAACGCCTGGGCTTGTGCCAGAAATCTCTCTTTGTGGTTCCCAACCACCTGACTGAGCAGTGGGCATCGGAGTTTCTGCGCCTCTATCCTTCTGCCAACATCTTAGTCACAACCAAAAAGGACTTTGAGACCCATAACCGCAAGAAGTTCTGCGCCCGTATTGCGACCGGTGACTACGACGCCATCATCATGGGACACAGTCAGTTTGAGCGTATCCCCGTCAGCCGGGAGCGTCAGGAACGGCTTCTCTATGAGCAGATCGACGAGATCACCGAGGGCATCGCAGAGGTGCAGGCCAGCGGCGGCGAGCGTTTTACCGTCAAGCAGCTGGAGCGTACCAGAAAGTCTCTGGAAGCCAGACTGGAAAAGCTGCAAGCCGAGGGGCGAAAAGATGATGTGGTAACTTTTGAGCAGCTGGGTGTGGACCGGCTGTTTGTGGACGAGGCCCACAACTACAAGAACCTGTTTTTATACACAAAAATGCGGAATGTGGCTGGTCTTTCCACATCGGACGCGCAGAAATCCTCCGATATGTTTGCCAAGTGCCGCTATATGGATGAGATCACCGGAAACCGTGGCGTGATCTTTGCCACCGGCACACCGGTCAGCAACTCCATGACCGAGCTTTACACCATGCAGCGTTATCTTCAATATGAACGCCTGCAAGAGCTGAACATGACCCACTTCGACTGCTGGGCTTCCCGATTTGGGGAGACCGTCACAGCATTGGAGCTGGCACCGGAAGGCACCGGCTACCGGGCAAGAACGAGATTCAGCAAGTTCTTTAATCTGCCGGAGCTGATGAACCTGTTCAAAGAAGTGGCCGACATCAAGACTGCCGATCAGTTAAATCTCCCTACCCCGGAAGTGGAGTACCACAACATCGTGGCGCAGCCTACCGAACATCAGCAGGAAATGGTCAAAGCTCTTTCGGAGCGTGCATCGCTGGTACACAGTGGAACTGTTGACCCGTCCCAGGATAACATGCTCAAGATTACCTCGGATGGCCGTAAGCTGGGGCTTGACCAGAGAATCGTCAACCAGATGCTGCCGGACGAACCTGGCACAAAGGTCAATCAGTGTGTGGACAACATCATGCAGATCTGGCGGGACGGCAAAGCTGACAAGCTGACCCAGCTGGTGTTCTGCGACATTTCTACACCGCAGGCAAAAGCTCCTGCAAGCAAGGCGGCGAAAACGCTGGATAATCCACTGCTTCACGCATTGGAAGGCGCTGTGCCTCTGCCGGAGCAGGAGCCGGCCTTTACGGTATATGACGATATTCGTCAGAAACTTATTGCCCAGGGGATGCCTGCCGACCAGATCGCTTTTATCCATGAAGCCAATACCGAAGTGCGGAAAAAGGAGCTGTTCTCTAAAGTCCGTACCGGTCAGGTTCGTGTCCTCTTAGGCAGCACCGCCAAGATGGGCGCAGGCACCAATGTGCAGGACCGTCTGGTGGCACTTCATGACCTGGACTGTCCGTGGAGACCGGGAGACCTTGCCCAGCGCAAGGGTCGTATCGAGCGTCAGGGTAACAAGAATCCTCTTGTCCATGTGTACCGCTATGTGACAGAAGGAACCTTTGATGCATACCTCTGGCAGACGGTGGAGAATAAGCAGAAATTCATTTCCCAGATTATGACTTCTAAATCGCCGGTGCGTTCCTGCGATGATGTGGATGAAACAGCCCTCAGTTTTGCCGAGATCAAGGCTCTGTGTGCCGGAGATCCCCGCATCAAGGAGCGTATGGATTTGGATGTGGAGGTATCCCGCCTGAAGCTGATGAAAGCCGACCACCAGAGCAAGCAATATCGTCTGGAGGACCAGCTGCTCAAATACTTCCCGGAGGAGATTGAAAAGCACAAAGGCTTTATCAAGGGCTTTGAATCTGACCTGGAGGTTTTGGCAGCACACCCGCACCCGGAGGACGGTTTTGCCGGTATGGAGATTCGTGGAGACCTGCTGACCGATAAGGAGAACGCCGGTGCAGCCCTTTTGGATGCCTGCAAGGAGGTCAAAACCTCCGATCCGGTGCAGATCGGCAGCTACCGGGGTTATGCCATGTCCGTGGAATTTTTCGCTTGGAAACAGGAATATACGCTCCTGCTGAAAGGACAGATGACCCACAGGGCAACCCTTGGTACAGACCCTCGCGGAAATCTTACCCGTATCGACAATGCCCTCACTCAGATGCCCCAGCGTCTGGAGGCGGCAAAGGCACAGCTGGATAACCTCTATCAGCAGCAGGCTGCCGCAAAGGAGGAAGTCGGAAAGCCATTCCTTTATGAAGAAGAACTGACAAGCAAAAACGCCCGTCTAGTGGAGTTGGATACCCTGCTCAACATCGACGGAAAGGGGCAGGCACACACCGAGTCTGTTGTTGCCAAAAGCACACGGACTTCGGTGCTGGATAACCTAAAACGCCCGGTGCAACCCCGCAGTACAGACAAGAAACCAAAACAGCATGAGGAGGTGCGATAACATGAATACTAACGATCTGAATACAGCTCTTTATGAAAAGATGGCTGCCGAACAGGACAAGTTCCGGGACTGGCTGAAAAGCCAGCCCCCGGAAGAAGTCTTAAACCATGCCTATGAGTACACCATCCGCGAGGACATCGTGATGGCAATAGAGGAACTGGAGTTGACCGACACCCAGGCTCAGGCACTTTTGGAATCTTCTTTGCCGCTGGCGGATGTGTACCGCTACTTTGAAAAGCTGGAGACCGGTCACATGGATGTGATCCGGGACAGCATTGAGAACCGTGCCGACGATGTGTGCAGAGCTAAAGAGGAACTGCGAACAACACCGATCTATCCCCATTCAGCTGCCTATGCGAGAGAACATGGGGAGCTGGAGCAGTACCGAGCTTCCAACAATGTAAATCGCCAATGCAAGGAGTCTATTGAAGCGGCGGTGCGGGAGCACTTCGACGGAATGTATCTCAGCCACGATGCGGCAAAGGGTGTGATCGAGACCTATGGCATGGAGCGTGTGTCCATGGTTCTGTCTAACACGGTCCAGCTTCAGGACTGGGATGGGCGTTACTCCCGACGCAACAAAGAATGGGCCAAGACCATTCCCAACGATAATCCCGAAACCGTCCGTTGTGGTTATGCCTTAAACAGCCACCCTGCTGTGCTGGATGGTTTTATTGATCTGGTGCGTGAAGAACAGCAGCGCAGCCGTACCCAGAGAGAAAAACTGGAACCGTCCCGTCACTCAGTGCGGGATAAGCTCAAACAGGAGCTGCCCGCCCATAAGTCTGCCGCCCCGAAAAAACGGGAGCCGGAGCGATAACCATGGCAAAGCGCAAGCGGGATGTGCCGGTTTTGTTTTGGGTGTCCGCAGAAGAACTGGAACTGATCCATCAAAAGATGCAGCAATACGGGACAGAGAATTTGAGCGCTTATCTGCGGAAAATGGCGCTGGATGGTTATGTGGTCAAGCTGGAACTGCCAGAGCTGAAGGAGTTGGTCTCCCTGATGCGCCGAAGCAGCAACAACTTGAACCAGCTGACCCGCAAAGTGCATGAGACCGGGCGGGTTTATAATGCTGACTTGGAGGATATATCCCAGCGGCAGGAACAACTGTGGGAGGGTGTGAAGGAAATCCTTACCCAACTCTCCAAACTTTCATAACAGGGATAGATACTCCATTTGCGGAGGGAGGAACGGCGTTTCTTCGCCGCACCTTCCTCCGCTTTTTCTTTTTGTCTGTATCCTTGTCTTTTGCCTGTCCGTACCGGATAATATGAGTAGAATAAGAAGCGTAGCAAAGGAGTGAAAACAGATGCTGACCTTTGAAAAGGTGCTGGAGATTTTTGCGGATTACCTGACCGCAGACGAGACCATAGAAGTTTATATCAGCCGCCATGGATGTGTAAGAGTTGAATTTGACCAAGATTTTCACTATTGCTCTGGCGAGGTGTGCCATACTCCCAAGGAACTGTTCGACCTCTTAGCCGATGATTACCGGACTTATCTGGAGATTGAACTGACCAAAGGAAAACGGGAAGTGACGGAAGATGATGAGAGAGAAGCGGATGCCCTGTGCAAACGGCATCTGGAGCGTTGGAAGGAGGAACAGGAATGAAGATTTTGAAATGTCTGCTGATGATCGTAACTGCACCGGTCGTTTTGGTGTTGACGCTTTTTGTCTGGCTCTGCACGGGGCTGATCTACATATCCGGTCTGGTGCTTGGTCTACTAAGCACGGTAATTGCTCTGCTTGGCGTGGCTGTGCTGATTACCTATTCCCCGCAGAATGGTGTGATTTTGCTGGTTATGGCATTTTTGATTAGCCCGATGGGGCTGCCGCTGGCTGCGATCTGGCTACTGGGAAAGGTGCAGAGTTTGAAATTTGCGATACAGGATTGGGTGTATGGGTAAATGATGTGAATATAATTTGGAATGAAAAAGAAGCAGGACAATGGGAGATGAGACCCAATGCCCTGCTTCTCTGTTTATTCGGAACGAACTGTAATATATTTTTGATTGCGACTTTTAGGTTTATCGGGAATAGTCATTTCTAATTGCCCGGATTCTAAAAGCGGATTGATATGTTTCAAAGTGAAGTTTCTTAAATCTTTGAAGCCGCAAAATACTGCAAGCTCTTTCTTGGATTTTGGTGTTGTGCAAAAAGTCAAAATCTGTTTGGATACCGTTGATAGTTCAATAACTTGGTGGGTAACTTGGTGGATAACTTGGTGGGCGTCACCCTCTAAGTTGTAGTTTACATTTTTCAAGATGACTCTGAAATCTGTCGCTGTTGAGGAAAATTCGGGCTTATATGCCTCTGTGTATCCAGGCAGCTTTTCGGTTTCACTGACGATTTTGCGTAGGCCACTTCCACGGCGTTCCATGTACTTCATGCGGTGGAACAGGTCAGCAATCACAGGGTTTCGTCGCATCGAACGGATACTGTAAATATCGTATTCCTGAATTGAGCCGCCGCCAAACATACCGCCCGGAGATGTGATTTCCACCCGATCATCAAACATATCAATATGGATTTCGCTGCCAAGTACAATATAATCACGATGGATAAGCGCATTAACAAGAGCCTCTGTCACAGCTCGTTCAGCATAATCTGGCTTGTCTACACGATACTGTGCCTCTTTGACAAAACGGACTTTGGAATTATTGCGAATAAATTCACTGCCGCTTTTCAGTAGATAAATCAGATTCCCTTCGTATTCTTTATCGTCCAGTGCATCATCAAAGATAGAGCCTTTTTCCAAGCCATTCCACCGGGTACAGAACATACGGGAGTTATAAACTGTGTGCTGATCGGTCATGAGCTTTCCGGCATTGGTCAAGACCCCATTTTTGTCAGCCAAACCGAAGGAAACATAATCGGATGGCTCAAAGCGGAGGCCGGTTCGTTCCAGATAGGTTGCCTCCAGGAGTGTGAAGCTGTAATCCTTTTTCACAGCTTCTGTTGTTAAGGTGTCAAAGGACTGATTGGTTCCCTTTAAGATCAGTTCATTTACAATGTAATCCGGGGCAATTACGCTTTCATTTCCAACACGGATATATGCTTCCATCACTCCGTCTGCCTTGTAATAATATGGGGTGCTGCGGCCGGGAGAAACCTCCAGAGCTAATAGATTTTTACCATCTTCCTGTAATGGTTTTAAGATAAACTGAGGTAATGGTGTGATTCGTTCTTTAATTAAGCGGCTGATCGCCTCAGCATCCTTTTGAACATCGGACAAGCCAATAGGTTTCCGGTCATCAGAGATTCCGAAAAACAGAGTTCCGCCGATTCCATTAGAAAAGGAACTGACACTTTTTAACCAGCTTTTTGGTTTCTTTATTTCAAGTGCAACTTTGAAATCACATTCGGTTGCTTCAGCAATTAGCTGTTCTATCATAAAATCCCTCCTTTGAGGTATTGGTAGTTTCTTTATATTATACCCATAAGGAGAGTTTATTTCAACGATAGGCACAAAGAGTTCAGAGAAAATATTTTTGAGAGGAGGGTTTTTTATGGCAACTACAAGAATCATGCCGCTTCATGTTGGCAAGGGCCGCACAGAAAGTCGGGCGATCAGTGACATCATCGACTATGTAGCAAATCCACAGAAAACAGATAACGGCAAGCTCATTACCGGCTATGCGTGTGACAGCCGGACTGCGGATGCGGAGTTCCTTCTGGCAAAGCGGCAGTACATTGCCGCTACCGGACGGGTGCGCGGCGCAGATGATGTGATCGCCTATCATGTGCGCCAGTCCTTCCGCCCTGGTGAGATTACCCCGGAAGAAGCAAACCGGCTGGGCGTAGAATTTGCAAAGCGTTTTACTAAAGGCAATCATGCCTTTGTGGTCTGCACTCACATAGACAAGTCGCACATTCATAATCACATTATCTGGTCATCGGTCAGCTTAGAATATGACCGGAAATTCCGAAACTTTTGGGGCAGCACCAAGGCGGTTCGCCGGTTAAGTGATACAATCTGCATTGAAAACGGACTGTCCATTGTAGAGAATCCGAAACCTCACGGAAAAAGCTATAACAAGTGGCTGGGAGATCAGGCAAAGCCCTCTCACCGAGAGCTGCTTCGTGTGGCGATTGACAACGCATTATCACAAAGCCCTGCTGATTTTGAGGAACTTCTGAAGCTACTGCAAGAATCCGGCTGTGAGGTATCAAAACGAGGGAAATCATATCGCTTGAAGCTCCCCGGTTGGGAGAAAGCCGCCCGTATGGACAGCCTGGGCGAAGGATATGGATTGGAAGATTTGCGGGCAGTTCTCTTAGGAAAGAAAGCACATACCCCGCGAAAGAAAACAGTCACACAGGCAGAGCCGCCGAAGGTCAATCTGCTGGTGGACATTCAGGCAAAATTGCAGGCTGGAAAAGGTGCTGGCTATGCTCGATGGGCTAAAGTTTTTAATCTGAAACAAATGGCGCAAACCATGAATTACCTGTCAGAGAACAATCTGCTGGAGTATACGGTTTTGGAAGAAAAGGCTACGGCTGCCACGGCACATCACAATGATCTTTCGGCGCAGATCAAAGCGGCTGAAAAGCGCATGGCGGAGATTGCTGTTCTGCGTACTCACATCGTAAATTATGCCAAGACCCGTGAGGTCTATGTGGCATATCGTAAGGCGGGATACTCTAAGAAATTCCGGGAGGAACATGAGGAAGAAATTCTGCTCCATCAGGCTGCTAAGAATGCCTTTGATGAGATGGGCGTCAAGAAGCTGCCCAAGGTCAAAGAGTTGCAGACAGAGTACGCGAAATTGCTGGAAGAAAAGAAAAAGACCTATGCCGAGTATCGGCATTCCCGTGAGGAAATGCGGGAGCTTTTAACGGCAAAGGCCAATGTAGATCGGGTGCTGAAAATGGAGGTAGAACAGGATGTTGAAAAAGAAAAAGACCACGGCCAGCGGTAAGCTGGTCCTGGTCAAAAGCGTTCGCAGAACGCGCAGCCACAGAATGAAATTCTGTGTTCAAAGGGGCTTGGGGGCGCTGCCCTCAACAAGCAAGCAGAGAGGAAAATCACAAAGGGATTTTCTCCTCTGCGGGCCTGTATGTATTAACACAGGCATTGCTTGCCTCTTTTCTCCGAAATTGAAAAGAACCAGTGAGAGAATCGTTAAATTTCACTCACTGGCTCAATTCATTTCAAATATCTCGGACAACTCTGTCAGTTCTTTCACCGTTTCTTGGGTGTGATGCAACAGGGTGTCACGCATTTCTGGCGGACAGCTGGAATAAAGCATTTTCATCTGATTGACACCTTCATCTTCCAGAGAAATATCTGGATTTATAAGCGTATCTAAAGAGATGTGCAGGACCTTTGCCAATGCTCTCAAAATCAAATAAGAAGGATTCATTTTCCCCTTTTCGATATTGGCGATTTGCTTTACAGAAACATGGCTCAGATCCGCAAGCTCCTGTTGTGTCAGGTCTTTTTTCTTTCTGGCTTCCCGCATTTTTTGCCCTAAAGCAGTTAAATCATCAATCGGCATAATCGTTCACCTCAATAATATTGTATCGTTCCGGTTTGATTTGAGGAATAACCTTATCATTCCGGTTTTTTCGGTACGATTATACTGATTTTTCTTTTTTGCAACATGGTTGCAGGCTTGTATTCTTCGAGCAATAGAAATATAATGGAATGTATTGCAGGAGGTGCAGAGATGGACTATATGACCCTAAAAGAAGCAAGTGAAAAATGGGGAGTTTCAATTCGGCAGATAAACTATTATTGCGCCGGTGGCCGTATTCCCGGTGCTGTGAAGGTGGCTACAATTTGGCTGATTCCGAAAGACGCGGAAAAGCCTGTGGATATGAGAACGAAGCAAGGAAAGGAGCAAAAAAATGCAAAAGATACTTTATGTTGAAGATGATTTGAGCCTGATTGATGGATTGCAATATACTTTGGAAGCAAGTGGATATATGGTGGACAATGCCAAAACTGTAAAGGAGGCTTTGGCCCTATTCCGAAAGAACACCTATGATTTACTTTTGCTGGATGTTACGCTCCCAGATGGCACAGGCTTCGATGTTTGCAAAGCGGTACGGAACAGCTCAACCGTTCCCATTATATTTTTGACAGCTTCGGATCAGGAAATCAGCATTGTCCGAGGACTTGATATGGGTGCCGACGATTATATCACCAAACCGTTCAAGCTGAATGAACTTCTATCCAGAATTAAGGCAATCCTGCGCCGTTCCTTGCAGTTTTCCAAAGCAGATACCTTTTTGGAAGCCAATGGTATTCGTGTAGATACGGCGGAACGGCTCGTTTGGAAAAATGATGAACCGCTTGACCTCCCGCTGGTGGAATACAAATTACTATGTTTGTTCATGCAAAATCCTAATCACCTTATGCCGCGAGAAATGATCCTGGATAGGATGTGGGATGGCAACGGAAACTTTGTGGATGACAATACCTTGTCTGTGTATATCCGGCGGCTGAGAAACAAAATTGAGGACACACCCAATCAGCCTAAATACTTGCTGACGGAACGAGGTATCGGCTATAAATGGGTCGTTGAGTGAGGACAAGGTATGGGCAAATTAGGGAAAGAAACAAAGAATCTACTGTTGGCAATCACCGTCATCTGCCTTATTTCATTTCTACTTGCCGCAGGACTTTCGTTTTTACTTGCAAAGGACTTCCAACATGAGATGTTGCTCCATGACTATGGTGTTTCCGGCTACCAGCTGAACCATGAGGATAAATTGCAGATTTCAGCTTTTACTGCTCACCCCAACGAAAGCGATATAGAACGAGGCAAAGAAGCGCTGGCCTCTATTGGATACAGTGAAGCAACATCTATGCAGCTATTGCCAACTGTTCGGGAATATCGAAATCAGACGATGCTGTATCTATTCTTGCTGCTGTTGTTTCTGTTCGGTATGGTATATCTGGTTCTGCTGTTTTATCTGCGACGCCAGCATAGAGCTATTGATGATGCGGGAAGTAAGATTCGAGAATTTTTGGATGGCAATTCTATGTCCAGAATTGAATGTTCCCAAACCGGTGATTGGTATAGCCTTTTCCATGATGTCAATGAAATGGCGACTATTCTCTCCGCCCATGCAGAGAGCCAGAAGCAGACAAAGGAGTTCTTACAGGACATCATTTCGGATGTATCACATCAGATTAAAACGCCGCTATCTGCTTTGAAAATGTACCATGAAATCATAAGCAGTCATAAAGGAGAAGCCGAAACGGTGGCGAACTTTTCGGAAAAATCTCAACGAGAGATTAAGCGAATGGAGAACGTTATTTATACACTGCTCAAACTGGCGCGCCTGGATGCGGGAATTATACAGATGGAAAAAGCAGAAGAAAATGTTTCCGCTCTCATGCAAGATGTTTTGGAACGATTTGAAACATGGGCAGAACAGGATCACAAAGAGATCACCCTTTCGGGTAAGGATGATATTTCTCTTAATTGCGATGCACTATGGATGTCGGAGGCGATTGGAAATATCGTCAAAAATGCTTTGGAACACACACAACCGGGCGGTCACATTTCGGTGCAATGGACACAATCACCCCTGTTGACTCAGATCGTCATTACAGACGATGGCAAAGGTATCCACCAAGAGGACTTATACAACATTTTCAAACGCTTTTACCGCAGCCGCTTTTCGTCAGATGTGCATGGGATAGGATTGGGCTTACCGCTGGCTAAATCTATTGTGGAGGCACATGGGGGAACTATTTCTGTAACCAGCACACTCAATGTTGGAACTACCTTCACATTGAACTTTTTCAGCCTTACAAATGAGTAAGATGCAGGTCACTTGGAAGTAAGCCGAAGGGGGTATGATGTGACCATAAGGAGGTACTGCGTATGAATATTCTTGAAGTACAGGACTTGTGCAAAACCTATGGAAAAGGTGAAGCAGCGGTTCAAGCGTTGCGTCATGCAACATTTTCGGTTCGCAAAGGTGAATTTATTGCCATTATTGGTGAATCTGGCTCCGGCAAAAGTACGTTGCTGAATGTTGTGGGTGCTCTGGACAAAGCCACTTCCGGCAAGGTCTGGATCGACGGTCAGGATATTTTCTCAATGCCGGAGAAAAAACTGACCGTGTTCCGGCGGCAACACATCGGTTTTATCTTTCAGTCATTTAATCTGATCCCGGAACTGAATGTAGAACAGAACATCACTTTTCCGTTGCTGCTTGACTACAAGCGGCCAGACCAGAGGTTTGTCAACGAGCTGCTGAATGTTTTGGGACTGACCGAACGCCGTCATCATCTTCCCAGTCAGCTCTCCGGTGGCCAGCAACAGCGTGTCGCTATCGGCAGGGCTTTGGTTACACGACCTGCACTGATTTTGGCGGACGAGCCGACCGGCAATCTGGACAGTAAAAATAGTCAGGAAGTCTTGGCTCTCCTGCAAACCATGTCGGCCAAGTACCAGCAAACCATTTTGATGATTACCCACAACAAAAATCATGCAAGTGCGGCAGACCGCATTTTCAATATGTCTGATGGTGTGCTGAAGGAGTTGGGGGCGAGCCGGAAATGAAACACTACCTCGACTTGGTTTCTATCTCCAACAAGGTTCACCGCAGGCAAAGCCGCATGACACGCATTTGCATTGTGCTGGCGGTTTTCCTGGTTGCAGTCATGTTTGGACTGGCCGATATGTATTTGAAAAGCATGACGGATGAAACCCGGCATCAAACTGGAGATTGGCATTGTAAAATCACAGCTATTGACGAAAAAACATCCGAATATATTGCTGCCCGCCCTGAAATAGACTTGTCTGGCTGGCAAGGCAACATTCCCGCAGAAATCGGCTGCACAGTGGCAGATCAGCTCGTTTCTGTTGCAGGGATGGACGAGACAATATTTTCTGAAATTTATTTAGGTTCTGTCCTTTCAGGTGAGTTCCCTGAGATAGCTGGACAGGTAGCTGTTTCATCTACATTAGCACAAACAGCAGGAATTTCGTTGGGAGATACTCTTGCTTTGAACTCTCCTGATGGGAGTACAATGCAACTGGCGATTACGGGAATTATGGATGATGATGCCGCCAATATGATCTCGGGAAGTGCCAGTGCAATCCTTTTGACACCTGAAGGGCTGTCAAGCATTCAAACTGCGGATCTAAGCGGCAACTGGCAGTATGTCGTTCGGTTCTCGCTGCTCACTAATGTTGGTTCCAGCATTGCTGATATTCAGCAGCAAAACGGCATATCTGATGCACAAATCACCCAAAATGAAGAACTGCTCAGTATGCTCGGGCAGCTACCGGGTTCCAATATGTCGCAGATATACACAATGGCATTTCTGCTTTCTTTGGTGGTAATGGGAACTTGTGTTATGATGATTTCCAGTAGTTTGAATAGTAATGTCAGCCAGCGCATGGAGTTTTTCGGTTTACTGCGCTGTTTGGGAGCCACTCGTCGCCAAGTATTGCGCTTTGTGCGCCGTGAGGCTTTACAGTGGTGCATTACCGCCATACCCATTGGTATCGGGTTAAGTATCGTGGTGGTTTGGGGACTGTGTGCAGTCATGCGGCAGCTCAGCACTGTATGGTTTGGTTATATGCCTATCTTTGGCATTAGCTGGCTAAGCATTGGTGTGAGCATTGTATTGGGACTTATTACCGTTCTATTGGCGGCTCGGACCCCCGCAAAAATGGCAGCAAAGGTTTCCCCATTGGAGGCTGTCACAGGCAATACACAGCAGGAATCCTCGTTCCGCCATGCGGCAAACACTCGGCGGTGGCATGTAGAGGTAGCACTTGGTATCCATCATGCCAAGGCCAAACGGCGCAGCTATATTCTGATGACAAGTGCATTTGCAATCTGCATCACCTTGTTTTTAGGGTTCTGTACGCTGGTTCCCTTTATGGAAAACGCATTTATGCCGAAAGAATGGTCGCCCGAGCTTTCCATTGTCAGTGACACAAATACTTGTTCCATTCCGGCGGATCGAAGGGATGCCGTAGTACAAAATTCCGCTGTTAGTCGAGTGTTTGGCAGAATGTTTGCTTATGATGTTCCTGCCCAAATTAGCGGCGCAATCCATAACAGCAATCTAATCTCCTATGAAGAAAATCAGTTCCGCTGGGCGCAAGATCAACTAATTGCAGGTTCTATAGATACTGTAACGAACACGCCGGGACAGGTCTTGTTTGTGGCAAACGCAGGAACAGAAGTGCAGGTGGGAGATACCATTACACTGACAATAAACGGGAAGGATCAAACAGTTACTGTAGGGGGTGTTTTGTCTGACAGCCTATTGGCTCGTGCAGAGAGAACGGAAACACTGATCTGCTCCGAGGAAACTTTTTCGCAGCTGACGGGTGAGACTGGGTATACTATCCTGGATGTCCAGTTCCGCTTTGGTTCTGATGAAGAAGATGTTGCCGAGGTTGAAGCATTGTTCGGTGAAGGAGTCACTTTCACTGATGTCTTAATCCAAGCACAGCAACAACGTGGCCTTTATTATGCTTTTGCAACATTGGTATATGGTTTCCTGTCAATCATTGTAGCCATTACGATTTTCCATATTATGAATACCATCAGCATGGGAGTTTCCGCCCGAACTCGTCAATATGGAGTAATGCGTGCCATTGGCATGAGTAATCAACAGCTTACACGCATGATTTCTGCGGAAGCTGTCTCGTATGCCATAAGTGGTGTCATATTGGGATGTATTTTCGGATTGCTGTTTCATTGGTTCCTGTACTCCAGCCTTATCACTCGCACATTCGGAAATCCCTGGAGTGTTCCGTGGCTGGAATTGTGCTTGATCATAGGCGTGATTCTCGCAACCACGGCGCTGGCTGTACGAGGCCCAGCAAGAAGATTACACGCTATGTCGATTGTGGAAAATATCAGCTCGCAATAAAATTATATGGCATACGGCCAATAGGCTAAATACTCATGTGGATTTGAGAGGTTGTCCCTCCGAGAAGATCGGTGTGGGCAACCTTTTTATTTATCTTACAGATAAGTAAGATGGAAGTCATTTGGAAGTAAGATTGATTCCTTAAAATCGAAACAAATAAAGATTTCCTGCCGGACGACGGCAAAAGAAAAAAAGCCGTCGTAGAGCAGACAATTTGACACGCCCATTTGAAACGGCGGCTTTGATTTTCAGAGCCGCCGTTTCTTTGCGTTTACACAATCCTATGACGACTTGCAGGGACACGGTAGCCGATTGGAGGTTATTTTGCCGTGTCTCGTTTGCTTTTTCAAAGCTCACATGATCTACATCAGTTAAAAAAAGCATTGCTCCTCCTCCGGGCAAGTATAACATTGCATCGGCATTATCGTTCCATGTAATTCAGTATAATAATGACTGTTCTTGGCGCGCCAGTTTTCCCTCACGGAAATCTGGCGTTTTTTGTTGCCATTTTTTCGGAGATGACCCGGTTGTCTGCCGGTGTCGGTCTCCGCCTCCATTCGATTCACCCGTCAATCACCTGTGAATCGAAATGGAGGTACATAATGAAGAAAATTAACCTTCGGGAACTTTATCCTAATGTTTATACAACAGACTTTTTTGTAGATGTGACAGAGGAAGTAATGGAGACTATTCGAGCAGCTGAACGTGCGGAAGCTGCGTATGAGCGAAAGATGTATCGCTATAAGGCGTACTACTCCCTGGACTGCGACAACGGCATTGAAAATGCGATTCTGATGAAGCCCCAGACACCGGAAATGCTTTTGGAGGAAAAGCAGCTGCGGGAGCAGCTCTATGCTGCTGTGATGGCTCTGCCAGAGAAGCAGGCCAAGCGGATCTATGCCCGGTATTATCTGGGTATGCGTGTGAGTGAGATCGCCACAGCGGAGGGCGTAGACCAAAGCCGTGTCCGTGATAGTATCCGGCGTGGTCTGAAGCAACTAGCAAAGTATTTTTAGGATAGAACTACAAATGGGGCGCAAGGTCTCAAAATGCTTCTGGCACAGGGCCTTGCGCCCTATTTGCACGCTTGTATTCTTCGAGCAAAGGAAATATAATAAACCATATTGGAGGGAAACTATATGGATTATATGACGCTGAAAGAAGCAAGTGAAAAATGGGGTGTTACCCCAAGGCAGATCAATTATCTGTGTACCGGTGGGCGTATCCCCGGCGCTGTAAAGATGGCTACCATTTGGATGATTCCCAAGGATGCAGAGAAACCGGCAGACCGCCGTTTCAAAAATACAAAAAAATAATCCTCTCGTGAGGTTTCTGTGACATTTGGATGCTACACTAAGAATGAAGGAGTGTGATACAATGCGAATTTTAGTAGTCGAGGATGACCGACTTTTGAATAATACCTTGTGCTATAATCTGGATACTGCGGGCTATGCCGTGGACTCTGCATTGACAAAATCAGCAGCCAGCAACTTTCTGACCAAGCAGGACTATGACCTGATCGTGCTGGATGTAAACCTGCCGGATGGGAATGGCTTTGATTTCTGCCGTGAGGTAAAGGAGCGTCGGCCGGATACGGCGGTGATCTTCCTGACCGCAAACGATATGGAAAGTGATATGCTCAAAGGATATGAGCTGGGCGCGGAGGACTATGTGACCAAGCCATTTCCTATGAGCGTCTTTCAAAAAAAGCTGTCCGTGGTGCTGGGGCGGTTGGCGAAACAGTCTGGAGGCGATTGCTATGAGGATGGTGCGCTGTCCATCAATTTCTCGGAGATGACTGCTTCCCTGTCCGGTAAGCCGTTGGTGTTCACTCCGTTGGAATACCGGCTGTTGAAAATACTGACCAAAAATCCGCAGAATGTTTTGACCAGGCAGGTGCTGCTTGAAAAGCTGTGGGATGCCGATGGAAACTTTGTGGATGAACACGCCCTGACTGCGGCCATCAGCCGGGTGCGGAACAAAATTGAAACAGAGGGATGCCAGTACATCAAGACGGTGTACGGCATGGGCTATATGTGGATCGGAGGGGCATCGAAATGAATATGCGAAAACTCTCCATCAACAAAGCCTGTATCCTTTTGGGAACGCTTTTGCTGCTGGCGGTTGGTGCAGTCTGCGCCGCTGTTTATCTGCTGACCCAGAATATAACCGCTGTCCGGTGTGTGTTCCTGTTCAGTCTCTTTGTACTGCTCTGCGTTATCTTCTTTGTGGCTCTGATCCGCCGGAAGCTGGTTCGGTTCTCCGATGCCTTTTGTGGTCAGATGGATGATATGCTCTCCGAAAATATGCAGCCGAAGCAGACAACCTGCGAAGAAAGCCTGTTCTACAAAATCAACTATCGGCTGGGGCGGCTGTACGAGGTCATGCAGGAAAATAAAAACAGCATCGCAAAGGAACGGACTGACCTACAAGAGCTGATCTCTGACATCTCTCATCAGGTCAAGACCCCGATTGCCAACTTGAAAATGATCAACAACACGCTGCTTGAAAATGAGGTTCCTCCGCAGAAGCAAAAGGAATTTCTGACAGCCCAGGCCAGCCAGCTTGATAAGCTGGGCTTCCTCATGCAAGCCATGATTAAAACCTCCCGACTGGAAACGGGAGTCATTTCGCTGGAGCAGAGACAGCAACCGGTTTACGATACCCTTGCCGCTGCCCTAGGCGGGATTTTGCTCAATGCCGAAAAGAAAAAGATAGATGTGCAGGTGGAATGCCCGGAGCATTTGGATGCACGCCATGATAGAAAATGGACAAGCGAAGCCCTGTTCAACATTCTGGATAATGCTGTGAAATACACCCCGGCAGGCGGGCAGATCCGTGTGTCGGTGGAAGGCTGGGAAATGTATGTGAAGATCGACATTGCCGATACCGGCATCGGCATTTCAGAGCAGCACCAGGGGACGATTTTCAAGCGGTTTTATCGGGAAGATGTGGTGCATGATGTGGACGGTATTGGAATCGGTCTGTATCTGGCCCGTGAGATTGTGACCTTGCAGGGCGGTTATATCCGGGTAGCGTCTGAGGTTGGGAAAGGCTCAACCTTTTCTGTTTTCCTGCTCCGAAAGTAGAGTAAGCACACCCCGAAAATTGAAATGTCACAGATTCGTGACATTTGGGGCTGAATTTAGCGGAAATTTTTTGTGGCTCGTGACATTTCTGTGAGGTTTGGTCGTTACAATGGGTTTATCAAAAAGAAAGGATGGTGTTCTCTATGAGCATTTTGCAAACGACTGAACTGAAAAAATATTATGGTGCAGAGCCGAACATTACCAGAGCCTTGGATGGTGTGACCCTCTCTATTGAAAAAGGAGAATTTGTAGCTATCGTAGGAACCTCCGGCAGTGGTAAATCCACGCTGCTGAACATGATCGGCGGATTGGATGTGCCCACCTCCGGCCAGGTGGTCGTGGATGGCAAGGAGCTGTCCAAACTCAAAGACGAGGAACTGACCGTTTTCCGCAGAAGAAAGATCGGCTTTATCTTCCAGAATTACAATCTGGTACCGGTGCTGAATGTCTTTGAAAATATTGTGTTGCCTGTGGAGCTGGACGGAAACAAGGTAGACAAGAAGTTTATGAACGAAGTAGTGCAGATGCTGGGGCTTGAGGATAAGCTGAACAATATGCCCAATAACCTCTCCGGCGGCCAGCAGCAGCGCGTAGCCATTGCCCGCGCCTTGGTGTCAAAGCCCGCTATTGTCTTGGCTGATGAACCCACCGGCAACCTGGACAGCAAGACCAGCGCCGATGTGCTGGGGCTTCTGAAAACTACCAGCCAGAAATTCCACCAGACCCTCGTAATGATTACCCATAACAGTGAGATCGCCCAGCTTGCCGACCGCATTATTCGGATCGAGGATGGTAAGATCGTGCAGTAAAGGGGGGGCGGGACTATGAATGACATTCTATTTGGCAACAATAATTCCAAAGTAATTACCAAGCTATCCAAACGCTATTTCAAGAAGAATAAGGTACGCAATCTGGCTGCACTGCTGGCAATTATCCTGACTGCTTTCCTGTTTACCTCTATCACTTCCCTGGCGTTCAATATGGCGTCCTCCATCCAACTCTCTCTGCAAATGCAGAAAGGCAGCAAGGCGGATGGCACTTTGGGGTATATGACGGAGAAACAGTACGAGCAGCTTGTAAACAGCGATTTTGTGGACCAGGCAGGACACCGGCGTATCATTGGCTATGCAAGCAACACTTCCAGCCATTCCATTGAAATCAATTATGAAGATAGTGTGCAGCAGGAACTGACCTTCTGTGTGCCTACCCACGGAGCTGCACCGGAGAAAGCGAATGAGATCGCCACTACGGATTTGGCGCTGAAGGCGCTGGGTGTAGAACCTGAGATCGGCGCAGAGGTTCCGTTAGAATTTGAACTGCGGGGGAAAACTTATCATTACGATATGGTGCTTTCCGGCTGGTGGGAAGCAAGCAATGACTCTGTGAGCGTTGCGACTGTTTCAGAGCAGTTTATAAAAGAAAATCCCGATGTGGTTCAGAACACTTATGCGGTAGACCATGTAATGTCCGGCGTTACTTTTTCCGATGTCGTGCTGAAGAATAAAGCAAATGTTCAGCAGCAGTTGAATGAGTTCGTTTACTCCATTGGCGGCAATCCAGAGGATATGGGCGCAGACAATTTCATTCTCGCCTCCGAAAATCAAATGTCCCAGGGATTGACTTCATCAGAGTCCATCGTGCCTGCTGTTGTATTTATCCTGATGTTTGTCGTGTGCGGATACCTGCTGATCTACAATATCTTTGATATTTCCGTGATGCAGGATGTTCGTCAATACGGTCTGCTGCGGACGATTGGAACTTCCACACGGCAGATCAAGAGCATTGTGAACCGTCAGGCGGTCTGGCTCACGCTGATCGGACTGCCTATTGGTCTGATTGCCGGTTTCTTTGCCGGTTGGGTGCTGCTTCCTATCGTGACAGAGATCATTAACCTTGAATACTCTATGGTGGGTACATCCGTATCGACCTCGCCCCTGATCTTTGTTATTGCCGCTCTCTTTACAATTTTGACCGTGCTTATCAGCACCCGGAAGCCTGCAAAAAAGGCGGCAAAGATTTCTCCTCTGGAGGCGATCCGCTACACCGAGCAGAACGCCTATAAAAAGAGCAGTGCCAAGCGTACCAATAGAGTAAAGCTGTCCCGCATGGCCTTTTCCAACCTGGGGCGCAATCGTCGGCGTTCAGCGTTTATCATTATTTCCCTGCTTCTGTGCATCGTCCTGTTTAACTCTATCATCATTGTGACGCAAAGCCTTGATGAAGAAAAGTGGGTAAACCGTGTTACCAGAACAGATTTTAATGTCTATAACTCCGCCGCATTTAATGTAATGGAGGGCGTTCAGCACCATGAAGATACGCTCTCACAACAGGCAGTGGATCTGATTGCCGGACAGCCCGGAGTTGAGGATGAACGCTATCTTTACCGAAATACAAAGGACGATAGAAATGTGCTGGTTGACTATGGGTTTGAAGATTTAAGCGGTATAGAGCTATTCCATGAGGAAGAAGGCGTTGTAAATCAAAGCTATCAGGGATATAGCCTGTACACAAGTTCTGATACCGAAAGGCGCTATTTTGGTAATGTGATGGGAGCCTCCGAGAATTTCTGGGCGGATATGCGTATTTTTGAAGGCGAAAAAGATGCCGAAACCTTAACGCAGAAAATGGCTACCGGAGAATATGTCATTATTGGTTGCCCCATCGACAAATTGACAGAGGAACCAAATAACACTCCGCTGACCGATCAGTTACAGGTCGGGGAGAGCATTTCCTTCTACAAGGATGGGGAACTGGTCAAAACCAGCACCATCCTTGCAAAAGCGATTCTCGTGGGAACAGAAACAGAAACGCCCACAGGCACTACCGCTCAGGCACACATCGCCGGTGATGCTCCTTTTGTATATCTGCCGGACACTGTATTCAAGGAAATCTATGACGCTCCCACGCTTCTGACTTATGGATTCAATGTGGAGGAAGCCTTGCAGCCGCAGATGGAAGAATTCTTGAGCAGCTATGTGAGCGAAAATACTTCGGTTGCCTATACTTCCACCAAGCTGTTGAAAGAGCAACTTGATTCGGTCCGCAGCATGATTCTGGTTATCGGCGGTTTGATTGGCTGCATCATGGCCTTTGCGGGACTGATCAACTTTACCAACATGATTATTACCAACATCATCACCCGCCGCCATGAGTTCGCTACCATGCAAAGCATCGGTATGACCGGCAAGCAGCTTCGCCGCCTGATGGTCTATGAGGGCATCTATTATGCCGCCGGCGCAGACATTATTGGCGGAGCAGCCGCAGCGGTCCTGGCAGTCACGGTGCTAAAGAGCGCATTAAATGGCCCCTCCATGTGGTTCTTTACCCTGAACATTACATTGGTTCCTGTTCTGGTCATTGGTGTGCTTTATCTGCTGCTGGCTGCGGTCATTCCGCTGATTGTTCTCCACTTCTTTAACAAGGGAACTGTGGTGGAACGGCTGAGGACTTCGGAGTAACGGCAGAGATTGCTACAATAAATAATCATAAACCTATTGAAAGCCGGGAGGAGGCATTTCCTCTCGGCTTTCCTCAAAAAAATTGAAATCTCACAGATTGGTGAGATTTCAGCTTGTTATTTTGTCGAAATGGCGTATGCCCGTGACATTTCTGTGAGGATTGCCTGTTAAAATAAAAGAAAAGTGAAAAAGTTGCCGCACGATGGCAAAAGAAAAAAAGCCATCGTACAGCGACTATATTGTTATGCACTTTGCAACGGTGGCTTTGAAAAAATCAGAGCCGCCGTTTCCTTTCGTCTATCTAAAATGAACGACGACCCTACACCCTGCAATCTGGTACGGCGGCACATAGGAGGATGCCGCCATGTCAATTTTCGTCATTCACAATAGCCATGAGTTACACCAGCTAAAAAAAGTCTTGCCCCTCCTCCGGGGGAGTATGACTATCTATCAGTATTATCGTTCCATCTAAATCAGCAGAATAGTAGGTATTTTTGTCGCGCCAATTTCCCATTACGGGGAGTTGGCGTTTTTTGCTTTCGATTTTTCGGGAAGGCGTCCGAAGTATGTCGCTGCCGATCCCCGCCTCCTTTCGATTCACTCGTCAACCGCCCGTGAATCGAAATGGAGGTACATAATGAAGAAAGTCAATCTTAGGGACTTATATCCCGATGTTTATAAAAACGATCATTTTGTAGAAGTAACAGAAGATGTGCTGGAGACGATCCGTGCCGCTGAGCGTGCAGAAGCTGCTTATGACCGGAGGATGTATCGCTATAAAGCGCATTACTCTCTGGACTGTGATAACGGCATTGAAAATGCGATCCTGATGAAGCCCCAGACGCCGGAAATGCTCCTGGAGGAAAAGCAGCTGCGGGAGCAGCTCTACGCCGCAGTGATGGCTCTGCCGGAGAAGCAGGCCAAGCGGATCTATGCTCGGTATTACCTGGGTATGCGTGTGAGCGAGATAGCAGTAGCGGAGGATGTAGACCCAAGCCGTGTCCGTGACAGCATCCGGCGTGGTCTGAAGCAGCTGGCAAAGTATTTTTGAAAAAGTTTCGTTTGGTGCGCTCGTTTTTTGCTCTTTTTGTCAGAGTTAATAAGAAGGACAAGTTTTCCCCCTTCAACAGCACTTTGACAATTTCATAGACAGCATAACAGGTACATAACCCGTGTACGAGCGAGTGTGGAACGCCGCGAAGATAGAGCAGTCAGGGAGGTGATGAACAAAGCTGCTTTGGAGCGATCTACGATTCCACAAAACGGATGGTGGCAGATTCGGCGCGAGGACTGCACGGGGGCTTAAAGATACTTCCTCACGGCCTCCTAAAGACTTGGGGGGAACCCTGCGGCGCACGAGTAAAACGACGCTGCGGAGTTATGACAACCGCGCCAGCGGAGACCTGCTATGTTCCCAGCGTTAGGGGGCGTGGCAAATATGACGAGTAATCCGAACAGAATAACAGTAGCCGCACCAGGTTTTTATCCGAAGATTTTTTTCAGACTGGTGCGGCTGTTTAAGTATTAAGATATTAAGGAGGCGAGAGTGATGTTTGAAAAATTCCATCGAGGTGACATATATTCGGCTGATTTAAGTCCTGGTATTGGCTCCGAACAAAGTGGCTCTCGTCCTGTACTCATTCTTCAAAACAATGTGGGAAATTGTTTCAGTCCTACGATTATTATTGCAGCAATTACCAGTGTAAGTAAAAAATGCAGAAAATTCCCCACGCATTACCACTTAAACGACAGATGCGGTTTGATGAAACCATCTGTTGTTATGCTGGAACAGATCAGAACAATCGACAAGTCGAGGTTAAAAAACTATATTGGTCATCTAAACAAGGATGACATGGAAAACATAAACAAGACGCTCTTGTGTAGTCTGGGGATTACATAAAAGTGCCGAAAGGCCGTATCATTTTCAGGCTGTGCAAGTAGAGTTATAATTTCGTTAGGAATTGCGGAGGTGATTCTGAATGGAGAATATCCAGAATAAAAGCGCATTGATTCCTTCAGATGAAATCCGGTCAGAAGAACTTCTGGCGGAACAAAAATTTGAAGCGTTTATCACTTCGCTGGCACATATTATCGAGAAATATGGTATGAGAGTGCTGGGCGAGGTTGACGGAGCTGCGTGAGAATCGCAGCTTTACATAGGATATTTTCCAAAAGTAAATTTTGGAGGTATGAATTATGAACCGATATGGAAAACGCTGTGTTTTGTATCCGAGGGTCAGCACAGAGATGCAAGTGGACGGATACAGCCTGGAAGGTCAAAAAAATATGCTGACACGATTTGCGGATCGTGAGGAAATGATCGTTGTTGATACTTATGAAGATGCCGGTAAATCCGGTAAATCCATTGAGGGACGACCTGCCTTTCAAAAAATGCTCAGAGATATTGAGGATGGCTTGGACATTGACTATATTTTAGTGTATAAGCTGTCACGGTTTGGCCGTAATGCAGCAGATATACTTAACTCTTTGGAGTTGGTTCAATCTTATGGTGTAAATCTGATTTGCATAGAAGAAGGGATTGATTCCTCTCAGACAAGCGGAAAACTTTTGATTTCTGTACTATCTGCTGTGGCTGAGATTGAGCGTGAGAATATTATCGAGCAGACGATGAACGGGCGGCGCGAAAAGGCACGGCAGGGTGGATGGAATGGTGGCTTTGCTCCCTACGGATATACACTGGAAGATAACAAGCTGATGATTGAAGAAACAGAGGCTGTGGCAATACGGAAGATTTTTGAATTATATACTTCATCGGAAATCGGTTTGGGTGGTATTGCGAATCAGTTGAACTTACAAGGTATACGGAAAATTCCGAGGCAGAATGGCACATTAGAGGATTGGACAGGACATTTTATTAAACTGATATTGGATAACCCGGTTTATTGCGGTAAAATTGCCTATGGACGGAGAACGAAGGAAAAAGTCAAAGGCACAAAAAACGATTACCAGATGAAAAGAAATGACGATTACATTCTGACAGAGGGACAGCATAAAGGAATCGTTAGTGAGGAGGTATGGGAAAAGGCTCATGCCAAGCGTCTTAGAACCGGAGTAAAGCAACCGTCAAAAATTGGGCGGGATCGAGTTCATTTGTTATCAGGTCTGCTGAAATGCCCGGTTTGTGGAAGTCCCATGTATACGAATAAACACGCATGGACAAATAAAGATGGCACTTACAAAGAAATTTACTATTATGTATGTAGTCGGAATAGGATGGTCCGGGGTAAGCATTGTGAATATAAGGCGATGCTGAAAAAGACCGATATTGAACCGATGGTCATTGAGGCAATTCGTGAGATCGTAAGGAATGAGGAATATGCCCAAGCCATTAAAAAACGGATTGGCGTTCAGATTGACACGAAAGCAGTGGATAAAGAACTGGAGGGCTATCAGGCAAAGCTGAAGGAAGTTGATCTGAATAAAACAAGATTGGAACGGGAAATTGACAGTCTCCCTGCTGATGCAAAATACCGGGAACGAAAGCTCCATGATATGACCTTGCGGTTAGATTCCCTATATGATGTCATTGTTGAGCTGGAGGAAAAAATCGAAGATGCCAGACTTCGGCGAGATGCAATTAAGCAGCAGGCAATTACTCTTGAGAATATTTACAAAATCATGGTGAATTTCGACTGCGTTTATAATATAATAAATGACGAAGAAAAGAGAAATGTGGTCACAGCCTTGATTAAGGAAATTGAAATTTACAGGAATGACGAGTCTGAATATCCGCTAAAGCGGATTGGTTTGAATTTTCCGGTGTTCAAGGATGGCGGGGAAGTTACGGAGCTTTTGTGGGACAAAGGGAATACCGTTGAGACTGTGGCACTGCTGAATAGAATATCTGAATAAGGCGGTGAAAAAATGTCTTTACCGAAGTATAATGAGCTATATCTTCCTTTTCTAACAGTAATACAAGATGGTGCTGTTTATTCTACAAGAGAAATTAAGGCCAAGCTGGCATCCTATCTTTGCCTTTCAGAAGATGATCTCTCACTTTTGCTTTCTAACAGTATGCAATCCGTCTGGTCGACAAGGGTCGGTTGGGCAAATACATACTTGAAAAAAGCAGGACTTGTGATCGCGCCGAAAAAGGGCCATTGTCAAATAACCGATGAGGGGAAGCGTTTGCTAGAAAGTGATGTTGATATTACAAATCACTATCTTCAGCAGCATTATCCCGCCTTTGAAGCGTTTGTAAAAGGAAAAAAGAGCGAAAATACCGATTCCGATGCAACAGTGCAGCGGGATGCTTCCGAAACACCGCAGGAAACATTTGAGCGAGTCTATTCCATCATCAATGAGCAGCTGGCAGATGAACTGCTTGCTGCTATTATGGATCAAACGCCAACATTCTTTGAAGCTCTTGTTGTAGATTTAATGAAAGCTATGGGATATGGCGACGGATTTGTTACAAAAACAAGTGGTGACGGCGGGATTGACGGCATTATTCACGAAGATAAGCTTGGGTTTAACTTGATTTATATTCAGGCAAAACGCTGGGCCACGGACACGACCATCGGAAAGCCGGAAATTCAGAAATTTGCCGGTGCGATGATGGGACCGCCAAAAGTGGATAAAGGGCTTTTTATTACGACTGCCAAGTTTTCTCAAGGTGCAAGAGATTTTGCGAACGCGCAACATATCATTCTTGTTGATGGTGAAAAGTTGACCGAACTCATGATTGAATATAATTTGGGTGTATCAGCGCAAAAAACATATCAAATCAAACGCATTGACAGCGATTACTTTCTGGACACTTAATAGATGCAAGAAAGCAGCATTTTTTGCAAAAAGTCTCTTGCAATGCACCAGATGTTGTGATATAGTAACTCCGTTATATTAGATGATTTCCCCTACCATGAAAGGATGAATACCATGACTACTTTGGAACTGATTCTGACGATTATCCAGCTGGTTTCCGGTCTCGCCGTGACCGTGATCGTGCTGATGCAGTCCGGCAAGAGCGCCGGCCTGTCCGGCGCCATTGCTGGCGGCGCGGAAACGTTCCTTTCCAAGGGCAAAGCCAAGACGCTCGATGCTAAGCTCGCCAAGGCGACGAAGTGGTTCGGCCTCGTCTTTGTTGTCCTGACGCTGGTGCTGACCGTCCTGATGCACAAGGGCGCGTAATTTCCGGCACAGAACACAAAAGCGCATCCCCCGGCATTGCTGGGGGATGCGCTTTTTCACTTTTTTGTTGGATTGCCCGGTATCAGTCCGGATACTCTGCGCGGCTGCCGCCGATGAGCTTCGGCCGCGTGCGGGCGGCATTGACCGGCGCTTCTCCGATCGTCTTGACCGACAGGCGCAGTGGTACAGCCACATGCTTGAGGTGCATGCCGATCATGGTATTGCCGATATCGAGGCCGGCATCGGCCTTCACAAATTCGACCGCGACGGGATCGTCCATCGCCTCATAGACCGCCGTTGCGAACGAGCCGCCGGCTTTCGGCCGCGGGCGGACGCAGACGATCTCGTATCCGAACCGCTCCGCGTCGGCGCGCTCCATGATCAGGGCGCGGTTGAGGTGCTCGCAGCACTGCGCCTCCAGGCAGAGGCCGCGCGCTTTCAGGATCGGCAGGATCTCATCGACCACGGCTTTTGCCGCCTCGGGCGTCGAACCCTTGCCGATCTTCTGCCCCATGATCTCGCTCGAGGAGCAGCCGATCACGACCTGCTGGCCGGGCGTGAGCGCGGCAACGTCCAGCAGTTCAAGCAGCGCAGCGCGGGCGGATTTGCGGATCTCTTCATACATGAATGGTCATCTCCAGACAGTTATTAAAAATTCTTATTTCCATTGTAGCACGGTACGGGGCATTTGACAATCCTCTGCAAGGCGTGTATCATGAACGTTGACCAAATTATTGTAACAGGAGGGAATTGCGTTTTGAAACGTTTCAATCGCATTTTTGCTTGTCTTCTCGCCGTGGCGCTGCTCGCCTGTGCCTGCTCCGGCTGCGGTAAAAAATCCGAGGAGCCGTCCGTCAACGGTGCCGACGCGAAAAACGAGCACTACTATGCCCCGCTGACCGGTGAACCGCTGAGCAGCAAACCCGCAAACACCCGGCCGTTTGCCGTCATGATCAACAACATCGTCTACGCGCAGCCGCAGGTCGGCATCAGCAACGCAGACATGATCTACGAGATCCCGGCCGAGGGCGGCATCACGCGCATGATGGCCATTTTCAGCCACCTGTACGATGTGGAGTCCGTCGGCAGCATCCGCAGCCTGCGCCCGTATTATCTGAGCGTCGCCCTGTCGTATGACGCCATTGTCATCCACGCCGGCGGCAGCGAGCAGGCCTACAGCGACGTCAAGACCTATAACGCCGACCATCTGGACGGCGTGCGCGACGGCAACACCAGCTCCATGTTCTACCGCGACGCCAGCCGCGGCCAGCACGGCTCGGAGCACACGCTGTTCTTCCACGGCGCGAACGTGGAAGCGCTCGTGGATCGGTACAAGTTCCGCACCGAGCATGAGAGCAGCTACAAGACCGGCCTGAACTTTGCCGACAATGCTGTCGACCAGTGCACCGGCGGCGCGGCCGAGAACGTGCAGGTGACGTTTAACACGTCCAAGAGCACGTCCTTCACCTACCACGCTGACAGCGGCAAGTACACGGCCGTGCAGTACAAGGCCGACTATAAGGACGGCGCGACCGGCGAAGCGGTCCCGTTTACCAATCTGCTCATCCTCTCGGCCGATATGAAAACGGTGGACAGCTACGGCCGCCTGGCCGTCGACCTCATCGGCAGCGGCACCGGCTACTTTGTGACCGGCGGCAAGTATGTGCCGATCAAGTGGGCACGCAGCGATATCAACAGCTGCTTTACTTACACGCTCGAGGACGGCACGGCGCTGAACCTCTCGCGCGGCACGACCTATGTCGGCGTGATCCCGACCAACGGCGGCAGCGCCAACTTCAGCTGAGAGCAAAATCAAACCATTTTGCAGCACTATGTGCGTGGGAAATCGCGCACATAGTGCTTTTTTCTTCCGCAGCAAGGTTGCCTGTTCTCTCAAATCTCTGCTATAATGGCTGTGCAGCCGGATGCAGCTGCAAGTGCACAGAAAGGAAGATCGCTATGACCTACAATTTTGATGAGATCATTGACCGCCGCCACACCAACGCGCTCAACACGGATGGCTTCCGCGGCTATATTTTTCACGCCGGGCCGGAAAAGGTATTTGCCTTCAAGGATGAAGAATTTGTCCGCATGTGGGTCGCTGACATGGAATTTGCCGTTGCGCCGGAGATCCTAGATGCGCTACGCGCGCGGATCGACCGCCGCATCTTCGGCTATACCGGCCTGTATGACGACGAATATTACCGCACGTTCTCCAAGTGGTGCCGCGATCACTATGACTGGAGCTTTCCCAAGGAGCAGCTGTGCGTCTCGCCGGGCATCATCCCGGCGCTCTACCAGCTGACGGAAACGCTTTGCGGCCCGGACGAAAAGGTGCTGCTCAACACGCCGGCCTACGGTTATTTCCTCCACGCGGCGGAGTATGCCAGCGTGGATGTGCTGACTTCCCCGCTGCACAAGAAGGCTGACGGCACATTCGAGGTGGATTATGAGGACTTCGAGCGCAAGTGCGCCGATCCCGCGTGCAAGCTAGTGTTCTGGTGCAATCCGCACAATCCCACCGGCCGTATGTGGACAGAGGAAGAACTGCACAGGGTCGCCGCGATCATCGAAAAGTATAACCTCTGGGTGGTGTCCGACGAGATCCACTGTGACCTGATCCGCTGCGGCCGCCGCCACATCCCGATGGCAAAGGTCATGGATCGCTATCCCAAGCTCATCACCTGCATGGCGCCTACCAAGACCTTTAACATGGCGGGGCTTGCGTTTTCCAATATCATCATCCGCGATCCGGCGCTGCGCGCCCGTTTTCAGGAGCGCGACAAGCTGTTCGGCATGGTCAACCCCATGTCGCTGACGGCGGCGCAGGCGGCCTATTCGCGCGGTGGAGCGTGGCATGAAGCACTAAAGCAGTATTTGGACGAAAACTTCGCATTCGTCAAGGCGTTTCTGTCCCAGGAGCTGCCGGAGGCGGTCATGTACATTCCGGAGGCGACGTATCTGGCGTGGGTCGATCTGTCGCGCTGCCTGCCGGACGTGGCGGACCTACCGGACTTCTTCGCCAACAAGGCGGGCGTTCTGCTCGAGGGCGGGGATTCTCTCTTCGTCGGCAACGCAAAAGGCTATGTGCGCCTGAATCTTGCGATGCCGCGCGCGATCATTCAGACCGGTCTGGAGCGGATGCGCGATGCGATCCGCGAAGAGCAGGCAAAGCATTAAAAACAAAGCAAAAAGCCCGATATGGCCAGCGCCATATCGGGCTTTTTCCCGTTTTTATTCCCACGTCTTCCACACATCCGGGCAATAGCCGACGGTGGCCTGCCGGCCGTTGCGGACGATGGGCGTCTGCAACAGGGACGGATCTTCGAGCAGCCGCTCGATCTTGTCCTGCTCATAGGCCAGGTGCTGCACAAGCGCGTAGTCCGCCGCCTTGGGATTGAGCATGGTATCCAGCCCGACAGCATTTTTCACGCTCGTCAGTTCGCCGCGGCTCATCCCATAGCGCAGCAGGTCAATGGCCTGGTACGGGATGCGGCGCTCCTTAAAATAGCGCTCGGCCTTTTTCGTGTCAAAGCATTTGGATTTGCCCCAGATCTGGATCTTCATGGCGCACTCCCCTGCTCAGACTTCAATGATCACGGGCAGCACCATGGGGCTGCGGCGCGTGGTCTTATACAGATAGCCGCTGATGTTCGACTTCACGCGGCCCTTGATGGTCGCCCAGTCGTGCTGTTTCTGCCGCTCGCAGCTGGCAAGGCTTTCATTCACGACACGCTTGAGCTCGCCCATGAGTGCCTCCGCCTCTTTGACATACACAAAGCCGCGGGTAATGATCTCAGGATCAGCGACCGGCTTGCCGTTTTCGGACGAGAGCGTGATGATGGCCATCACGATGCCGTCCTCGGCCAGATGACGGCGGTCGCGCAGCACGGCGCTGCCGACGTCACCGATGCCGGTGCCGTCGATATACACATCGCCCGCTGGGACATTGCTCGTCGCGCGCATACTGCGCTTGGTGATCTCGATCACTTCGCCGTTTTTAGCCACGAGCACGTTCTTCGGCTCCACGCCCATGAGTTTGCCGATCTCGGCATGCTTGCACAGCATCCGATACTCGCCGTGCACGGGGATAAAGTAACGCGGCTTCGTCAGCGCGAGCATCATCTTCAGCTCCTCCTGGCAGGCATGACCGGAGACGTGCAGCGGCGTGTTGCGGTCATAGATGACCTCCGCGCCCTTCTGAAACAGCTCGTCAATGACGCGGCTGATCGTGATCTCGTTGCCCGGAATGGCCGAGGCAGAGATGATGATGCGGTCGCCGGCGTCGATCGTGACCTGTTTGTGCTCGGAAAACGCCATACGGTGCAGCGCAGACATCGGCTCACCCTGGCTGCCGGTGCAGACGATAACGGTCTTGCTGCGCGGCAGGCTGCCGATCTGCGACATGTCCATCATGACGCCGTCCGGAATGTCCACATAGCCGAGCTCCGTCGCAACGCGCATGATGTTTTCCATGCTGCGGCCGGTGATGCCGACCTTGCGCTTATACTTTGCCGCCACGTTGATAATCTGCTGCAGGCGATGGACATTGGACGCAAACGTCGTGACGATGATGCGCTTGTTACAGTCCTTAAAGAGCTCATCAAAGCAGTCGATCACGCGCGCTTCCGAGGCGCAGTAGCCGGGACGCTCCACGTTCGTGGAGTCCGACAGCAGCGCGAGCACGCCCTCGTTGCCGAGCTGGCCGAGACGCGGCAGGTCGATCATGCCGCCCTGAATGGGCGTGAGGTCGATCTTGAAGTCACCCGTGTGGATGACGGTGCCGATCGGCGTTTTGATCGCCAGCGCAACGGAATCGGCAATGCTGTGGTTCGTATGGATGAACTCCACCTCGAAGCAGCCGAGCTTAAACTTATCGCCCGGCTTTTTCGTGAAGATCTGCGTATGGTAAAGCAGGTCATGCTCTTCGAGCTTGAGCTCAATGATCGCCGCCGTCAGAGGCGTTGCATAGATCGGCATGTCAAGCTGCTTGAGCACATACGGGATCGCGCCAATGTGGTCCTCGTGTCCGTGCGTGATGACCATGCCGCGGATGCGGTTTTTGTTGGCCTTCAGGTAGCTGATGTCCGGGATGACCATGTCAACGCCGTAGAGGTCCTGATCCGGAAAGCCCATGCCGCAGTCGACAAGGAACATATCCTTGCCATACTCGTAAACGGTGAGGTTCTTGCCGATCTCACCGAGCCCGCCGAGCGGGATGATTTTCAATTTGGATGCCATTCGTATCTCCTTTACGTTCGCTTTCGGGCAGACTGCTCCCCCGGAAGCTGGTTGATTTTTCGAAAAATATGTACGAAATGCATTGCCCGCGGCGGCGGATAACCAGAGTATTCCCAGAAATCCGAGCCGTCAAACCTGTTACATTTCCATTCGGCCGGCCAGCGCCCGCAGGAGCGTGGCATCGTCCGCATATTCCAGATTGGAGCCGACCGGAATGCCGTAAGCCAGACGTGTGATCTTCACGTCAAACGGCTTGAGCAGGCGCGCGATGTACATCGCAGTCGCCTCACCTTCCGTGTCGGGGTTGGTGGCCATGATGACCTCCGTGATCCCGCCGGCAGCCACACGCTTGACCAGCTCCTGGATCCGGATATCGTCCGGGCCAATGTGATTCATCGGCGACAGCACGCCGTGCAGGACGTGATAGACGCCGTTATACTCGCGGCTACGCTCAAACGAGAGCACATCGCGCGGCTGTGCCACGACGCAGATGGTGCTCTGGTCGCGCTTCGGAGAGGCGCAGATGGTGCACGTCTCCTGATCGGTGAGATTCTGGCAGATGCTGCAGCAGTGGATGTTTTTCTTGGCGTCCACAATGGCCGCGGCAAACTTCAGCGCCTCCTCTTCCGGGAGGGACAGAACATGAAACGCCAGCCGCTGCGCGCTCTTGCGCCCGACACCGGGCAGCGCGGCGAACTGGTCGATGAGGTTTTCAAGTGCATTCGGAAAAAATGACATGGGAATACCGTCCTGAATCAAGCATTGCGGATGGCGGCGATGGCGGCCGCGCGGTCACACCGGCGAAACACGGCACTGCCGGCCACAAGCACGTTGGCGCCTGCTTGCTTTACGAGCGGGGATGTCTCCGGGTCGATGCCGCCGTCCACCTCCAGCTCGCACGCAGGATTGACCTGCAGGATGCGCTCGTGCAGCGCTGCGATCTTCGGCAGCTGATCGGCCATGAAGCGCTGTCCGCCGAAGCCGGGCTCCACCGTCATGACCAGCGCCAGATCCAGCAGCGGCAGATACGGAATGAGCACGCTCTCCGGCGTCTTCGGCTTAATGGCAAGGCCGACCTTTTTGCCGTGCGCCTTCACATCCTCGATCGCGGCGAAAATGTCCTGCGGCTCGTCCGCCTCGACATGGAACACGACCAGGTCCGCACCGGCATCGCAAAACGCGCCGACATAGCGATGCGGCCGGTCGATCATGAGATGCACATCCAGAAACATCTGCGTATACCTACGCACGGACTTCACGACCGGAATGCCGATCGAGATATTCGGCACAAAAATGCCGTCCATCACGTCAATGTGGACATAGTCCGCACCGCCGGCCTCAATCTGGCGAATGTCCTCGCCAAGCGTGCAGAAGTCCGCCGAGAGAATGGAAGGTGCAAGTTTTGTCATGGATGCCACTCCGATCTATGGATATCCGGCAAGCCGGACACGATCCGCATTTCTATAACTAAGTTATTATACACCTGTTACGGTTATCCTGCAAGTACCGTCGGCAAAAAATCGCGGCTTGACGAACGCCGCCGCCTGCGCTATCATGTGCTTCAGATACTTCAAAGAATAGGAGTGAAGCACATGTCTATCGAAGCAGGAAGAGCGTATTTCCGGCAGTTTGGTATGGAGGACCGTGTGCAGGAGTTCACGGTCTCGAGTGCGACCGTTGATCTGGCGGCAAAGGCTCTTGGTGTTGAGGGTGCGCGGATCGCAAAAACGCTGTCGTTCAAAACGGCGGACGGCTGCATGTTGATCCTCGCCGCCGGCGATGCGCGCATTGATAACCATAAATTCAAGGAAAAATTCCACATGAAGGCCAAGATGCTCTCGGCCGACGAGGTGCTGGAGCTGGTGGGCCATCCGGTCGGCGGCGTGTGCCCGTTCGGCTGCAAGGAAGGCATCCCGGTGTATCTGGACGTGTCGCTGCAGCGGTTTGAGACGGTGTTCCCCGCCGTCGGCAGCCCGTCGAGCGCGATCGAGCTGAATCTGGACGAGCTCTACAAATATTCCAACGCCCTTGAGTGGATCGACGTCTGCAAGCTCCCGGCCCCGGCCGAGGCGTGAGCCAAGCGCAAAAAAGCCTGACGAACCATCGTTCGCCAGGCTTTTTTATTTGCGATTCGCAGAAGATCACGCCAACAGCTTGGTCATGCTCTTGAGGCTGATGACCAGCGTGGAGGCGTTGTGCAGCAGCGCAGAGGTCGCAGGCGGCAGAACACCGGCCACACCCAGGCAGATCAGCAGGAAGTTGAAGCTGATGATCTTGCGGTAGTTGCTGTGAATGCGCTCCATGAGTGCGTCACTCAGGCGTTTGAGCGTCAGCAGGGCGTACAGATCATCGGCGCCGACTGTAATATCGGCCACTTCGCGTGCGATGGCCGCGCCGTCACTGATGGCGACGCCGGCATCGGCCTCGGAGAGCGCCGGGGAATCGTTCACCCCGTCGCCAAGCATAATGACCTTGCGTCCGGCCGCGTGCTCCGCCTGAATAAAGGCGGCCTTGTCCTCGGGAAGGACTTCGGCGAAATAGGCATCCACACCGACCGCTTCCGCGACCGCGCGGGCGGTCTTTTCATTGTCGCCGGTCATCATGACCAGCTTGGTCACGCCGAGCTCCCGCAGGCCACGGATGACATCGGCCGCTTCCGGCCGCAGCGGGTCTTCGATGCAGATAACCGCTGCCAGCACACCTGAAACAGCAAGATACAGGTGCGAATACGTATCCGGAAGAGCATCGAATTTGGCCTGCTCCCCTGCCGGGATGACGCAGTGCTCATCCTCAAAGACAAAGTGGTGGCTGCCGATGACGACCTTCTGTCCGTCGACGCTGCTGGAAATGCCGTGCGCGACCAGATACTCCACGCACGAATGACGCTCCTCGTGGCGCAGACCGCGGCGCGCCGCCTCCGCGACGACCGCTTTGGCCATGGAGTGCGGATAATGCTCCTCCAGGCAGGCAGCCAGACGCAGCATGTCCGCCTCATCATTGCCGCCGAAGGTCACGATCTGTGCAACTTTCGGCTCGGCGCGCGTGAGCGTGCCGGTCTTATCGAAGACGATCGTGCTCGCATCGGACACGGCCTCAAGGAACCGCCCGCCCTTGACGGACAGGTGATAGTCACTGGCCTCCTTCATGGCAGAGAGCACCGCGATCGGCATCGAGAGCTTGAGCGCGCAGGAGAAATCGACCATCAGCACGGCCAGCGCCTTGGTCATGTTCCCGGTCAGGAGCCAGACCAGCGCCGTTGCACCCAGACTGTACGGAACGAGCTGATCGGCAAGGTGCGATGCGTGATCCTCCGTTGCGGACTTGAGCTTTTCCGACTCCTCGATCATGCGGATGATACGGTCGTAGCGGCCGCTGCCGGCGCTCTTTTCCACGCAGATGGTGCAGTCGCCCTCTTCGACGACGGTACCGGCGTAGACATAGCCGCCCTCCGCTTTGCGGACGGCCAGCGGCTCGCCCGTGATGGAAGCCTGATTGACCATCGCCTCGCCGGAAACGACCTTGCCGTCAAGCGGGATCACGTTGCCGGTATGGATCACGATCCGGTCGCCGACCTGAACGTCTGCCACCGGCACAAGTACGGAGCCGGCGTCTGTCTCTTTCCAGACCTTGTCCACATTCAGGGACATGGTCTGTGCGAGATCGGCAACGGACTTCTTGTGCGTCCACTCGTCGAGAATGTCGCCAATGCCCAGCAGGAACATGATCGAGCTTGCCGTCTTGAAGTCCTTGCGCAGCATCGAAACGGTGATCGCCGTTGCGTCCAGCACCGGCACCTGGATCTTCCTGTGCATCAGGCACGTCATACCGGCCTTGATATACGGCACGGAACGCGCGACCGTGATCAGCGTGCGCACCGAGCTCGGAACGAACAGCTGCTTGATGCCGCGCCAGCACAGCGATGCGACAAGCTTGTCCTCAAAATCACGATTCAGGGCGCGGCTGCTGTGCTCCGGCGCGAGCGCCTGCTCCTTGGCATAGGCAAAGGACGAGAGCGCCTTTGTAACCGTTTCCCGCGGCCCGTCGTAGCAGATCACGGCGTCGCCGGTGCGGTCATAGACTGTCGCTTTTGTGACGCCGGAGACCCGATTCAGGTATGCCTCCAGAATGTCCGCCTGCTGCAGCGACATGGCACCCTGCATTGTATGCACGCGCATACGGCCCCGGGTTTCATGCAGGATTGTGCATTTCATACTTACTCAGCCTTCTCCGCCGTATCCTCAATGACCTCGGCCTGTTCGGCCGCGCGCTTTTCATTGAACGCCTTGGCACCGGCCAGAACGTCACCCGCGATCTCCTTGACGTTCGTTACAACCGCCATGACATCATCCTTTTCGCGCAGGGCCGCTGCCGTCGTATAAACGTATACCTTCTGGGCATCTTTACTTGCAAGAATCTTTGCCCCGACTGTTGCAAACAGCGCGCCGCCAACAAATGCTCCCAATTTTTCCATGCTCATAACGATTTACCTCCATGTAATTTGATCCGCAGAATTGCGGTCTGGTTAGCTTGCTCGAATTTCTGTTAGATGCAGCTAACTTTCAATTTCAAGTTATACCACTCTAACCTGCTTTTTTCAAGTGTTCGGATAAAAATTTACACATTTCGGCAACGTTAACAAAAGTGCCCCGCCAGAAACGGCGGGGCACGATCAATCTGTCGGATATTTGGTTACTTCAGCAGCATCTTACGGAAATTCTTCTTGCCGCGTTTGAGCACAACGCCGTCCCTCAGCTCTGCCTCGGTAAAGGTCTTGGCAATATCGGTGACCTTGCTGTCGTTAGCAGTCACGCCGCCCTGCTGCACATTGCGGCGCGCATCGGACTTAGATGCACACAGACCGCTCTTGACGAGCAGGCTGAGGATGTCATTGCCGTCTTCTTTCGTGATCTCCACCGTCGGCACGCCCTCGCCGGAGCCGCCGAACACTGCCTTGGCAGCTGCCTGCGCCTGATCGGCCTCCGCCTCGCCGTGTACCATCTTCGTGAGCTCGTAGGCAAGGATCTCCTTGGCTTTGTTGAGCTGCTCACCCTGCCAGCTGTCCATCTTGTCGATCTCCTCGAGCGGCAGGAATGTCAGCATACGGATGCACTTGAGCACATCGGCATCGTCAACGTTGCGCCAGTACTGGTAGAACTCAAAGGGCGTGGTCTTATTCGGGTCGAGCCAGACGGCGCCCTTGGCGGTCTTGCCCATCTTTTTGCCCTCGGAATTGAGCAGGAGCGTAATCGTCATAGCGTGTGCATCTTTGCCGAGCTTACGACGGATGAGCTCCGTGCCGCCGAGCATGTTCGACCACTGGTCGTTGCCGCCGAACTGCATGTTGCAGCCGTAGTGCTGGAACATATAGTAGAAGTCGTAGCTCTGCATGATCATGTAGTTGAACTCCAGGAAGCTCAGGCCCTTTTCCATGCGCTGCTTGTAGCACTCAGCACGCAGCATGTTGTTCACAGAGAAGCATGCTCCGACCTCGCGCAGGAGCTCAATGTAGTTGAGCGGCTTGAGCCACTCGGAATTGTAGAGCATGAGCGCCTTGCCGTCCGAGAAGTCGATGAAGCGCTCCATCTGACGCTTGAAGCACTCGGCATTGTGTTTGATGGTCTCCTCAGTAAGCATCTGGCGCATATCGGTGCGGCCGGAGGGGTCGCCGATGAGCGTCGTACCGTCGCCGATGAGGGCGATGGGCTTATTCCCGGCCATCTGCAGACGCTTCATCAGGCACAGCGCCATGAAGTGACCGACATGCAGCGAGTCCGCCGTGCAGTCAAAGCCAATGTAGAACGTGGCTTTGCCGTTGTTGATCATGTTTTTAATCTCTTCCTCGTTGGTCACCTGCGCGATCAGGCCGCGGGCGATCAGTTCATCATACAGTGTCATCGTTTTCTCTCCTTGCGCGTTATTCTTTCACTTTGTTCTCTGCGAGGATCTCCTCGGCGCGCTGTGCGCCCCAAGCAATCATATGGGCGCAGTGGCCCTTGCCACCGTTTTTCGCCACGAGCTCCTGGCAGCGCAGGCAGCCAAACTCGGCGCGGAAGCTCTGCGTCATCTGCTTGGTCATGGCCGTGGCAGTCGCCTGATCGGCCGCAAGGCCGAACGCCATCACGGCGCCGGTGATACTGCCGCAGATCTCACCGCAGCGCACACCGCCGCCGAAGCCGGCCGCGACACGCTTTGCCGTGCTTTCGTCCAGGCCGGTCTCTTCCTGCAGCGCTGCGAGCACGCTCTGCGCGCAGTTAAAGCCGTTGTCGTGATAAGCAATGGCGGATTCCTGAATACTCATGGTTCTCTCTCACCTTTCTTAAGCGATTGTTTATAGGCATCGGCGGAAGCGAGCTGCTCTGCCGCGCTGGCCAGTGTCAGCGGTGTGATGTGATCGCCTCCGTAGAGCCGCGCGATCTCGCGCTGGCGGCCGTCACTGTCGAGCAGCTGCACCGTCGTGCGGGTACGTCCGTCCTGCTCGCGTTTTTCGATCAGGTAATGCTGATCGGCCATAGCCGCGATCTGCGGCAGATGCGTGATGCAGATGACCTGCTTGACCATAGAGAGCTTACCGAGCTTTTCACCGACACGCTGAGCGGCCACGCCGGAAACACCGGCATCCACCTCGTCAAAGACCATGGAGGGCACGTCATCGCGTTCAGCGAACACGTTTTTGAGCGCCAGCATGATGCGCGAGAGCTCACCGCCGGAAGCGATCTTACTGATGCGCCCAAGCGCCTCTCCGGCATTTGCCGAGATCAAAAAACGCACATTGTCCGCGCCTGTACTCTGAAATCCGGGCGTACCGCCGAGCGGTGTGATCTCCACGTGAAAGCGCACGGACGGCATGGACAGCTCGCGCAGTTCACGCTCGACCTGCCGCTCGAGCGCGGCGGCGGCAGTCCGGCGCGCCTGCGTCAGTTCCGCCGCCGCTGCGCGCGTCTGCTCCGCCTGCTTTTGGATCATCGATTCGAGCTTCTGCAGCCGGTCGCCTGCGTATTCGATCTGGTCGAGCCGGGTCCGGGCCGCTTCAAGCGTGTCGATCAGCCCCGCCTCATCCGTATTGTATTTCCGCTCCAGACGCCGGAGCAGCGACAGGCGCGTTTCGATGCGGTCAAATTCCTCGTCGGAAAAATCCAGCCCGTCGCGGAAGTCGCGCAGCGTCTCCGCCGCGTCCTGCAGCGTGAAGACCGCGCCCTTGACGGCCTCCGGCAAAGGCGCGAGCTCGCCCGCGTAGTTGGCGGCCCGCTCGATCTCCGACAGGGCTTCTCCGGCCAGCGCAGCGGCGGAATCGTCGCGGCCGGCCAGCAGGTCATACGCCTGATCGACCGCTTCCGAGAGCTTTTCAAAGTTGCGCAGCAGGTCGCTGCGCTCCGTGAGCTCCGCCTCTTCCCCGGCCTTGAGCTCCGCGCGCTCCAGCTCTTCGATCTGGCGGCGGAGGCTTTCGGTCAGCAGTTCTTTTTCATTTTCATAAGTCGAGAGCGTGTCACGCTCCTTGCACAGCGCCTGATAGGCCTGGTACTGCTCGCGATAGCGCGCGAGCTCCGGGTCTAACTGGCCAAATCGGTCCAGATTGCGCAGGTGCTCCCGCTCATCGAGCAGGTGCTGCCCGTCGTTCTGGCCGTGGATATCGAGCAGCAGCGCGCCCAGTGTGCGCAGCTGCGCCGTTGTGACCGGGACGCCGCAGACGCGGCAGGACGTCTTGCCCTCGGCCGTGATCTGGCGGCGGATGATGAGCTCATCGTCGCACTCGATCTCGTTTTCCTCGCACCAGTCCCGGCACGGGTCAGGATCGAACGTCGCGCAGACGACCGCCTTTTCGGCGCCGGTGCGCACGAGCTCGCGCGAGGCGCGCGCGCCGAGGATCGCGTGCATGGCGTCCACAAGGATGGATTTGCCCGCGCCCGTCTCGCCGGTCAGGATGTTCAGGCCGGGGCCGAGCTCCAGATCCGCCCGCTCGATGACCGCGACGTTTTCAATATGCAGTTCTCGCAGCAAAGCGCTTCACCTCCTGCGGTGTCCTCAAAGCAGCTTTTCGATCTCGTGGAAAAACTCATCGGCGGACGTATTGTCCTTCATGAGCAGAAATGCCGTGTCGTCGCCCGCAAGCGTGCCGACGAGCGTGTCGATGCGCATACTGTCGAGCGCGGAGCATGCAGCCGAGGCGAGGCCCGGCAGCGTCTTGATGACGATGATGTTCTGCGCCTCGGCATACGACGTCACACATTCCCGGAAAATTTTCTTCAGGCGCTCATCGTAGCCGGGAAATTCGTCCGCCGCCGGTGCGGCGTAACGGTATTTCCCGCTCGGCGCGAGCGTCTTCGTCAGGTGCAGCTCCTTAATGTCGCGCGACAGCGTCGCCTGCGTGCTCGGAACGCCGCGCTGCGCCAGCACATCCATGAGCTGGTTTTGCGTCTCGATCTCCTGCTCTGCAATGATCTGCAAAATGATGTTTTGTCGGGTGGATTTCACGTCGTCCCTCCTCACAGTCTGTCTGTCAGCTTGCCAAAAGCCGTCTCATAAAAGCTGCGGATGCCGGTATCGGCCAGCAGCGTGTAATTGTCCGATCTGCGGATGCGGATCTGATCGCCGCGGATGAGCGCGATGCTGTCGCCGCCGTCCGCCACGAGGATGGCCGGCCGGTCATGAATGCGCTCCGGCACGATCGTGATCTGCCGCCCGGGCGCAAGCACAAAGGACTTTCCGGCCAGACTGTGCGCGCAGATGGGCGTCATGATGATATTCTCGTTTTCCGGCTCGACGAGCGGGCCGCCGGCCGACATGGAATAGGCCGTGGAACCAGTCGGCGTGGCGACAATGATGCCGTCGCCGTTGAAGCGCGTGATGGGCACGCCGTCGCCATAAGCGGTCACGCCGATGCAGTCCACATGACCGCCGTGGATGACCACGTCGTTGAGCACCGACTGCGTGCAGATGATCCGCTCATTGCGCACGAGCTCCACATCGAGCATCATGCGTCGGCTGACCGTATACTGCCCATCCGCGATCTCGAGCAGCATATCCAGCTCGTCGTCCTCTAGGCCGGCCAGAAATCCCTTGCCGCCGAAATTCACACCGATGATTGGGATCGGATGGTCACGCAGTGTGACTGCAACATGCAGGATCGTCCCATCGCCGCCCATGACGATGATGAGCGCAGCATCGTGCGCGGCGGCCTCCAGCGGCCGCACCAGGACATCTCCCGGCAGGTAGGCCTTCGGCGCAAATACCGGTGACATGACCACCCGATGGCCGTGCTCCGTGAGCATACGGTAAACCGTCAGCGCTTTTTGCAGGCCGCTGTCCCGGTATGGATTGGCCGCAATGACGATGTGTTTCATATGCCGCTCTCTTTTCCGTGGGCCAGCGCACTGTGCGACTGCTCCACAATGGCCGCCGGATCGAGCTCCGGCGCGGGATGTGTTCCCTTGCGCAGGTAGCCAAGGTACTCAATGTTGCCCTCCGGCCCTTTGATGGGCGAATAGTCCAGCCCCATGACGGTAAAGCCCGTGCCGGGCACAAAGTCCAGAAAGCTCTCGAGCACCTCCAGATGCACCTTCGGGTCACGGACAACGCCTTTTTTGCCGACCTCTTCACGCCCGGCTTCAAACTGCGGCTTGATGAGACAGACGACCGCAGCATCGTCCTTCAGCAGTGGACAGACCGCCGGCAGAATGAGCTTCACGGAGATGAATGACAGATCCATGACCGCGAGATCCAGCGGTTCCGGGATCTGCTCGGCTGTGATATAGCGCACGTTCGTGCGCTCCATGGAGATCACGCGCGGATCGTTGCGCAGGCTCCACGCCAGCTGGCCGTAGCCGACATCGACGGCGTAGACCTTTGCCGCACCGTTTTGCAGCAGCACATCCGTAAATCCGCCGGTCGAGGCACCGCAGTCGATACACGTCAGGCCGGTGGGATCGATCGGAAACACTTTGAGCGCTTTTTCCAATTTAAAACCGCCGCGGCTGACATAGGGCAGCGTGTTGCCGCGCACCTCGATCTTCGCATCGGGCGCGACCTGCGCGCCGGGCTTGTCCGCGCGCTGGCCGTTGACATAGACAACGCCGCTCATAATGATCGCCTTCGCGCGCTCGCGGCTCTCGCTCAGGCCCTGATCAAAGACGAGCTGGTCGAGTCGTACCTTCTTCATACGCCGTTCCCCTCTTTCTCGCCGGAGCGCATCGCCTGCGCAGCGGCAGCGATCGCCCGGGCATCCAGACCGTATGCCGATTTGAGCACATTCGGCGCTCCGTGCGGGATGATGCCATTGCCAAGATTGAGCAGCCGCGCGGCCTTCAGCGCCATACCGGCCTGCCCGGCAGCAGAGAGCACCTGCTCGCCGATACAGTTGGCAGCGCACACATCCTCGACCGCCAGCAGACGCCCCGTCTTGTGCAGGGACGCAAGCACCGGCGCCAACTCCAGCGGCGCGACCTGCGCCAGCTTGACGACTTCTGCCGAAATGCCCTGCTGCGCAAGCAGATCCGCCGCCTGCAGCACATCGTTGATGACTATGCCGTAGGTCAGGATCGTCAGATCATTGCCCTCACGCAAAACCGTGACCGGTTCCGGATGGCAGTCCTGATATGCGCCCTCGCCGCCGCGCGGATAGCGCAAGGCGACTGGGCCGCTCAGCTCCAGCACCGCTTTGCGCAGCATCGCGCGCAGCTCGGCGAAGCTTGCCGGGCAGAGGATGCGCATATACGGCACGGAGCTCAGATAACTGATGTCAAAGCAGCCGTTGTGCGTATCGCCGTCATTGCCGACGATGCCGGCACGGTCGACGCCGAGCACCAGATGCAGCCGCTGCAGGGATGTGTCGTGGATGAGCATATCATACGCGCGCTGCAAAAAACTCGAGTAGATCGCCGCGACGGGCTTGAGCCCCTGCTTGGCCATGCCGCTGGCCATCGTGATCGCGTGCCCTTCCGCGATGCCGACATCGTAGAGGCGATCCGGATGCCGCTCGGCAAAGGTCGTCAGGCCCGTGCCGGTCTGCATGGCCGCCGTGATGGCGACGACCGTCGGATCTTCATCCGCCAGCTGCGAGAGCGTCTCGCCGAACACGTGCGAAAAGTCCGGCTTCGGCGCAGGCAGCGCCCCGGTCACGGGATCGAACGAGCTGACGCCGTGGTATTTCTCCGGCGCCTGCTCCGTGTAGGAGATGCCCTTACCCTTTTGCGTCACCACATGCAGCAGCACCGGCTGGCGCAGGTCACGCGCCCAGCGCAGCATCTTTTCCAGCTGCTGCTCATCGTGCCCGTCCACCGGACCGATGTAGTAAAAGCCCATATCGTCGAACATGTTGTTCGGCAGGACAAGATCCTTCACATGTTCCTTCACATGGTGCAGCACCTTATACAGTCCGCGCGCCTTGCCGACGGTATTGCGGTAAAACTGCTTGAAGTGCAGATAGCTCGGCTTCACGCGCTGCTTGGACAGCAGCGTTGCCATGCCGCCGACGTTTTTGTTGATGGACATGCCGTTATCATTGAGCACGATGACCATCGGCTCGCCGCTCTGCCCGGCATCCGACAGGCCCTCGTATGCCAGGCCGCCGGTCAATGCGCCGTCACCGATGAGGGCGATGACGTCATAGTCCGCCCCCGTGAGTGTACGCGCCCGGGCCATGCCCAGCGCGACGGAGATCGACGTGGAGGCGTGGCCGGCCACAAACGCATCGTGCACGCTCTCATCCGGCTTCGGAAACCCGGCAATGCCGCCGAACTGCCGCAGCGTGGAAAACGCTTCGCGCCGTCCGGTCAGGATCTTGTGCACATAGCTCTGATGACCGACGTCGAACACGAGTCGGTCCTTTTCGGTGCTATATACCCGGTCAATCGCAACCGTGAGCTCCACTGCGCCGAGATTCGACGCCAGATGCCCGCCGGTTTTCGCAAGATTCTCGACCAGAAAAGAACGAAGTTCCGCACACAGTGCCGGAATTTCTTCCGCCGGCAGCGCCTTCAGGTCGGCCGGTGAATGGATTCGCTCTAATATACTCAAAACAGAATACCTCACGTATAATAATACAAAGTATACTATAACAAAAAGTGCCGGACTTTACAAGAGTAAGCCGACACTTTTCGCAATTTCACCGGAAGTCCGGTGTTTTTATGGATTCAGTTTTTCCGATCTGCCAGCGAGCGGGCGAGCTGCTGCAAAAATGCGCTGTCCGCAAACACACTGTCCACAGCTGCTGCCGCTTGCTCGGACAGCTCGTGCACATAGGCGCCGCAGCGCTCCAGACCATAGAGCGCCATGAAGGTGTTCTTCCCCTCGCGCGCATCCGAGCCGATGGGCTTGCCGAGTTCCGCCTCCGTACTGATGACATCGAGCATGTCATCGCGGATCTGAAACGCCAGACCAAGCGCCTTGGCATACTGCGCCGCGGCCGCGCGCTGCTGCGCGTTTCCGCCGCCGCAGGTCACGCCCATGAGGCATGCGGCGTGGATCATCGCCGACGTTTTGCGGTCGTTGATATCCATCAGTTCCTCTTTTGTGAGGACCTTGCCCTCACCTTCCATATCTAGCTGCTGACCGCCGCAGATGCCGTTTTCACCGGCAGCCTCGGCGAGCAGGCGCGCGCACTCGGCGCGCACATCCGCCGGCAGCTCCGTCGAAAGGATCGTGTGGAATGCCTCCGCCTGCAGGGCGTCGCCCGCCAGCGTCGCCGTGCACTCGCCATAGACCACGTGGTTCGTCGGCTTGCCGCGGCGCAGATCATCGTTATCCATGCACGGCAGATCGTCGTGGATGAGCGAATAAGTATGCACCATCTCGACCGCACACGCAACTGGCAGCGCCGCGCGCACATCCCCACCGCAGGCTGCGCAGAACGCGAGCACCAGCACCGGACGCAGGCGTTTGCCGCCGGCGGTCAGGCTATAGTGCATCGCCTCCAGCAGACGATGATAGGACACGGTCGTGTCCGCAAAATAGGTATTGAGCGCCGCATCGGCGAGCGCTTTGTATTCCTGATACTGTGTCTGATAATCCATACGTTATTCCTCAGTTTCAAACGGGAGCTCGACAGGCGCGCCGTCGCTCCCTTTTTTGAGCTGCACGACCTTCTGTTCCGCCGTGTCCAGCATTTCATTGCAGGCCGCAAGCAGGCGCGATCCTTCCTCAAACAGCGCCAGCGACGCATCGAGCGGCACATCGCCCTTTTCCAGCTGCTTGACGATCTCATCCAGCCGCTGCATGGACGCTTCAAAGGTCAGTTTCTGTTTTGCCATGGGCATCCTCCCTGTTGTTTACGGTGCAGTGCAATGCACCGTCCTGAAGCTGTACACGAACCGGATCGCCCGGCTGCACCTTTGCCGCCGAGCGGAGCACCGTGCCGTCGGCATCCGTCGCCACAGCGTAGCCGCGGGCAAGCACCTTCAACGGGCTCATCGCGTCCAGCGCCGCCGCATACTGCGCAAAACCATGTCTGCGCGCGGCGAGCCAGCGCTCCCCCGCCGCCGTCAGGCGGCTGCGGGTATAGTCCAGCTCCACGCGCCGGAGATCGAAATAAGCCGCCGGAGACTGCAGCACACGGCGGCCGGCCAGATTGTCCAGTGCGGACCGGCGCTGTGCCATCTGCTTGCGCATCGCCTGCACCATGCGGATATCATACCCGCGCAGCGTCTCGCGGATGTCCTCCGCGTTCGGCACGGCCAGCTCCGCCGCATTCGACGGTGTCGCGGCGCGCAAATCGGCCACAAAGTCCGAGATCGTCACATCCGGCTCGTGCCCGACGGCGGAAATGACCGGGATATCCGAATCGTAGATCGCCCGCGCGACACGCTCGTCATTGAACGCCCACAGATCCTCGATCGAACCGCCGCCGCGGCCGGTGATGATGAGGTCGCCGACCCGATAGCGGTTGGCATACCGGATCGCTCCGGCGATCTCCGCCGGTGCCTCCGTCCCCTGCACGCGCACGGGCAGCAGCACGACCTCGCTGGCCGGCCAGCGCTTACCGAGCACGCGGATGATATCGCGCACGGCCGCACCCGCCGCCGACGTGATGACAGCGATCCGCTGCGGAAACAGCGGCAGTGGCTTTTTGTGCGCGCGGTCAAACAGGCCCTCCTTCTGCAGCTGCTCCTTGAGCTGCTCGTAGGCGGCATACAAGTCGCCCACACCGCCCGGAATGAGCCGCGTACAGTAGAGCTGATATGCCCCGTCGCGCGGATAGACCGCGATGCGGCCGATGGCCGCAACGCTCATTCCGCTCGCCGGGCGAAAGCGCAGCGACTGCGCGCTGCTGCGAAACATCACGCACCGCAGGCTGCTCTCGGCATCCTTGAGCGTGAAATAATGGTGCCCGGACGGGTAGACCTTGTAGTTGGACAGTTCCCCCGTCACACAGACATTACCGAGTAGCGCATCCGCATCCAGCAGCTGCTTGATGTGGGCGTTGAGCTCCGTTACGGTAAAGGATGTACGCGCCATGTCAGGCTTCGGCGCCGTTCTCGGGCGTCTGCTCCGGTTCATCGGCCGGCGCTTCAGCGGATGCTTCTTCCGCTTCGGCCTCCGGCTCGACCTCGCCGCGCACAAAGCTGCCGAGCACGCCGTTGATAAACGCCACCGTCTCCGGCTCTTCATAGCCCTTGGCCAGTTCCACCGCCTCATTGATCGCGGCGGCATTCGGTACGTCGTCCATATAGAGGATCTCGCACATGGCGCAGCGCATGATCGCCGCGGCAACACGGGAAATGCGCTCCAGCCGCCAGCCGCGGGCATATTTTTCGATCATGTGGTTGAGCTCGTACATATGGTCATAGACCAAACCGGTCAGCCGGCGGATATAATCGAGCTGCTTCTCGTCCGGATATTCCAGAAACAGCGGGTCTTCCTCCGCCAGCGTCGCAAAATACTCGCGGCTGAAGAAAGTATCCGCCGTCTCGCGGGCATCGTCCCCGGCGAGCTGCGCGGCAAAGCTGAGCTGGATCGCGATCTCACGCGCAACCGTTCTTGTCATAGTGATTACTCCTGCTTTTCTTTATTTGTCGAAGGCCACACCGGACACATGCACGTTCACAATGGGCTTGCCCATGCCGGTCATGGACTCGACCGCGCTCGTGACCGATTCCTGCACGGCCTTTGCGACCGCCACGACGCTGCAGCCATAGCGCACCGTAATGATCGTATCGACCGTCATCGTGCCGTCGACGATCTGCACCTTGATGCCTTTGGCGGCAGACTTGATGCCGAGCAGCTCGGCCAGCTCCGTACCGGTAGAGGTCGCAACACCGGCGACGCCGTCCACTTCCGTGATCGCTGCGCGCACCATGGCGGCAACGACGTCCTCAGAGATATTGATGCTGCCCTTTTCATCCTGGCAAGTAATATAATTTTCCGGCATAGAAAAATACCTCCCGATAAAATTGTACAGTATAGTGTACCACGCGCAGCGGCAAAAAGAAAGAAAAATGTTTCCCGTCCGGCAAAAAGATGCACCCCGTGAGATTCACAGGGTGCATCCGCATACTTGGAATTACTTGGTCATCGTCTCATGGAACATCATCAGGATCTTTGCAGCCTCCGCGCGTGTCGCGTTTCTGGCCGGCTGGATGTACAGGCGGCCGTCGACCGGGACGCCGGAGATCGCGTTGATCGCAACGGCGTCCTTCATCGCGTCCAGCGCCCAGGAGCCGACGCTGCCGGCATCCACAAAGCGGCTCAGATCATCCGGCTTCCAGGTCCGATCGACCATGCAGCTGAGCCACTATACAGCCCTGACTTCGCAGTACGAGGCTAACCGCCGCATCCGGCACGACATTCTGCACCACGTCAATACGATCCGGTATCTGCTTGAAAACGGTCAGCAGCAGGAGGCAACGGAGTACGCCGGGCAATTTCTGGCCGAGAATCAGCGCAGTTCACAACTCGGGCAGTGCGACAACCCGGTCATTGACGCCTTCCTCTATGGCCGCGTTCAGGAGGCAAAGGCACAAGGGATCACTGTTGAGACGCACATTATTCTGCCGGTCGAGCTGCCGGTCTCGAACACGGACCTTGTCATCGTGTTCGGCAATCTCATGGATAACGCCGTCGAGGCGTGCGCAAAGCTCGAAAATCCCAAAATCGAGCTGAATGCGCACATTGAAAGGGGGTATCTGGTCATTACGGAATCCAATCCCGCTGTACCTGAACCGGAGGGACGCAAACAGCGCCGCATTCCAGAGCTGGAGCGCGGCGTGGGAATGCAGATCTTGAAGTCAGTCGCAGAAAAGTACCAGGGCAGCTGTATGAGCGAAACAGGAAATGGTAATTATTCCGTGTCCGTATTTCTGAAGCTGGGCCAGGCAAAAGAAGGTAATGCAATTTATGCTGAAAATAGTTGTGTGTGACGATGATGCGCTTTGCTGTAAAGAAATCGTTAAAGGTATTCGGGACACACTCGGATCTACACCTGCAGACATCTCCGATTTCCGCGATCCCACACTGTTGCTGGAACACCTGCGCAAAACCGACTGTCAGCCGCACATTGCCCTGCTGGATATCTGCATGCCGGAACAGGATGGCATCCGTTTGGCGCAAAGCATGAAGCAGTACGCGCCCTTCTGCCAGATCATTTTCCTCAGCAGCTACCTCAGCTATGCAACAGAGGTATACGAAACCGAACATATCTACTTTATCCTAAAGTCGCAGCTCCACCAGCGGATCGGCCCTGCGCTGCATCAAGCCCTGACCGCGCTGGGCGATCGTTCTGTGCAGATCACGGCGCAGAAAGATGGCAGCACGCACGTGATCGCGCTGCAGGATGTACTGTATCTGGAGCGTAATCTGCGCAAGACAAAAGTGATTACGCAGCAGGGCGTTTTCCTGACGCAGGAATCACCCGAAACGCTGATCAGCGGGTCCGGCCATTTCGTCCGCTGCCACCAGAGCTGCTGGGTAAATCTCAAACATGTGCAGGCGATCGGCAGCAACCATTTCACCATGGACAGCGGATCTGGCATTCCGATCAGCCGCACTTATCTTCAGGAGGCCAAACAGCGGTTTTTACATGAATTGATCCACATTTGAGATAAACGATCCCCCTCTGATTCCGTCAGAATCAGAGGGGATCGTATTTTCATTGCTTCTTTACGCGCTTGCAAAACGCCCTCAAAGTCGCAGTGATCTGCTCGCAGGTCACCGGCAGAGTCGTCCGGTATTTACGCTTTTTATGAGGCCCGAATGCGCTGTACCCCATACTTGGGAATGGTCAAGTTAACATTAGGACAATATAATAAGAAGGAAAAGTACGAAATATCGGACAGTGAGGAGGCATGGGCATGATCACCTACGCCCCACTATGGGAGACGATGAA